>NZ_JBDZDI010000007.1:0-239732 GCF_040044975.1 Gordonia oleivorans
TTCACCCAACCGGAGCAGTTTCTCCAGGTGCGCGGCGTCTTTGGCGTCGGTCTTGACTCGATCACCCACTGGCCGTTGAAGTTTCGATGGTGCGGCCACGGTGCACGCCATCCCTGCCGCAATCATCGCGCGGGCCAACCCATATCCGGTCGGACCGGCTTCGTAGGCCACCTCGACCGGCCCGACCAACGCCCGCAGCCACTCGATGATCGACCGGTAATCCGGCGTCAACCGCGCTTTTCGCACCTGTCCGGTCCGCACCTCACAAGCGTGCACCACCACCGAACGTGCATGAACATCCAACCCAACACTTGTACCCTGAGTAATCACCGGAGGCCTCCTGAGTCTGCAATGTGGCTCTACCAGTGTGTTCTGGCAACCCACGTCTTGACTTGCAGCTCGAGGCCTTCGGCCCCGAACCTCCTCATACCGTCTAGGCCAAGGGCTGTTTGGCAATGAACAGATGCATGTGGGGAACAGTGAATGCGACCACTCCGTGATTGGGTGCGAAGACCAACCCCTTGCTGATGAGATTCGCACGAGTTGGCCCGAGACTGCCGATGCTCCGACCCAGACGGCTCGCGATCTCGCCGGATTGGCTATCCTCTCCGGAATCTTGCGCCATCGCGCGCATATAGTCCTTCTCGGCTTTGGTGGCGCGGTCCCAGCGAACGCTGAAGAAGCCTCTGTCGAGGTGGTTGTTACCCAGCGCAATTCCATAGGCGGCGTCGCGCCTGTCAATCGGCGACCCTCCTGCGACATCCCAGGTCTCCTTTCCGAACTGCTGCAGGAAGTAGGGGTAGCAACCCGAAGCGGTGATTACCTCGTCCAATGCGGCATCGCTCCATTCCACGCCCTCGTCGCGCGCGGGCAGAATCAGAGCCGCGCGTGCAGCAGATTCGTCAAGCTCTTCTACTCCCACGTAGCGAAACCGCTCCGAGTAGGACCTTGCCTGAGCCAGCATGCCCCGCAGACTCGGAAGACCAGCGAAGGCAAGCAAGAATCGCCAATCATCCTGTGCCGCCTGATGGGCGACAACACAGAGCGCTCTGAGATCGTCCACCTCCAGATCCTGGGCCTCATCTATGAGCACGGCCAGACCGACACCAATCGACGCAGCCGCGTCTGCAAGCTCGCGAATGAGCTTGCGCAGGTCGGTCTCAATGACGCCAGTATCCGCACCACCACCAGGAGAGGCCGTGAAATCGAGACCGAAAGACCACACCCCATCTGAGCTGTAGGAGGCCTTGAAGCTAGACGCCGTCTTGAGTGCTTTCACCACCCGCTCGCCAACCCCCGGACGAACCATGTCACTCAGCGGCTCATACAAGGCTTCGCCGAGCGCTTCGCGAAAGTTGAGATCATGCGAGGCCTCGATCCGAGCGACCACCCAGTCACGTTCCCGCGCTTCAGATGCAAAGCGTGCGAGCAGCACGGTCTTCCCGACACCCCTTCTTCCGATGAGGACCTGCGGCGAGTCAATCCGGTCCTTCTCAGCACGCCTGAGCGAGTTCTGCCACTCGGCAATCGCTGGATCACGACCGACCAGAGCCGCGGGTCTACGTCCTGCACCAGGTGAATACGGGTTACCGACCGCGTCCATATCTAGGAGAATATAGCGATCTATAGCAAATTGCTATACTCCGCTATAAACAGGTACACCTCGCTTCTGATCGACTCGCACCTGCCCAGCCGCCAGCCGTACGCGGATCCGTACCGCCCCGCGCCACGTCAGACCGGTCGCCGCAACACCCCGTGCGCCACGAGGCCGACGACGATCGCCCAGAACGCCCCGCTGATCCCCCAGAACGTGACACCCGCCGCGGCGGTGACGAAGGTCAGTGCCGCCGCGATGCGGAACTCGTCGTGGGCGAAGGCACCCAGCAGGGCGTTCGCGAAGGTCGCCAGCAGCGCCAGGCCGGCAACGGATTCCAGGAGTCCCTGCGGCGCGATGGCGGTGATGGTGACGAGCACCCCGGACAGACCGGCGAGCACCAGATACGAGATGCCGGCGGACACCCCGGCGATCCAGCGACGACTCCGATCGGCACCGGCCTCCTCACCGGCGGCCAGTGCCGCCGACAGTGCGGCCAGGTTGATGGCGTGCCCGCCCAACGGTGCGCCGATCACCGTGCCGACCCCGGTGACGAACATGGCCGGGCGCCACGGTGTTTCGTAGCCGAAGGATTTCAGGACGGCGACGCCGGGCACATTCTGCGACGCCATGGTGACCACGTACAGCGGGATGGCCAACCCGATGATCGCCGAGACGTCGAACGACGGTGTCGTCCAGGCGATCTGCGGCCACCAGTCGATGGCGATACCGTCGTCGATTCCGTGCACCCCGACGTAGGCGCCGATCACCACGAGTGCGGTCACCAGGGCCAGGACAAGCGCCCAGCGCGTCCACCATCGGGTCGCGGCGAGCCAGACCACCAGGATCGGCAGAGTCAGCAGTGGTTGCACGGCAAGTGATTTCATCGGCGCCAAGCAGAGCGTGAGCAGCACCCCGGCCAGCATGGCCTGCGCTATCGGCGTCGGGATGCGCCCGATCAGATCCCCCAGGGCCGGGATCAGACCGGTCGCGAGGATGAGCACGCCGACGACGAGGAACGCCCCGACCGCCGCCGACCACCCGGCGTGATATTCGGCGCCGGCGGCCACCAGCATCGCCGCGCCCGGCGTCGACCAGGCCAGGGTGATGGGTTTGCGGGTCGCGACGCACAGGACGACGATGCCCACCGCGAAGGTGACGGTCAGGGCCAACAATCCCGACGCGGCCTGCTCCGACGACGCCCCGACCGCCCGCAACCCGGCGACCACGACCACGAACGACGAGGTGAACCCGACGAGCGCGGTGATGATTCCGGCCGTGATGGGTTCGCTCATCGAGGGTGCTCTGGTGGTCACGTCGGCCAGCATAGCGTGTATCGTTCTGTTTACAGAACGCGGAAGGGAGGATCGACGCCGTGCCCGACAAGGACCCGGATGCCACCGCCGCACGCCGCCGGGCGATCGGTGACCGGATCGCCGGGCTGCGTTCCGCACGCGGGATGAGCCTGTCCGCGTTGGCCCGCGCCGCCGGCATCGGCAAGGGATCGTTGTCCGAACTCGAAGCGGGACAACGCAACCCCACCATCGACACGCTGTACGCGGTCGCCGGGCCACTCGGCGTCCCGCTGTCGGCGCTGCTCGGCGAGGACGCGGGCACCGAGGGTTCCGGCACCCACCTGTCGGCGCGGCTCCTGCACGTCGAGCATCATTCCGACGGCGCGACAACCGAGGTCTTCTGGCTCCACGTGTTGCCCGGCGGAATCCGCACCTCACCCCCGCACGGCGACGGCGTCGTCGAGCACGTGCACGTGGTGTCCGGGCGACTGGTCGCCGGCCCGACCGGGGCCGAAAAGGCTGCCGGACAAGGTGAATCGCTGCAGTGGCCCTCAAACACCGAACACACCTACCGCAGCGACGACGGCGCCCTCGCGGTCCTCACGATCCACTCGCCGGCGCCGCACTGAGAACACGCATCGAAAAAGCACGGCACCGGAACATGACACGGCCCCCGCGGAACGAATCCGCGGGGGCCGTGCTGGTTGTCGATGGTGCCGATCAGGCCTCCGGGCCGGTGGCCTTCTTCGCCGGAGCCTTCTTGGCGGGAGCCTTCTTGGCGGCGGCGATCTTCTTGGCCGGCGACGAGTTGGCGGTACGCGCCTTGCCCTCGACGGTGCCGGCGGCGCCGTCGACCTTCGACGCGGCGGTGGCCGAGTTGGCCTTGATGGTCTGACCGGCTTCGGTCACGGCCTCGCCGGCCTCGTCGAGCTTCTCGCCGACCTCGAGGGCGGCCTCGTCGATCTTGTCGCCGAGCTTGTCGGCGGCGTCGTCGAGCGCATCGCTGGCCTCGCCGACGCGGGCGCCGACCAGTCCGGCGATCTTCGCGGCCTGCTCACCGACGGAGCGGGTCTGGTGCGATACCACTCCGAGGGCGTCCTCGGTCAGGTCGACGGCGTCGTTGTAGGTCTTCTCGGCGCGGGTCAGGCCTTCCTGGACCATCGGCTGCTGACGCAGACGCTCGAGGGTCTCCTCGCCACGCTCGGCCAGCGAGTTGTAGAAGCTGGTCGCGAGTTCGACGTAGGGCTCGACGAACTTCGTGATCTCCTCGGTGGTCAGCTTCGCGCGGATCTCGTCGATCGAGGGAACATCCTCGGGCAGGCTGTTCAGCTTGGTGCGGGTTTCCTCGAGCTTGGTCTTGGACTCCTCGAAGCGCGTGGTCGCGCTCTCGGTGGCGGCCTCGGTGCGCTCACGCAGCTGCGTGACGGCATCGGTGACCTGCTGCAGGGCCAGATCGCCCGCACCGACCACGGCATAGAAGGGATTCGCAAGGGTACGTTCGGTGGTGCTCATATCGGCCTCCTCGATAAGGGTTGGGCAGAAGTTTTGCGGCGCAAGAATTTTCGGGCAGCAGACCAGGTGGGTGATCGATGACTGCCGGTTGGGGATCACTTGTGCAGCGCTTCCACTTACCAGTATCCACGTCTCGCTTGCAATTGCAAGCAGTTTGTTAGCACGGTCATAACAGGTACGGTCGTACCATCTCGCACGAAGAGCCGAACTCGGCTCCGGTTATCCCGAAGTTGTTGCCGCGCAAAAGATCTCCGGAAGCACGCGGCCATGGCTCGAGCCCACCCCTTGAACTCACCACGAGTTCATTATCGCGCATCGGGAATCCGCCAAGCCTAACGACGGGTTGCGGGAGCCTCGTAATCGTAGAAACCGGCACCGGCCTTCTTGCCGAGCCGCCCCTGCGCGACCATGCGCGCCAGGATGGGCGGCGGGCCGTAGAGGGGTTCACCGAATTCCTCGTACATCCCCTCGGCGATCACCTTGACCGTGTCCAGACCGACCAGATCGGCCAGCCGCAACGGACCCATGGGATGCGCACAGCCCAGCACCATGCCCTTGTCGATGTCCTCGGCCGCGGCAAAACCGCTCTCCACCATGCGGATTGCCGACAGCAGGTAGGGAATGAGCAGTGCGTTGATGATGTAGCCGGATCGATCGGCGGAGCGGATGACCTGTTTGCCCAGGACCTCGCTGGCGAATGTCTCGGCCCGATCGGCGACCCCCGCAGCGGTCAGCGGGGTGAACACCAGCTCGACGAGCGGGAGGACCGGAACCGGGTTGAAGAAGTGCATGCCGATGACCCGGCAGGCGTCGCCGGTGGCCTTGCCGAGGACGGCGATGGGGATCGACGACGTGTTGGAGGCGAGTACCGCGTCGGGGTCGGCGACCACCTTGTCGAGCGAGGCGAAGATCTCGGTCTTGACGCCCTCGTCCTCGATGACGGCCTCACACACCATTTGACGATCGGAGAAATCCCCGAGATCGGAGGTGAACCGCAATCGGCCGACGGCCTGTTCACGTTCCCGCTCGGTCAGTTTGCCCGACGACACGCCACGGTCGAGCGACCGCAGGATGCGGGACCGGCCGGCCGACACCGCCGCCTTCGTCGGCTCGAACACGAGGACGTCGACGTGGGCCCGCGCGCACACCTCGGCGATCCCGGAGCCCATCTGCCCGGCGCCGACGACACCCACGCGCGAGATCATCTCACCGGACACAACCACGACTCCTCACAGATCACCCAGATGCCGACAGGCGGCCCGCAGCGAAGGCCGCGGACCGCCTGTCTTGTCAACTCCGAAACCGCGTGCTTGCGGTCTGGCCGAGTTCCTAGTGGAACTGGCCTTCCTCGGTCGAGCCCTTGAGAGCCGCGGTCGAGGTGTTGGGATCGACGGTGGTGGCGATCTTGTCGAAGTAGCCGGCACCGACCTCACGCTGGTGCTTGGTGGCGGTGTAGCCACGGGCCTCGGCAGCGAACTCGCGCTCCTGCAGGTCGACGTAGGCGGCCATCTGCTCACGGGCGTAGCCGTAGGCCAGGTCGAACATCGAGTAGTTCAGGGCGTGGAAGCCGGCCAGGGTGATGAACTGGAACTTGAAGCCCATGGCGCCGAGCTCGTTCTGGAACTTCGCGATGGTCGCGTCGTCCAGGTGCTGCTTCCAGTTGAAGGACGGGCTGCAGTTGTAGGCGAGCAGCTGGTCCGGGAACTCGGCCTTGACGGCCTCGGCGAACTGGCGGGCGACCTCGAGGTCGGGCTTGCCGGTCTCCATCCAGATCAGGTCGGAGTACGGGGCGTAGGCCTTGGCACGCGCGATGCAGGGCTCGATGCCCTTCTGCACGTTGTAGAAGCCCTCGGAGGTGCGCTCACCGGTCACGAACGGCTTGTCGCGATCGTCGACGTCCGAGGTGATCAGGGTGGCGGCCTCGGCGTCGGTACGGGCGACGACGACGGTCGGGGTGTTGGCGACGTCGGCGGCCAGGCGGGCCGAGGTCAGGGTGCGGATGTGCTGCTGGGTGGGGATGAGCACCTTGCCACCGAGGTGACCGCACTTCTTCTCCGACGCGAGCTGATCCTCCCAGTGGGTACCGGCGGCACCCGCGGCGATCATCGCCTTCTGCAGTTCGTAGACGTTGAGGGCGCCACCGAAGCCGGCCTCACCGTCGGCGACGATCGGGACGACCCAGTTGTCGACGGCGTTGTCACCCTCGACGCGGGCGATCTCGTCGGCACGCAGCAGCGCGTTGTTGATGCGACGCACCACCTGCGGCACCGAGTTGGCCGGGTAGAGCGACTGGTCGGGGTAGGTGTGGCCGGAGAGGTTCGCGTCACCGGCGACCTGCCAACCGGACAGGTAGATGGCCTTGAGGCCCGCGCGCACCTGCTGCACGGCCTGGTTACCGGTCAGAGCGCCGAGAGCGTTGATGTAGTTGTCACCGTTCACGCCCTCCCACAGGATCTCGGCGCCACGCTTGGCGAGGGTGTGCTCCTCGAGGACGTTGCCCTGGAGTTCGGCCACCTGCTCGGCGGTGTACTCGCGTGTGATGCCCTTCCAACGCGGGTTGGTGTCCCAGTCCTGCTGGATCTCCGCGGCGGTGCGGGGCTTTCCGACGTTGCTCATTAGCCACTTCGCTTTCGTTGTGCTGCTCGGCCGACGTAAGGGGCCGTGGGTGGTTGCGCCGGTACGGCGAACCCTGCTGACAGACATCCGGGGGCACGGTTGCAAACTCTCCGTAGCTCTCCGGCGGTGTCTGCAATCAAGAGTGCCACAGGGCAAACCCGCAGGTCCAGTCGGGTTTATCGTGCGAAAGGCGGCCAGCTTTCGCGAAGATTTTGCAAATCTTGCGAAGGTGAGAGTGTGAAGGAACCCGGCGGCGCTCTCAAAAAGTACGCGCGTACTGGGTTTTTCCCATCGTACGTGGCCGACCCGTCGTGCACGCGCCGAGGCGCCCTGGCCGCACACGGCGTCGTCCGCCGCTCACCTGCTGTGACAGGATTCACAGACAAACGCCGAAAGGTCAGGTGTCCTCCCCCGCGACCACGACCGGTTCACGGCGTGTGATCAGGGACGACATCGCCGTCAGGTGTGACCTTGGGCCGCGGTGGTCACGGCCGTGCCGAAGAGGGTGACGAACTCCTCGCGGGACATCGGTGGACGTGCCACGGGCGCCGGCGCGGGAGGCCGCACCGCGTCGGTGGTCTCGCCCGACACCGTCAGCGACACCGTCGCCGGCGACCGCACCGGCACGCCACCGGGCCGGGTGAGCAGCGCATATCCGCTGTAGGAGACGGCGGTCTGCACGCCCTTGTCGGGCAGGGTGGTGGTGGTCGCCGACTCCACGACGTGCATCTGTTCGACGTCGTCGGCGTGATCAGTGAGTGGCGGCTGCGGCAGGACGGTCGACACGGTGACGATCGTGGTGCCGGCCAGGTTGCCCTGCCGGATGGTCGTCTCGGTACGCGCGCAGGCTCCCGTGGTGGCGGCGATGTCCGCACCGAGATCGCGTGTCTGCATGGTCACCAGTTCGACGAGATTCCCGAAACCCGACTGGGCACCGAGGACCGCGGTGTCGGCCTCGGTCAGCCGGTGATTGAGGTCGGCGTCCGCGCTCGGCCGGCACTGCTGCGGGGTGACGGTGGTCGACTGTGCCGCCGACAACTGCGTCGCGTTGGCGTCGATCAACTGCTTCACGGGCAACTGCACCGGGGTGAAGCCGGCCGGCAGCCCCGCCGGGTCGAGGAGCAGATCCGCGGGGGCCACCGAGGCGGCCGGAATCGTCGTGGTGCCCTGCGAACATCCCGTCGCCAGAATCATCGCCACCGACAACGTCACCGCTGCCCCGACCGTCCCCGCCATCGCTCTGCGCCGAAGAGCGCGCCTCACCCGCACGCGGTCACCGTATCCTGTGATGACGAGGAGGTGGGGCGATGCCGAAGACGTATGTGGGGTCCAGGTTGCGCCAGCTGCGCTCGGAACGAGGGTTGTCCCAGGTCGCACTGGCCCAGACGCTGGCGATCTCACCGTCGTATCTCAACCAGATCGAACACGACGCGCGGCCGCTGACCGCCGCGGTGCTGGAGAAGATCACGCACACCTTCGGGGTCGATGCCGGATTCTTCGACTCCCAGGACGATGTGCGTCTGGTCGCCGAGTTGCGTGAAGTGCTCCTCGACGACGACGTGGAGGCCGCCGACACCGCCCACGACGCGCAGGGGATCAGCACCATGGTCTCCGGCCACCCCGAGATCGCGGCGGCCATGGTGAACCTGTACCGCCGCTACCGGATCGCCACCGATCAGCTCGCCGCCGCCACCGATGAACGCGGCGACCGTTCCATGCGCGGCGCCATCAGCGCCCCCCACGACGAGGTCCGCGACTACTTCTCCCAGCGCCGCAACTACATTCACGAGCTCGACGTGGCGGCCGAGGAGATGACCACGCGCATGCGGATGCACTCCGGTGATGTGCGCCGCGAGATCATCGACCGGCTCGAGAAGCGCCACGGCGTGACCGTCGCCCGCCGCGTCGACCTCGGTGACTACGTGCTGCATCGCTTCGATCCGGCCTCACGGCGCCTCGAGGTGTCCGCGGCGTTGTCGGCGGGACAGCGCGCCTTCAAACTGGCCGCCGAACTCGCCTACCTGGAATACGGCGACCTGATCGGGCAACTCGTCGACGAGGGTAACTTCAGCAACGACGACGCGCGCTCGCTGGCCCGCTACGGACTGGCCAACTACTTCGCCGGCGCGGCACTGCTGCCCTACGCCCAATTCCATGGCGCCGCAGAAGATTTCCGCTACGACATCGAACGCCTCTCGGCCTTCTACGCGGTCAGTTACGAGACCGTATGCCATCGCCTGTCCACCCTGCAACGCCCCAACCTGCGCGGCATCCCGTGGTCGTTCGTCCGCGTCGACCGCGCCGGCAACATGTCGAAACGACAGTCCGCCACCGGTTTTCACTTCTCCGCCTCCGGTGGCACCTGCCCGCTGTGGAATGTCTACGAGACCTTCGCCTCGCCGGGCAAGATCCTCACCCAGATCGCCGAGATGCCCGACGGCCGCGAGTATTTCTGGATCGCCCGCACCGTCGAACGACGCGCGGCGCGCTTTGGCCAGCCGGGCAAGACCTTTGCCATCGGCCTCGGCTGCGAGCTACGGCACGCCGCCCGCGTCATCTACTCCGACGGCCTCGAGATCGGACCGCAGGCCCGCATCACCCCGATCGGCGCCGGTTGCCGCGTATGCGAACGTCAGAGTTGTACCCAACGTGCGTTCCCGTCACTGGGCACCGAATTGCGGATCAACGAGCACGGTTCGACGGTCTCGCCGTATATGACGGTGTGACGCATGCAGATCGGCGATCGAGTACCGGCTGCCACCGGGTCAGGAGTGATAGTCCGCCGGCGAGGTGAAGTCCTGCAACATCTCGGCGAAGTCACGCAACCGTTGGGTCGGCCAGGTGGACAGCGCTTGCCGGTAACCGGCGCCGTCGCCCGATTCGAGGTCTCGGATACGTTGGCCGGTGGCCTCGGTGAGTGCCATCCGGATGATGCGTCCGTCGTCGGGATCCACATGTCGTTCCACGAGATCCAGCTTTTCCAGTTGCGACAGCTGACGACTGAGGACGCTCTTGTCGCTGCCGAGGCGATCGGCGAGGTCTTTCGCGCGCTGCGGGCCCCCACCGTACAGAGCGGCGATGATCCGGAACCCGATCGGCTGGAGGTCGGGATGGATCTGATGCGCAAGGTCCTTCCAGCGCAGCCGCACCGCCTGTACCAGCTGCTCGATACCGTCCTCGACCGCGAGCAGAGCCGCCGAATGCGCGGCGGCGCTGTCCGGGAGCGTTCTGGCCTCGTCGGAGCGTTCGGTCACCATCACCACAGTCTGCCCGACCTCTCCCTCACCGGACCTGCCCCGGGTCCTCCGATCTGCGCGTCACGGCACTCTCGAGCACCCGTTCGGCGGCGATGGATTCGGGTGAATCACTCGACGTGATCGCCCCCGCCAGATCGACCGCGGCCTTCCCTGCTTGCTCACCCAACTTCTCGGTGCCGGTGCTGCGCGACAGGCTCTTGTTCGGCAGCAGGAGCGTCGCGATCACCGCGACGACGCCGAGCGGCACCGACCACAGGAAGATCTCCGCTGTCGCTGTGCCGTAGGCACTCTCGATGGCCGATCCGAACACCTCCGGCAGGGAGCCGAGGTCGGTCACCGCACCGCTGCTCAATTGTTCGTGCGCGCCCTGCAACTGCTCGGGGGTGAGCCCGGACACGTCGGCGTCAGCGATGTTCTGCTGCATCAGGGTCGGCACACGGGCACCGAGTAGCGCACCGAGCGCGGTGACACCCACGGCGCCGCCCAGGCTGCGGAAGAACGTCACGCCCGCACTCGCGGCACCGAGGTTCTTCGCCTCGACCGAGTTCTGAACCACCATCACGAGATTCTGCATCACCGAGCCGATCCCGAGGCCCAGCATGAACATGTAGACGGAGACGAGGACGAAGTTCGTGTCGTAACCGACGGTCCCCATGAGGGCAAGACCCACGGTGAACACGATGGTGCCGCCGACAACGAAGCCCTTCCAAATGCCCCACTTGCTGATCAGGTTGCCGACGAGCATGCCACCAATGAGCTGTCCGGCGACCATCGGCAGGGTCATCAGACCTGCCTGGGTCGGACTGGCACCGCGCGCGTACTGGAGGTACTGGCTCAGAAACACGGGCACTCCGAACATCGCCACGCCCAGACCGATCGACGCGATCACCGCGAGGGTGAACGTGCGGTCGCCGAACAACCGCATTGGGATGATCGGCTCAGCGGTCTTGAGTTCGACGAGAACGAACAGGCCGAATGCCGCGACAACACCGCCGAGCATGGCGGTGGTCTGCCACGACCACCAGTCGTACTTGTCACCAGCGAAGGTGATCCACAGGGTCAGCGTCGCAGCGCCCGCCGCGATCAGAACGGCACCGAGGTAGTCGATCCGGACCGCACGCGCCGGACGTTTCGGCAGATGCAGGGTGAGCTGGATGACGATGATCGCCACGACCACCAGCGGGGCGAACAGCCAGAATGTCCACTGCCAACCCATACCGTCGGTGATGACACCGCCCAACAACGGACCGCCGACCTGGGCGACACCCATGATGCCGGCGATGACGCCCATGTACTTTCCGCGATCACGCGCCGAGACGATGCCGGCGATGATGACCATCACCAGAGTGTTCATCGCACCGACGCCGACGCCCTGGATCGCCCGGCCGGCGATCAGCCAGGACGGGTCGAACGCGAAACCGGCCAGCACCGATCCGGTGACGAAGAACCCCAGACCGATCTGCACAAGCAGCTTCGGGTCGATCAGATCAGACAGCTTGCCCCACAACGGTGTCGCGATACTCGACGTCAGCAGGCTCGCGGTGATCGCCCACGTCAGGATGTCCTCACCACCGCCGAGATCCGACACGATCCGCGGCAACGCCGGCGAGATGATGGTGCTCGAGGCTATCGCCGCGAACATTCCGACGATCAGCCCCGAAATCGCCAGGATCACCGACCTCTGGGCGCGCGGACCCGTCTCGGCCGGCGCGATGGATGTAGCCATGGACCATGACCTCCTACGTAAGTTGACTCTGGTCAACTCTATAACTATGAGTTGATATTGGTCAACTCATATGAAGGTTCATCTATTCCCGTCATTCCCGCGGGCAAACAAAACGCTCAGCGTTCCGCGGAACGCTGAGCCGACCGTTCGGCCCCGGCTACCGCCGTGTGCCGGCTTCGGGACCTCGCAGTACCTCCTCGTCGACGCGGCACCCGCGTATCGGCGCGGTCATTGCAACGAAGGAGCCTGCACGCGGGCGGCGCGTCGACACGAACCGCCCGCGTGAAGGCAGAAAGCTTGCGTCAGAACACCATCACGCGAACGTTTTCGGCGACACACGCCGGTTTGTCGGCGCCCTCGATCTCCACGGTGTTGACCACCACCATGGTGACGCCCTTGGCGCCCTCCTCGATCGAGGTGATCACCGCGTTGGCGCGGATCCGCGAGCCCACCGGCACCGGATTGGGGAAGCGCACCTTGTTCAGGCCGTAGTTGATGACGAGTTTCGGTCCCTCGACGGTGAAGATCGAGCCGGCGAGCATCGGCAGCAACGACAGGGTCAGGAAGCCGTGGGCGATGGGGGCGCCGAACGGACCGGACGCCGCACGCTCGGGATCGACGTGAATCCACTGATGATCACCGGTCGCGTCGGCGAACTGGTTGACGCGGTCCTGGGTGATCTCCAGCCATTCGCCCGATCCGAGGTCCTCGCCGATCGCGGCCTTGATGTCGTCAACGGAGGTGAACACGCGCGGTGTGATGGTCGTCATAATCGTCGTAGTCTACCGTGACACCATGAGCACCCCACGGATCGCTCCCGGCGGCCTCGGCGACCTCGGCCCGATCAATTGGGCGTTCAGCCGTATCGCCGCCCGCGCCATCGGCGTGCACGACGCCCACATCTTCTCCACCCTCGGCCGCACCCGCGGCCTGTTCCGCGGCTGGCTGCACTTCTCGGCCCGGCTGATGCCGTTCGGGACGTTGCCGCGCAAGGATTCCGAGATGATCATCATCCGCGTCGCCCATCTGCGCGGCTCGGAGTACGAACTCGATCATCACCGTCGACTCGGCAAGCGGGCCGGCCTGTCCGACGACGAGATCACCCGCATTCTCGAGGGCCCGGACGCCGGATGGGGTGATCGCGAACGCGCCCTGCTGCGCGCCGCCGACGAACTGGTCCACGACTCCGACATCAGCGACATCGCGTGGGCCGCGTTGCGACGTCATCTCGACGAACGGCAGGCGGTCGCCTTCGTGTTGCTGGCCGGGCAGTACGACATGCTGGCCACCACGCTGCACACCCTGCGCGTGCAGCCCGACGTGCGGGCCTGAGGTCCACGCGATGGAGTCGCCGGCCACCCGCTTGATGCGCAACCCGGTCTTCTCCCGGATCTACCAGAAGGCGTGGCGGCCGATCTTCACCCGCGGGTTCTCCCTCGGCGGCAGTGCCACCGCCGACTACGACAAGGCCCTGCGCGCCTACCTGTGCCGCCCGGGTGAACGCATGGTCCTCGACATCGCCTGCGGCCCTGGTAATTACACCCGACACATAGCCGACGGCCTGACCGGCGACGGACACGTCGTGGGCATCGACTTCTCCGCGCCGATGCTGGCCACCGCCGTCGCCACCAACGCCGCGCGGCGGGCCTCGTACATGCGTGTCGACGCCCACGCGATCCCGTTCGCCGACAACAGCTTCGACGAGGTTATCTGCCTCGCCGCGCTCTACCTGATCCCCGACCCGCTGCCGGTGCTCGACGAGATGATGCGGGTGACGGCACCCGGCGGACTGCTGGTGGTGTTCACCTCGGTCGCCGGTCCGATCTCCACCCTGCCCGGCGTGCGCACGCTCGCCGGCATCGGCGGTTACCGCGTCTTCGACCGCGACGAGATCACCGGCCGACTCCGCGAACTCGGCGCCGAACACATCGAACAGACCCTCATCGACGAGGGACAGTATGTGTTGTGCCGCAAGCCTTCCTGACCCTCACGTCGGCGAGGTGACCGCTGGCAGACGATCGGCCGCCCGCACCAACGGGACCACCCCTTCGGCGAACCAGAAGGCCTCCTCGATATGTGGTTGGCCGGACAGGATGAAGTGATCGATGCCGATCGCGCGGTACTGTGCGATCAGGTCGGCCACCTCGGCGTGACTGCCGACCAGAGCGGTACCGGCACCCGGCCGCACCAAGCCGTATCCGGCCCACAGACCCGGATAGACCTCGAGGTTGTCCACGTCGGCGTTGAGTGCGAGTTGACGTCGCTGACCCTCGGAGTCGCTCTGCAACAACCGTTCTCGCGCCAACGCGATCAGTGCCGGGTCCATCCGGCCGACCAGCTTGCGGGCCTCGGCCCACGCCTCCTCCCGGGTGTCACGGGTGATCACGTGCGCCCGGATACCGAAGGACAGTTCCCGGCCGTACCGGGCGGCCCGCGCGCGCACGTCGTCAACGAGTGCGGCGACCTTCTCCGGCGGTTCGGTCCAGGTGAGGTAGGTGTCGACGGTCGCCGCGGCGGCTTCACGGGCGGGCTCGCTCGCACCGCCGAAGAAGACCTGAGGCGCCACGGCCGGCGGATGCCCGACCACCGCGCCGGTCACATCGTAGTGATCGCCGGTGAAGTCGAAGGGCGTTCCGGTCCAGGCCTGTCGGACGATGGTGACAAATTCACGCGCCCGGGCGTAGCGTTGCTCCTTGGTCAGCCGATCCCCGAAACGCTCCTGCTCCTCCCGATCGCCGCCGGCGACGATGTTCAGTGCCAACCGGCCGCCGGAGAACTCGGCGAACGTCGCGGCCTGCTGTGCGGCGAGCGTCGGGGTGATCAGCCCGGGCCGGAACGCCACCAGGAATCTCAGCCGGCTGGTCTCCCGGATCAGCGCCGCCGTGGTCAACCAGGCGTCGTGGCACCAGGTTCCGGTGGGCGTCAGGACGGACTCGAACCCGAGTCGCTCCGCGGTCTTGGCGACGAGGGCGAGGTAGTCCAGATGCGGGGGCCGCACCGCCGACGCGGTGCCGAGGATTCCGGCCGACTGGAGCCCGCCGATCACCTCCCGACCGTCTCCCGAGGTCGGCAGGAACCAGTGAAAGTGCTTGTCGCTCATCGATTCTCCGATCGGATGGCGGCGCCGCCGACCAGCGCACCGACGCCGAGGTATGCCAGCACCCGCTCCCGCAGGGTGACGAGCTCGGCCGCATCGCGCTCCCGCGGACGGGGCAGGTCGACCGTGACGTCGTGCGCGATCGCCCCGTCCTCGAGGACCAGGATGCGGTCGGCGAGCACGACGGCCTCCTCGACGTCGTGGGTGACCAGTAGGGCGGCGAAGCGGTGCCGTTCCCACAACCGGGTGAGCAGGCCGTGGGCCTCCAGCCGGGTCAACGCGTCGAGCGCACCGAACGGCTCGTCGAGCAGCAGCAGATCCGGATTGCGTACGAGTGCCCGGGCCAGTGAGACACGCTGCGCCTCACCGCCGGACAGCGTCAGTGGCCAGGCTCCCGCCCGATGCGAGAGTCCCACTTCGGCCAGCGCGTCGGCGGCGCGGGCATCGGCGTCGGCGACCTTGAGGTTGAGCGAGACGTTCTTGTCCACCCGCCGCCACGGCAACAGTCGCGGTTCCTGGAAGGCGACCGCCCGGGACCCGTCGACGGTCAACTCACCCTCGTGATCGGGATCGAGGCCGGCGATGATCCGCAGCAGCGTCGACTTCCCGGAGCCGGAACGTCCGACCAGAGCCACGATCTCACCGGAGTGCAAGGTCAGGTCGATGCCCTCGAGCACGTGGACGTCACCGAACGAGCGGGACAGCCCCTCCGCGCGCACCACCACCCGCGCGCTCATCGGGCCACTCGCCAGCGCAGCAGGTAGCTCTCCAGGCCACGGACGATGGAGTCACTGATCAGGCCGAGGAGCGCGTAGATGACCAGGCCGAGGACGATGATGTCGTTGCGGAAGTAGGTGCGCGCGTTCATCACCAGGTATCCCAGGCCGGCGTCGGCGTTGATCTGTTCGGCGACGATCAGCGACAGCCACGCGACCCCGAGCGACAGCCGGAAGCCGGTGAGCGCGCCGGCCATCGATCCGGGCAGGATCACGGTGCGTGCCAACCCGATTCGGCCGAGACCGACGGATCGTCCGGCCTCGATGAGTTTCGGGTCGACGCCCTTGATCGCCGACACCAGGTTCAGGTACAGGGGAAACAGCACGCCGAGGGCGACCATGTAGATCTTCGGTTCCTCACCGATCCCGAACCACACCACGAACAGCGGGATCAGACCGAGGAACGGGACCGTCCGCAGCATCTGCAACGGCGGGTCAATGGCGAGGTCGGCCACCCGGAAGAAACCGACGAGCAGGGCCAGCGAGACGGCCACCACCACACCGAGGACCAGTCCCAGGCCCACCCGCTGCAGCGAAATCGCCAGTGCTTCTTGCAGACTCCCGTCGGCCCAGAGTTCCTGGGCGGCCGCCCACACCTGCGTTGGCGGCGACAACTTCGCCTCGGGGATGACCCCCCGCACGGAGAGGAGCTGCCACAGCCCGAGGATCACCAGCGGCGAGATCAGCCGCAGCCAGGAGCCGGCCCGCAGGCGCGGCAGCCGCGACCACAGCGAGCCGCGGGGCGCCTCGGCCGTCACATCGCCCGACCCCTCGACCGCTGTTCCCGATACCCGCCGATCGAGCACAATCTGGGTCATCGGGACGCCCCCGCGCCGGTCACCGCGGCATTGAACTGCGGATCGAAGTAGGCACCGGCGTCGGAGGCCTTCGGGATCTCGCCGGCCTTGGCGAACAGGTCGATCAGCCTCTGCTGCTTGGCGATCTGCTCGTCCCCGATCGCGACGAGGGTTCCCGACGAGGTCGCGAAGGTCGCCCGGGCGACGGGTTCGGGGAGCTTGGTGAGCCTGCTGTAGGTGGGAATCCAGGCATCCTCGTGGGTGACCGACCACTGGTTGGCGCGGGTGATCCGACCGATGAGGTCCTTGATCGCGGCATTCTTGCCGGAGTCGGCGAGCGCGGATTCCGGTGCCAGGTAGTAGCCCTGCTGGGTGGTCAACTCGGCACCGTCGGCGATCACCTTGCCGTGGGCCTGTGTCTGGCCGACGGTCGCGAATGGATTCCACACCGCCCAGGCATCCACCTGGCCCGCGGAGAACGCCGAAAGCGCCTCGGTCGGTGACAGATACGTCGCCTCGATGTCATCCGGACCCAACCCCGCCTGTGCGAGCAGGGCCAGCACCAGACCGTGCGAACTCGACCCCTTGGCGAACGCCACCTTCTTACCCTTGAGCGCGGCGATGGAGGTCACCGACGAACCGGCGGGCACCAGCAGGAAGTCATTGGGTGCGGTGCGGGATTGCACCGCAACGATTTTCAGGGGTGCACCACCGGCCTGGGCGAACACCGGCGGGACGTCCCCGGTGCCACCGAAGTCGACCTTGCCGGCCGCGGCGGCTTCCAGCAGCGGTGGCCCGGATTCGAATGCCGCCCAGTCGATGTCGTAGGGCAGATTGTCGAGTTCGCCCGACGCCTCGAGCAGAGACCGGGTCTGCTGCACCTGGTCGCCGACGACGAGCGTCACCCGGCCGCCGGAGCCGCTCGCGGCGTCGTCGGAGGAACACCCCGTCACCGCCGCGGTGACGACGGCAATGACGGCCACGACGGCCCCGGCAATTCTCGATGACATCAACAGTCCCTTCACACGCGCCATGACCCGGGCACGGGGCACGGCAATCCTTCGAGAGGGAATTCTGGTAGCGCCGACCGGGACGGACAATTCGGCACATCCGGCCGGTGCGGACTCGGGCCGTCATCACCGCAGGTGACCGGGGAGATCGAGAGTTCTGTTCAGCGCGAGTCGATCTCGGGGACGATCTCAGATTCCCCGGTAGTCGCGCACACTCATCCGGGCGCCGCGTCGCTGCGGCGCGCTGCCGTACATCTCGATCATCCGGATGAGGCGATAGCGGTGTCCGGCATAGGGTTCGAGGAGTTCGAGCATCCCCGCGTCGTCGACGCGTTCACCGATGAGGGTCTGCCCCACCAGCGACGGAATGTGATAGTCACCCACCGGCACCGCGTCGGCGTCGCCGACCGCCCGGGCGCGGGTCTCGGCGACGGTCCACGGACCGACGCCGCGCAACACGTCGAGGTGGCCGGCGTGACGTTCGGTGTCGATGGTGGCCGCGCCGCGGATGGTGCGCATGCGTACCGGTTCGGCGCCGCTGCGGTGCCATTCCCACACCGGGATGTCGATCCAGGCCGACCGTGGCGGCGGGACCCGCATGTCCGCCGGCACCGGGCCCGGCGCGGGTTCACCGAATCGCCGGAGCAGATATCGCCAGGCCCGCCACGCCTCGGTGCCGACCACCTTCTGTTCCAGAATCGCCGGGGCGAGGGCCTCCCACACCCGGCCGGTGCTGCCGATCCGCAGTCCGGTGGCGCGGGCCGCGAGACCGGCGACCACCTCGTCGTGGATCGGCATCGCCTCGGGATGGTCGTCGGCGCCGAGCGCGTCGGGCAGCGTCTCCAGCAGCCAGTCGGCGCCGGGCCCCCACGCCCGGCCCACCACGCGGTCGTGCTCGACGCGCATGGTCACGGTGCCCGGGCCGTCGGGAGTCCACACCGCGCGCCACACCGAGCCGTCACGTCCGTACCGGAACGCCGGATCGCCGCTGCCGCGTCGGTGCAGACCCACGGTCGCCCGCAGATCGAGTGGACCGGGCGGGGTCCACTGACGCGCGCGGGGCGAGGCTGACATCACCGTCCGACTCTACGGCCCCCTCCCCGGTACCGCGCCGCGCGATCAGGCACACAGCCGCGCGGGATGGGGTCCAAAGCCTCGTGCCCCGCCGTCGCGATCGGCACACACTGGAGGTATGAGGTACTCGAAAGGCATCGCCGTCGGTACCGACGGCTCGACGACCGCACTGGAAGCAGTGCGCTGGGCGGCACACACCGCAGCAATCCATCAGACCCATCTCGACCTCATCTACGCGATCGATGCCGTCTCTCCCCCGTTGATCGAATATGCCGTCCCGGAGGTGTACTTCGACGGTGCCCGCCAGGTCGCGCAGACGGTCCTGCAGGACTCGAAAGCCGTTGCGCTGGAAGCCGAGCCCGACCTGGAGGTGCACACCCACATCATCCGGGATTCGGCGCGCGGCGCACTCCTCGGACGCTCGCGGCACACCTCGCTGCTCGTCGTGGGCAACTCGGGCAGCGGGCGGGTCAGTTCCGCCCTGGTGGGTTCGGTGACCGGTGCACTGGCGACGCACGCCTCGTGCCCGCTGGCGGTGATCCGTGGCCCGGAATGGGATCGGCCACCGTCGGGCGTCGTCACGGTCGGCGTCGACGGTTCGGCGTCCGCACAGGTCGCCCTGGACTGGGCGGCACACGAGGCCGCCGAACGAGCCGCTCAACTCGACGTGGTGGCCGCGTGGGATTCGAGCGGATTCGACGGCCCGGACAACGCATTCGCCGATGCGTACGCGCAGATCGAGAACCACCTCGCCGACGACGTCGACCGGCTTGCGCGACGACTGCCACGGGTGCGGGTGACCACGCAGGTCGTCGACGACGATCCCGTCTCCGCATTGGCCAAGGCGGCGCAGTCCTCGGATCTGCTCGTCGTGGGCAGCCGCGGACGCGGCGGCTTCACCGGTCTGTTGCTCGGATCGACCAGCCAGGGCCTGCTCTACGCGACGCATCGCCCGCTCGTGATCGTCCGCTGACACACACGCATCACCATCGATAAGCACTCATGAAAGGTACGGTGTTGATTTCGTGACGTATCGCGCGCCAAAGTGGGACCAATTGCGCGAACGTCCAGGACTGATTTCATGTCGATGACATTCACGGACGAGAAAGTCGGTTGTGTGCACCGACTTTGGGCGACGTCGAAGGTCATCAGCCGTTATTTTCACAGCACTAGAATTGACATTGTCACGTACACCGATGCGCATTTGCGCACGAAGGAGATGACCCATGTGTACACGCGTAATCTGGCCCGACGCCAATGGCGCGGTCGTCGTCGGCCGCAATATGGATTTCCACAAGGATCTGATGACCAATCTGTGGAAGCAGCCCCGAGGCGTCACCCGTGACGACGGCGTCAAGGGCGAGCTGACCTGGACGTCGAAGTACGGCAGCGTGATCGCGGCGGCCTTCGACATCATCTCCGTCGACGGCATCAACGAAGCAGGCCTGGGCGGGCACATCCTCTGGCTGGCGGAGTCCACCTACGGTGAGCTCGACGAGTCGCGGCCGGCCCTGAGTCAGGCCGTCTGGTTGCAGTACTTCCTGGACAACTACGCCACCGTCGCCGAGGTCGTCGAGTGGATCGAGAAGACCGACGTCCAGGTCATCCAGATGCCCGATCCGACCGGCGGCAACCCGCCGACGATCCACCTCGCACTTGACGACGCCACCGGAGACTCGGCGATCATCGAGTACATCGACGGGCAGGCGAAGATCTACCACAGCTCCAAGTACCACGTGATGACGAACTCGCCCACCTACGATCAGCAGCTCGAACTCCTCGGCCGCTGGGAAGGCCTCGGCGGCGACCAACTGCTGCCGGGTGACACCATGGCGGAGCACCGATTTGCCCGCGCCGCCTTCTACGCCACCCGACTGCCGCAGCCGAAGTCGCAGCTGGAATCCATCGCGAGCATGTTCAGCGTCATCCGCAATGCGGCGCAACCGTTCCGCATCCCCGATCCCGGCAAACCCGATGCGTCGCAAACCATTTGGCAGGTGGTGCTCGACCTGACCAACAAGCGCTATGTGTACGAGTCGACGACCCGGCCCAACGTCGTCTGGGTGGATCTCGCCGACCTCGACTTCAGTGAGGGTTCGCCGCAACTCAAGCTGGATCTCATCGGCAAACTCTCTCTGGAGGGCGGTATCGCCGGCAACGTCGCCAAGCATTTCGAGGACGAGGGCCCGATGACCTTCCTGTCGTTCAAGCTCCTCGAACAACTCGGGGCCGCGCAGAAGGCGCAGGCCGCGACGAGCATCAACGCGTGAAGCGGCAGTCATGCTGACCGAGGGCTCCCCATCGGGGTGATCGATTCGGGCGTGGGCGGGTTGACGACGCTCGCCCAGCTGTCGCACCTGTTGCCCGGCGAGAACACCATCTACTGCGGGGAACGTCGCGTTCATCAACCCGGCCAAGGACCAGGCCTGTGACGTGCGTCTGCACCTCGTGGGCCGGAAGCTGTTGCGTGACGGTATCCACGACTCCATCGGTACGGTGGAGATCAACACCAGCCGAACGCGACCCGTGTATGAGACGGTGCTCGGCGAGCTCGGCATCGAGCGACCCTACACGCTCACCGAGAAGGTCGACTTCGCTTCGGCCACCGCTGGTTCCCACTGATCGGTCGCTGGAGAAACGATAACGCGGTTCGTCCTCGGGGACGAACCGCGTTGTCGTATCGGAGCTTTCGCTATGGGTTGGTCATGATCACAGGTTGATCATGTGCCCGATCGCGCCATGCAAGCGCGTCCGGGCGCGCGGATCACAGATTGATCATGTGCCCGATCGCGCCGTGGAACGTCTCCTGCAGTGCCTCACTCATCGTCGGATGGGTGTGCACGTTGCGGGCGAGTTCCTTGGCGGTGAGGTCCCACTTGTGGGCCAGGGTGAGCTCCGGCAGCATCTCGGAGACGTTGTCGCCCACCAGATGTCCGCCGAGCAGTTCGTCGGTCTCACCGTTGGTGACGAGCTTGACGAAGCCGGCGGTCTCAGCCAGACCCTGCGCCTTGCCGTTGGCGCTGAACGGGAAGGTCGACACCTTCACGTCGTACCCCTCGTCCTTGGCCTGCGCCTCGGTGAGCCCGAACGAGGCCACCTGCGGCTGGCAGAACGTGGCCCGCGGCATGAACCGGTAGTCGCCGAGGGTCATGGTCTCGGCGCCGGCCATGGTCTCGGCGGCGACGACGCCCTGCGCCTCGGCGACGTGGGCCAGCTGCAGCTTGGCGGTGACGTCGCCGATGGCGTAGATGCCCTCGACGTTGGTGCGCATGTGGTCGTCGATGGCGATGGCACCGCGGTCGGTGAGTTCGACACCGGTCTTCTCCAGACCGAAACCGTCGACGCGGGGAGCGAAACCGACCGACATGAGGACCTTGTCGACGGTGATCTCGCCGTCGTTGCCCTTGGGGTCCTTGTAGGTGACGCGGACGCTGTCGCCGTTGTCGGTGACGGTCTGCACACCGGTGGAGGTGAGCACCTTCACGCCGAGCTTCTTGTACTCCTTGGCGATGGCCTTGGAGACGTCGACGTCCTCGTTGGGCAGCACGCGGTCGAGGAATTCGATGATGGTGACGTCGACGCCGTAGTTGGCGAGCACGTACCCGAACTCCATGCCGATGGCGCCGGCGCCGACGATGACGATCGAGGAGGGCAGCTCGCGGGTGAGGATCTGCGTCTCGTAGGTCACCACGTTGTCCGACAGCTCCACGCCGGGCAGCAGTTTGACGGTGGAGCCGGTGTCGATGATGACGTTGTCGAAGGTGATCTCGCGATCGCCGACGGCGATGGTCTTGGCGTCGGTGAAGACGCCGTAGCCGTCGATCTCGGTGATCTTGTTCTTCTTCATCAGGAAGTGGACACCCTTGACGATGCCGTCACTGACCTTGCGGCTGCGGTCGAACGCCGAGCCGAAGTCGAACGAGACGTCACCGGACATTCCGAAGGTCTTCGCCTGATGGTTGAAGATGTGGGCGAGTTCGGCGTTGCGGAGAAGCGCCTTGGATGGGATGCATCCGACGTTGAGGCAGACACCGCCCCAGTACTTCTCTTCGATGACGGCAGTTTTCATGCCCAGCTGGGCGGACCGGATCGCGGCCACGTACCCACCTGGACCAGCACCCAGGACAACTGTTTGAAAGTGTTCAGCCACGTCGACCACCCTACGTCGGTGCCTGATCATCGCGCATGACGTCCCCGGTACCGGCCGGTAACCGAAACAGGTTTCAATCAATGATTGAAACGGTGATGGGGATGTGTTTGGATCAGTTGCCATGGCCCCGACACGTTCGGCGACGACCCGAGAGCGACTCCTCACCGCCGCCGAGACCCTGTTCCTGTCCGACGGGTTCGAGACCGTGTCGGTGCGGGCGATCTGCTCGGCGGCCGGAGCCAATCCCGCTGCGGTGCACTATCACTTCGGCACCAGGGACGACCTGGTCACCGCCCTGCTGGAGGATCGTCTCGGCCCGATCTGGGCCGACCCGCTCGATCACCTCGATCCGTCGGCGACGAGCATCGCCGCGATCGTCGAGCTCATCATCGACCCACTGGTGCGCCTGCAGGCCGATCCGACGGGGCACCTGCATCTGCGGTTGCTGACCCGCTTCGTCGACGATCATCCCGAGGCCGGATGGTCGCGCCCGTGGTTCCGGCTCGACGACTGGACCGATCTGCTGCTGGCGATCACTCCCGGTCTGGACCCGCGCGCGGCCCGGCGACGCTGGGCCCTGGCCTTCACCCTCATTCTCACGCGTTTCGGCGGCGCGCAGCCCCTGTCGCCGGACGCGGTCACAGCCCTCGCGGGCTTCGTCGTCGCCGGACTCGGCGCACCCATCGAGGAGACACCATGAATGCCGTTCCCGATCCCTTCGCTCCCGCCACGCTCGGCCCCCTGCGTCTGCGGAACCGGGTGATCAAGTGCGCCACCTTCGAGGGCCGCACCCCCGATGCGCTGGTCACCGACGACCTCATCGATTTCCACCGGGAGGTCGCCGCCGGCGGGGTGGCGATCAGCACCGTCGCCTACTGCGCGATCTCCCCCGAGGGCCGTACCGACCGCCATCAGATCTGGTTGCGCCCCGACGCCGCCCCGGGACTGACGCAACTGACCGGCGCGATCCACGCCGAAGGTGCGTTGGCCGCCGCCCAACTCGGACATGCCGGACCGGTGGCCAACTCGATCTCCAACGGCGCCAAGGCCCTTGCGCCCTCACGGATTCCGGCGCCGATGGGGATGTCGATGACGCACGCGCCGTCCGTCGAGGACATCGCCGGACTGCGTTCGGTGTTCCGACGCGCCGCCCGTATCGCGGTGGACTCCGGCTTCGACGCACTCGAAATCCATTGCGGCCACAACTATCTGATCAGTTGTTTCCTGTCGCCGATGCTGAATCGACGACGCGACGGATACGGTGGTGCGCTGGTCAACCGGGCGCGTTTCGCCCGGGAGGTTCTCGAATCGGTCCGCGAGGAGGTCGGCAGCGAGGTCGCCGTGTGGGCGAAACTCAACATGTACGACGGGGTCGGCGCGGTGGGCGCGCCGGCGCGCAGGTGGCGCGGCTTCAACGTCGACGAGGCCTGTGAGGTGGCCCGGCTCTTCGAGCAGGACGGCTTCATCGACGCCATCGAACCGACCGCGGGCAGTTCACTTCTCAATCCGATGTACCTGTTCCACGGTGAGGCACCGCGGGCCGCATTCGCGAGTGCCTTCCGGGGTCCGATGAAGTGGGGGCTGCAGGCGGCCGGACCGTTCTTCCTCAAACGGTACGAGTATCACCCGGGTTACCTTCTCCCACTGGCCCGGCGGCTGCGCGAGGCGGTGGATCTGCCGATCATCCTGCTCGGCGGCATCACCGACCGGGCGACGATGGATTCGGCTCTCGCCGAGGGATTCGACTTCCTCGCGATGGGCCGCGCCCTGCTTCGTGAACCCGATCTGCCCCAACGGATTCAGGCCGATCCGTCGACCACGTCGCAGTGCATTCACTGCAACCTGTGCATGCCGACGATCTACACGCGCACCGAGTGCCCGGTCCGCGAAACGGCCGGGGGTCTCTCCGCCGGGTGAACCGCCTCTCCGTGACTCATCCGATCCGGATGGTGTGCGCCGATGCAC
Source organism: Gordonia oleivorans (assembly GCF_040044975.1). Classification (NCBI taxonomy): domain Bacteria; kingdom Bacillati; phylum Actinomycetota; class Actinomycetes; order Mycobacteriales; family Gordoniaceae; genus Gordonia; species Gordonia oleivorans. Next base: position 24,870 of record NZ_JBDZDI010000007.1, read on the forward strand.
CGCGTGGGATCGTCGACGCATGACCCTGGAGGAGCCACGTCCCCTCGACCCTGACGAACGTGCCGAACTCGAGCGACTGCGGGCTCAGGTCGCCGAGTTGGAGGAGACGCCCACCACGGTTCGGAAGGGACCGTCCGGACTGCTGTGGCGCCGGATCGGTTCGGGCATCCTGCTGCTCCTGGTGGCGGTGTGCGCCATCCTGTCGGTCACCACCCACTTCGTGCGCAGCCAGATCCTCGACACCGATCACTACGTGAACACCGTCGCGCCGCTGGCGTCGAATACCGCGGTGCAGAACCAGGTCATCACCATCGTCACCGATCAGATCAACGATCAGGTCGACATCGAGGGGACGACGACGGCGGCGCTGCAGCAACTCGTCGATCTGACCCCGGCGGAGCGCCCGCACCTCGACAATGCGCTGGTCGGGCTCGCGCCGGTCATCGCCTCGCAGGCACAGTCGTTCGTTCACCAGACCGTCACCGATTTCGTCCGGTCGCCGACCTTCCGGGATCTGTGGGTCTCGGCGAACCGCGCGGCCCATCAGGGTGTGGTGGCGGCCGTGACCGGCAACACGAATCGCGACGCCGTCGAGATCGACCCCGACGGCACCATCAGCATCCAGCTCGGCCCGATCATCACCCAGGTGCAGGACCGGCTCGAGCAGCGCGGTTTCGCCTTCGCCACGAACATCCCGAACGTCGACAAGGAGTTCGTGATCTTCCGGTCGCCGGAGCTGGCCAAGGCCAATCGCTGGGTGAATGCGCTCGACAAGGTGGCGACGGTGCTGCCGTGGATCGGCATCGCCTGCGCCCTCGCCGCCATCGCCCTGATCGGTTCGGGCCGGCGACTGCGGATGACCGCCATCGTGGGTCTCACCATCCTGTTCAGCATGCTGCTGCTGGCGATCGGCATCCTCGTCGGCCGGACGATCTACCTCAACGAGGTTCCCGCCGACGTCCTGGCCCCCGACGCCGCCCAGGCGATCTTCGACACCGTCATCGCGCCGCTGCGATTCGCCCTGCGCGCCGTCGCGGTCCTCGCCCTCGTCGTGACGATCGCCGCGTACCTCGCCGGCGGCTCCCGTTCGGCGCTGGCCACCCGACGCGCCTTCACCCGTGGTGTCGGCGCCCTCGACTCGAAGCGTACGCAGCGGCCCCCCAACGCGTTCGAACACACACTCTGGCAGGCACGAATCCCGTTGCGCATCACGGTGGTCGCCGTCGGCGCCCTGATCCTGATGTTCTGGAACTACCCGACCGGTCTGGTCGTCATCTGGACCGTGGCGATCGCGATACTGGTGCTGATCGTCCTGGAAGTCACGATGCGGCCCGCGCGGCGCGAGCCCCCGAACATCGAGACCACCTCGACCGAGTTGGTCGAGTAGCCGCCTCTTCCCGCTAATCAAGCCGCCTCTTCCCGTTGGTCGAGCCGGTCCACTCTCCGTTGGTCGAGCCGCCCCCTTCCGTTGGTCGAGCCGGTCCGGAGCGATAGCGGAGGACCGAGTCGAGACCTCCGCAACCGACAACGCAACGCACGCAGCAGCTTCCCCGCTGGTCGAGTGCCGACGAGCTTGCGAGTCGGTGTATCCGCCGGGCCGAGCCTGTCGAGGTCGAGGCCACCTTCGCAACCCCCGCTGGTCGAGTGCGCCGCGCGAGCGAAGCGAGCCCGTCACGTATCCGCCGGGCCGAGCTTGTCGAGGTCGAGACCACTTCCGCAACCCGACAGCGCAATACCTCCCCCGCTGGTCGAGTGCGCCGCGCGAGCGAAGCGAGCTCGTCGCGTATCGAGACCACTCCCGCATGCCGAAAGCTCGACCCAAGCAACAGCTTCCACTCACGTGGCCTCGATACGGGGCTCCGCAAGCTCCGACCCACTCGGCCAGCGGTGGGCAACACCCGCTGGCCGAGTGCCGACGAGCTTGCGAGTCGGTGTATCCGCCGGGCCGAGCTTGTCGAGGTCGAGGCCACCTCCGCCACCCCCGCTGGTCGAGTGCGCCGCGCGAGCGAAGCGAGCTCGTCGCGTATCGAGAGCACTTCCGCATGCCGAAAGCGAAACCAGCCGAGCGACAACCGAAGCCAACCCTGCGGGAACCGACAGCGTTCATCCCCACCACATTCCACGCCGGAAGAACTTGTCGGTGCCCCTCGCTACACTTGACTCAGTTCAGTTGGAGCGACCGAGCAGAGGAGGTGAACACCATGGCCGACACTATGATTCAGACCAATCAGGTCCCGCAACTGTCGATGACCGCCGACGACGCCACCATGATCGATCACCTCCCCGTCGAGGCGGCCACCGCACTCGCCCGACTGTTGCAACGCCAGGAACGACAAGTGATCGCACGGAAAGTGTTGTCGGCGGCGCGGATCGGGCACACCGTATACGACGAGATGCTGCTCTCGGGCCATCAGACCAACGTGCACACCACCGGTGCCGTCGACAAAGCCGTCACCGGCAAGGTATCGACCACCCTGGGTGTCTCGGTGCCGCAAGCCACCGCGTGGATGACGCTGAGCTTTCTGCTGTCGACGCTCCCGACGGTGACCGCCGCGTTCCTCGACGGTGACCACTCGTTGGAACGTATCCGCATCATCGCCAACGAGATCGGCGTCCTGTCCGACGACGATGTCCGCGCCTTCGCCGAAACCCGTGCACTGCAGCTCGCCGAACGCAATCAGGCGGATACGACATTGCGGGATCAGGTCGTCGAGATGGTGATCGCGCTGGATCCTGACGGTGCCGCCGACCGGCGCGAGGAAGCCGCCGCACGCGATCAGAACGTGCGGGTGCGTCGGGATACCAACGGGCACTGCAGCATCTCCGTCTACGCCCCCGGCGAGATGGGTGCCCACCTGGCGGCGCGGATCGCGAAGATGATCAGTGAGCGGATCTGCCCACGTGATCCGCGTCGTCAGGGTCAGGTGCAGGTCGCGGCATTCGCCGAAATCCAAGGACTGCCCGGCGCGCACCTGTCGTGCGAATGCGGGCGAGGCGACTGCTCCCGGGCGATCCCCTTGCCGGAGGAGCCGAGTGGTCTGACCGACCTCGACATCGACGTCGACGAGACTGATCCGTCCGACGATGTCGATGCGGACGCCGACGTAACCGACGATCTCGAGACGACCGACGATGCACAGTCGGACGCTGATGGTGACGCCGATGTCACCGACGATGCCGAGACGATCACCGACGACGACGCTGACTTCGATGCAACGGATACCGAAGAGGCGCAACCCGACACCGACACCGAAAGCGATTCGCAGTTGTCGCTGTCGTTGATCACCGACCCGTCAGGGCAGCGGGAGGCCCGGTTGGAGTACTTCGGCGTGATTGACAACTCCCACGCCCGATCGCTGATCAGCTCGGGACAGCTGGTCACCGTCAGCGAGTTTCCCACCCTGGACATCCCCAGCATCAACACCGCCACCTCACTCGATCGGATACCCGCGGCGTGGCGTCGCCTCGACGATCCGTTCCCCGCGGCACCGATCGACCCCACCGGACACGGCGGACATCTGCTCCCACCATCGGGTGCGTTGACGTATCGGATACCGGCATGGTTGCGGGAGAAGATCATCGAGTTGGATGGCACCTGCCGGTACCCGCATTGCGGCCGCCCGGCCAGTGAATGCCAGATCGATCACCTGGTGAAATTCGTGCACCAGGATCCGATCACCGGTGGCTGGACCGTGGAATTCAACCTGATGCCGCTGTGTACCCCGGACCATCAGAGAAAACACATGGGATTGTTGATCCCCACCATGCTGTCGGATCGGGCTGTCATCTGGCGCGACCCGGTCACCGGGGAGACCATCACCACCTATCCGCGGTAGGTCACTGCCGTCGGGTGATGTTGCGCTGCAATCGGTTTCCAGCTCCATGTTGCGTGGTCTCGACACGCCACGGGCTCGCAAGCTCGCACGAGGCGGCTCGACCGGCGGGATGGGCCGCTCGACCGGCGGGAGTAAGGTTGCGCTGCAGTCGGTTTCCAGCTTCGGGTTGCGTGGTCTCCTTGCGTTGAGCTCCGTCGAAACGACCTCGACAAGCTCGGCCCGGCGGACACGCCACGGGCTCGCAAGCTCGCACGAGGCGGCTCGACCGGCGGGCGGGTGGCGGCTCGACCGGCCCGACGGCACGTCGGCGGGACTCGGCCTACGGCCCCGTCAGGTGCTGGTACAGGTATCGTCCGGTCACCGAATCCGGGTTCTGTGCAACCTGTTCCGGTGATCCCACCGCGACGATGCGTCCGCCGTCGGTGCCACCACCCGGGCCCATGTCGATGATGTGATCGGCGTTGGCGATCACGTCGAGATCATGCTCGATGACGATGACGGTGGCACCCCGGTCGGTCAGTCGGGTCAGCACCGCCAGCAGGGTGCGGACGTCGAGCGGATGCAGCCCGACGCTCGGTTCGTCGAGGACGAACACGGCATCGTTCTGATTGCGGTGCAACTGATTCACCAGCTTCAGGCGTTGCGCCTCCCCACCGGAGAGCGCCGGGGTCGCCTCGTTGAGCGTGAGATACCCCAGGCCGAGTTCGTCGAAGGCGCGCAGCCTCCTGGTGACCCGCGGCAGTCCCGTCACCACTCCCACGGCGTCCCGGATGGTATGGCCGAGCAGATCCGGTAGCGCGAGGCCGTCACGACGAAAGTCCTTGGCCCGTGGCCCGTAACGGCTTCCGTCGCAGTCCGGGCAGACGATGTCGACATCCGGCAGGAACTGCACGTCGAGCGATACCTGACCGGTACCGTCGCACCGCGGGCACGCCAATGATCCGGTGTTGTGGGAGAAGTCGGACGCGGTCAGCCCCGCAGCACGGGCCTCATCGGTGGCCGCATACGCATCACGCAGATCGTCCATCACCTTCGAGTAGGTCGCGACTGTCGAGCGGACGTTGATGCCGATCGGCGTGGCGTCCACGACATGCACCCGGATCTTCTTGCCGGATACGGGTTCCGGGACATCGAGGCGACGCACGTGGCCCGGCATCCGAGCGGCCTGGCCGGCGGCGTGTGCGGTGAGCGCCGGCACCAGCGAATCCAGGACCAGCGTCGTCTTGCCGGAACCGGACACCCCGGTCACCGCAACCAACCGTCCCACCGGGATGTCGACGGCGAGGTCGTGCACGGTGTGGATGGCCGTCGTCTCCAGATGAAGCGTACCGAGGTCGAAAACCGTATCCGGAGAGCACTTCTCCCGGATCACGACGGGTTCATCCCCGGTCAGGAACCCGGCGAGCCGCGATGCCGGTTCGGCGGCGAGTTCACGCACGCCGCCCTGTGCGATGACCCGTCCACCCTCGGTACCCGATCCCGGGCCGATCTCGATCAGCCAGTCGGCACGACGGAGGATCTGCACGTCGTGGTCGACGAAGACCACCGAATTGCCGTCGACGAGAAGATCATCCATCACACCGAGGAGGCCGTCGATGTTGGCCGGATGCAATCCGATCGACGGTTCGTCGAGGACGTAGAGCACCCCGGTGGTGCGGTTGCGCACGGCGCGGGCCAGCTGGACGCGTTGCCGTTCACCGGTTGACAGCGTGGCCCCGGCACGATCCAGGGTGAGGTAGCCGAGTCCGAGTTCGATGAGTCGTTGCGCCATGCCGAGCAACGTGTCCACCAATCCCTGTGCCATGGTGCGCATCTCGGCGGGCAGCGTCGGCGGGATCGTCGGCGCCCAGTCGAGCAGATCATCGAGGGACAGTGCGGTGACGTCGGCGAGGTTCTGCTCGCCGATCCGCGGGGCACGGGCCGCCTCACTCAGGCGGGTGCCATGACAGTCGGGGCACACCCCCTCGGTGAGGAAGCGGCTGACCCGCGCCAGTCGCTTCTCGGTGTCGGCACGTCTGAGTTCCTCGGTGACGGTCAGCCGTGCGTTGCGGAACGTGAAGTCCAGGTCGTGGATGCCCTTCCGGGAGGCGAAGGTGATGTGCTTCTTCTCCTCGGGGCCGTCGAGCACGATCTCGCGTTCGGCGTCGGTGAGATCGCGCCACGGGACGTCGGTGCGCACCCCGAACTCCCGGGCGATGGTCGGCTGGACGTTGAAGCCGAACATGTTCCACGGGACCACCGCGCCCTCGTCGAGGGTCTTGCCCGGGTCCGGGACGAGGGCGGCGTCGTCGACGGCGCGGACCACGCCGGTGCCCGAACACGTCGGGCAGGCCCCGCCCGAGTTGAACGCCAGTGCTTCGGCGCCGGGCGCGTCGACCTGCGCACCGCACTCCGGACAGAAGAACGGGACCTCCGCGGCGACGTCGATGGTGGGCGGCACGTAGTGCCCGTTGGGACACCGGTGCGAGGCCAGTCGCGAGAACATCAGTCGCACCACGTTGAGCAGCTCGCTGGAGGTCCCGAACGTCGAGCGCACGCCCGGCACGCCGGGTCGCTGCCGCAACGCGAGGGCGGCCGGCACGTGTTCGACGGAATCCACCGCGGCCCGCGGCGCGTGCGCCATCCGCCTGCGGGTATAGGTCGAGAGCGCCTCGATGTATCGCCGCGCGCCCTCGGAGTAGAGCACGCCCAGCGCCAGGGAGGATTTCCCCGACCCGGACACCCCGGCGATCCCGACCATCGTCCGCAGCGGGATGTCGACGTCCACGTCACGCAGGTTGTTGACGCGCGCACCGCGTACGGCGATCTCCTCGGGTGCGGCGTGCTCGGCGCGTCGGGTCACCGTGCCCAGAGTAGGTTGGGCGGTCATGAGCAGCAATGAGTTCGATTCCGACCCCTACCTGTGGCTGGAGGACGTCACCGGCGACGACGCCCTGGAGTGGGTGCGGGCGCACAACGAACCGACGCTGGCCGATCTGACCGACTCCGACCGGTTCCGCGAACTCGAGTCTCAGGCACTGGAGGTGCTCGACACCGATGACCGCATCCCGTATGTGCGGCGGCGAGGTGAGTTCCTCTACAACTTCTGGCGCGATGCCACGCACCCGCGGGGACTGTGGCGACGCACCACCCTGGAGTCCTACCTGACCGACTCCCCGGACTGGGACGTGCTCATCGACGTCGACGCCCTCGCCGCCACCGACGACGAGAACTGGGTGTGGAAGTCCGCGACGATGAACTGGCCGGACTACGACCGCGCCCTCATCTCGATGTCGCGGGGCGGTGCCGACGCCGCGGTGATCCGCGAATTCGACGTCGCCTCCCGCAGTTGGGTCGACGACGGTTTCGCGCTACCCGAGAACAAGTCGTCGATCTCCTGGATCGACCGCGACACCGTCTACGTCGGAACCGATTTCGGCCCGCAACCCGACGGCGCGGGATCGCTGACGACGTCCGGGTATCCGCGGATCATCAAACGCTGGACCCGCGGCACCGCCCTCGACGACGCACCGACGGTGTTCGCCGGGGAGGTCACCGACGTCGCGGTCAGCGCCGTCTACGATCACACGCCCGGTCACGAACGTCACTTCGTGGGTCGCGCCACCGACTTCTTCAACGAACTCGCCTACGAGTTGCGCAACCCCGAAACCCACGGCACCGAAACAATTCTCATCGACATCCCCACCGACGCCCACTTCGTCGTGCACCACGACGCGATGTTCGTGCGACCCCGCACCGACTGGGAGGTCGACGGCGTGGTACGCGCCGCGGGCACCCTTCTGGTGTTCGACTACCCGGCCTTCCTCACCGGAAACCGCACGCACACAGTGCTGTTCACCCCGGACGCGCACACCAGCCTGCAGTCGTTCACCTTCACCCGCTCGCACCTGATCATGCTCACCCTGCATGACGTGCACACCGAGGTCACCGTCCTCACCCTGGGTGACTGGACGCCCGTCGAGCAGCCCGGCCTGCCGGATCTGGCCACCGTGTCGGTCCTCGACACCGACCCCGACCACACCGACGAGGTGTTCTGGTCGGCGACGTCGTTCACCGAACCACCGAGCCTGCTGCACGGCGAGTCCGGCGGCGAGACCACCGTCATCAAGCACACTCCGGCCTTCTTCGACGCGGATGTGGTTGTCGCCGAACAGTTCTTCGCCACCTCCGACGACGGCACCGCCATCCCCTACTTCGTCATCCGCCGCACCGACGTCAGCGCCGGACCGACCCTGCTCTACGGCTACGGGGGCTTCGAGAACTCACTGACCCCCGGCTACCTCGCGCTGGCCGGACGCAGCTGGATCGCCCGCGGCGGCATCTACGTCATCGCCAACATCCGGGGCGGCGGCGAGTACGGGCCGTCGTGGCACACCCAGGCACTCAAGGCCGGACGCCACCTGGTCTACGAGGACTTCGCCGGCGTCGCCAAAGATCTGGTGTCCCGCGGCCTGACGACGCACGAGCAGTTGGCCGCGCAGGGCGGCTCCAACGGCGGCCTGCTGATGGGCGTGATGCTCACCCGCTACCCGGAGTTGTTCGGCGCGTTGGTGTGTCAGGTCCCGCTGGTCGACATGCGCCGCTATCACCTGCTACTCGCGGGGGCCTCGTGGATGGCCGAGTACGGCGACCCCGACAACCCGGACGAGTGGGCCTACATCAGCGAGTACTCGCCGTATCAGAACCTCGCGAAGGACCGCACCTATCCACCGATCCTGGTGACCACGTCGACCCGCGACGATCGGGTACACCCCGGACACGCCCGCAAACTCGTTGCGCGACTGGAGGAGTACGGCCACACCGTGTCGTACTACGAGAACATCGAGGGCGGCCACGGCGGTGCCGCCGACAACAAGCAGTCCGCCTTCAAGACCGCCCTGGCCTACGAATTCCTGTGGCGCACCATCGGAACCGCCGAGTAGGCACCGAAACTCAGCAGTAGCCCGACTCAGCGGTACACGACGACCGCCGCCGGCCGCACCGACCGCTCCCCGACACGCAGTCCCGGACGCAGCAGTTGCGCGACGGTCCGCGACTGCGCGTCGCCCTCGGTCGGGACGGTGTCGACGGCGTCCATGGTGGCGACGTCGAACGCATCCCCGACGCGCGGCACCACGACGAGGCCGCCGCGTCCCGCGATCAGCCGATCGAGCCCGTCACGCAACGCCACAAAGCCCGCCCGATCGGTCTCGCCGTCGGCACCCTCGGCGCACGCCGCGGCATCGGAGTACAACGCCAGCAACTCGACGAGCAAAGGCAGGTCCGCGGTGGCGGCGGCCGCCCGCTTCGCGTCGGCGTCGACGAGCCGCTCGATCGTCTGCGCCTGACGCGCGATCACCCGTGCCAGATCGGACACCTGCTCATCGAGACTGCGGAGCTGCTCGGCGAGCCCGCCGCCTTCTGCACCTGTGGTCATCCGCGTAGCGTAATCACACCGCCCGCCCTCGCTCGACCACCCTCGGGGCGTCTCGGTCGCTGTTACGATCGCCGACCGTGGGCGTATACGGGATCGACCTGGGGACGACGAACTCTGCCATCGCGGCGATGGATTCCGACGGCAGGCCGTCGGTCATCGCCGATTGGAACGGTTCGCCGACCACGCCGTCGGTGGTCCTGCTGCCCTCGGCGCACGACCACATCGTCGGCGAGGCGGCCCGCCGGCAGGCGCGACTCGACCCGGACAACGTGTGCACGCTGGTCAAACGGCGGATGGGCGACGCCGACTGGCGGTTCGTCGCGCATGGTCAGAGCTGGTCGGCGCCCGCCATCTCGGCGTTGATCCTCAAATCGCTGGCCAGTAGCGCCGAGTTCGCCGGCCAGAAGGTGGAACGGGCCGTCATCACCGTGCCCGCCTACTTCGGCGACGAGGAGCGCCGCGCCACCATCCAGGCCGGTGCCTATGCCGACATCGAGGTGGCCGGCGTGTTGTCGGAGCCGATCGCCGCGGCCCTGTCGTACGGATTCAGTCGTTTGACCGACGCCCTGGCCAAGGGCACACCGGATGAGACCGTCCTCGTCTACGACCTCGGCGGCGGCACCTTCGACGCCACCGTCATCGAACTGGCCGACCGCCGGATCTCGGTGCTCGCCGTCGACGGTGATCACCAACTCGGCGGCGCCGACTGGGATGAGCGTCTCGCCCTGCACCTGTCCCGGGCCTTCTGCGCCGAACACCCCGATGCCGAGGATCCCCTGGACGACTCGGCCGGTTCGCAGTCGCTGATCCTGGCCGCCGAACGCGCGAAACACGAACTGACCGAGGCGGAGTCGACGTCGGTGATCGTCTCGCACGACGGCCAGCGGTCGGTCATCACCGTCACCCGCGCCGAACTCGAGGATCTCAACGCAGGGCTGCTGGCCCGCACCATCGACCTCACCAAGGCGTGTCTGGCCGCGGCCCGCGACCGCGGTGTCACCCGCGTCGACCGCATCCTGCTGGTCGGCGGTTCGTCCCGGATGCCCGCGGTGGCACGCGAACTCACCACCGCGCTGGGCATCGTCCCGGAACTGTCCGATCCGGATCTCGCGGTGGCCAAGGGCGCCGCCATCTACGGCGAGAAACTCGAGATCGAACGTCTCGTCGCCGCCGACCTGCAGACCCGCGGGCGGCTGCCCGCGCACGGCGGCATCTTCGACGCCGACCCCGCCGACATCGAGGCGGCCGCATCACGGGTGGCGCAGGCCTTCGCGATGCCGGTGGCCGGCGTCCGGCGGATGCTGGAGATCTCCGTCGACACCGTCGTGTCCCGGGGTTTCGGCATCCTCGCCGTCAGCGGCCGCAGCGGCGACCTCGAGGTGACGTGGCTGGTACACCGCAATCAGCCGCTGCCCATCCGGGTGCGCCGCTCCTTCGGCACCGTCCGTGCTGATCAGCGACGCATCGAACTGACCGTGATGGAGCAACTCGGGCAGCAGGCCTCCCCGCTCCCGCAGGACGCGAAGGTGCTCATCGAGGGCGCCATCGACGACATCCCCTCGGGCTACGACGAGAACAGTGAGGTACGGGTGACCTTCGAGATGGGATTCGACGGTGTCCTGATCGTCACCGCCCACCACGTCGACGCCGACCTCCCGCTGCGCCTGACCGCGAAAACCGGTGCGACGCTGTCACAGTCGGAGGTGGCCCGCGAGCTCGACCAGGTACACCGCAGCCGGCGCCGGGACGGTTGAGCGGGATGCAGCCGTTCGTCGGGAACGACTACCGCAAACGCGTACTGGCCGCGGTCGAACGCCGCGGCGGGGTGGACGAGTCGGATTCCTTTGAGCTGTACGACCTTCCGCTCGAGCAGGCCGCCGATCTCACCGACGACGCGGTCCGGACACGACTCGACGAGGTGTGGGCGTTCTGGCAGAAGCATCGCGATCACCCCAAATACCGGGTCCTCGTCGAGCAACTCGTCGCCGAACATCCGCAACGCAGCGCACCGCTGCGGGAATCCGCGTCCCGGATCGCCGAGGCCCGGATGATCACCGACCGCCGTCGGCGCCGCGACGAGGATCGATATGCGTTGCTCGACAACGCGATCGAGCGCCTGATCGGCCGCTACGGCGGCATCCCGACCAGCAAACGCGGCGGCCTCGACGAGATCGGCGCGATGGGCGGACTCAGTGCCGACGAGGTCGCCACCCGCGTCCGTCGGCACCGGGTCATCGACGATTCCCCGGCAGCACCGCCGGAGACCACCGCCCCCGCCGCCCCGGCACTGTCGGCGCACCGGCTGGCCCAGATCACCGAACTGCTCGCCGAGTTCAGCCGCCGCGGCAGCGGCCCCGCCTCACACACTCTGCTCGCCGTGCTCGGCCTCGACACCGACGACGCCGCCAACCTCACCGAGATCACCCTGCGCGCCGAGGCATTGCAAAGCCGCGCACGGGAACTCCCGGCCGGGCGGATGCGGGCGCTGATCGACGAGCTGCTGATCACCATCAACGAGGTGTTGCTCGGCGGCCCCGCGCTCGCCGACGCCTACCTGGCCTCGGTGCGGGAATCGGTGGGCGCACACCTGCGGCCCCGTATTCGCGCCGCCATCCTCGTCGAGGATCGTCTGCACCCCGACGACCGGCAGTACATGCTCGAAGAGGCCCGCGACCTCGGCCTCGGCACCCGGGATGCGCGGCGCCTCATCGACGAGATCACCCGGGAGTTCGACGGCGAGGTGGACACCGAAGCGCCGCCACCACCCCCGACACCGACACGACCGGCACCGGCACCGGCACCGGCACCAACACCCACACCCACACCCACACCCACACCCACACCGACACCGCCCCAAGGTGATTGGCAACGGTCCCTCCGATCCGCGCGTCAGGCACTGCGCAAGGGCAACCTCGACGATGCCCGCACACGATGCGATCAGGCCCGCTCCTTCGCCGGCGACGACGACGCCGCGCGACGCCAGATCGACGCCGTGGCCGACGAGATCGCCCGCGCGTCACGTACGCCCGCAGCACCAGCTCCCGCGACTCCCCCTGCCCCGAATCCCCCTGCCCCGACTCCCCCTGCCCCACAACCTAATCCCGCCCACACGTCCGCCACACCACCGACGGCCGCGCCCGACACCACCCCCGCACCACCGTCGAATGTGCACGCGGCCTTCGCCAACGGGGCGGTCGTCGTCGCGTGGGAACCGTCGCCGACGCCCGGTGCGACCTACCGCGTCACCCGTGTCGATCGCACCGGCCGCCGACAGGTGGTGGGCCGCACCGCGACCACCGAACTCGAGGACGGCGGCACCCGCCCGTCGGAGGGGCTGCCGAGCTACGAGGTCACCGCCTCCGTCGACGGGATGCACTCGGCACCGGCGGTGTCGTCGGCCGCGGCGAACCCGCCCGCCCCCACCCACACCACACCGACCACCCGCACACCCCCGTCCCGCATCCCACCACCACCCGCACCACCGTCGCCGGCCCCACCGCCGACCCTGTCGCCGGCCGCCACCGCCGCCGATCTCCCCGACATCACCGACGTGGTGGTGACCGGTGACCTGCTGACGTTCACGTGGCCGCCGGGTGTCACCGAGGTGATGGTCGTCATTCGGTCGGATGCACCTCCGGAGAATCCGCAGGACCCGGCCGCGGTGAGCAAGAAGGTCACCAACACGCGATACGAGATCGACGGCGGCTACCGGATTCCGGGCTCCGCCGCACGTCCCGCGCATATCGCCGTCGCGGCCTGCCAGCGTGTCTCGCCGGACACGCTGGCCGTGGCCGCGCACTTCGGCCCGGCGGCACGCGCACGGCTCTGAGTTGACCGCCGCCCCGCGTTCACCGCGTTTCGCTAGGCTGGGCCACACTCAAATCGGACATCAGTGATCATCGAGGATTCGACGAAGATAGGGGTCGAGGGACTTCCATGGGTATCGACTACACCAAGCGACCGAAGGCGCAGCCTGCGCCGCAACCTGCCGCACAACCGTATCCGGCACAACCTGCCGCACAGCCGTATCCGGCACAGCCGGGCCAGCAGCCGTATCAGCAACCGCCGCAGGCACAGCCGTATCAGCAGCAGCCACCGGCCGCACCGCCGGTCTCCCTGTCCAAGGTGACGCTGACCAAGTCGGCGCCCAGCGTCTCGCTGACCAAGCAGGGATCGGCGACCGGGCAGGTGCGGATCAACCTCAACTGGACCTCCAGCAAGGGCGGACTCTTCCGTCGCGCGGCCGGCGTCGACCTCGACCTGGCCTGCATGTGGGAGTTCACCGACGGCAGCAAGGGCATCGTGCAGGCGCTCGGCAACGCCTTCCAGGCGCCGTACGAGGGCCGCCCGATCATCTGGCTCGACGGCGACGACCGCTCCGGGGCGAACACCGGCGGCGAGAACATGTACATCGACCTGTCGGCGTCGAATCAGATCCGCCGCATCCTGATCTTCGCCTACATCTACGAGGGCGCACCCAACTGGGCCGCCGCCAACGGCGTGGTCACCCTGTTCCCGGCCAACGGCCCGCAGATCGAGGTGCATCTCGACGAGGCCGATCAGAGCGCGATCTCGTGCGCCATCGCGATGCTGGAGAACCGCGGCGGCGAGCTCGTCATCAACCGTGAGGTCCGCTACATCCGCGGGTCGCAGTCCAAGGTCGATCAGGCCTACGGATGGGGCCTGAACTGGAAGGCCGGCCGCAAGTAGCCCTCCCCCGACGCACCCCGGCAGTTGTGCCACCGCTCACACCGGGGTGCGTCGATGACCACCGATCACGTAGCGTGAGCGGTTGTCATCGCACTCAATCGGGGGATTGTGCACTGTGTCTGCTGTTGGTTCGTCTGTTCGTTTCTCTGTTCGTCGTTGTCTCGCTTGCGCTTTCGCGCTCATCACGGTGGCCGTCGGGGCAGCGCTGATCCCGGGTCCGGCGCATGCGGCGCCCGATCCGTTCTACGCCACGTCGCCACCGGCACCCGACGCCCGCCTCGGCTCGATCGTGCGGATCGAACCGACGTCCGGGGCCGGCATCGCCGAGAAGGTTCCGGGTACCCGCAGTTATCGGCTGCTGTATGTCACCACCGGCCCGCGCGGGGGCCGCACCACCGCGAGTGGCTCGTTCTTCATCCCGCCGGACACCATGACCGCGAGCACACCCGACGGGCACCGCTCCCTGATCGGCATCGGGATCTCCGACGAGAGCATGGGCGCCTACTGCCGGCCGACCACCACACTCACCCGTGATTCCGTCCTCGACCGTGCCGTCGGCATCGCACCGGTCAACTCGACGGTCGCCTCGCTGCGCGCCGGGCACGCGGTGTTCGTCGCCGACCTCGCCAGCGACGGCGTCGCACCGGCCCCGACGTTGCTGCCCCGGTTCGACGGGCACTCGATGCTCGACGGCCTGCGGGCCGCCCTGCAGATCCCCGGGTCGGGACTGACCGCGTCGAGCACCATCGGCATCTTCGGGCCGTCGGGCGGTGGCAGCCAGGCCGCCGCGGTGTCCGCCGAACAGGCCGCGACCTACGCGCCGGAACTGCACATCCCGGCGATCGTCATCGGGCAGATGGTGCCCGATCATCGAAACTTCATCCGCGCCAACGACGGTGGGGTCGGATCCGGTTTCGCCTTCGCCGACCTGCTGGGCCTCGAGGTCGGGCATCCCGAGATGCGCATCGACGAGAAGCTCACCCCGGTGGGTCGCGGCATCGCCGAGGTCTTCCGCTCCGGGTGTGCGACACCGACCTACATGACCCTCGGCGGGGTGCCGCTGAGTGCGCTGTTCCTGCCGGGCCATTCACCGTACGACGACCCGGACTTCCAGCCCGCCTTCGCCGCCGCGGCGCTGGCGACGCCGACCTCACCGACACCGACGGCGGCACTGCGGATGACGCGCTGCGACTCCAACGTGTCACCGATCGCGGTCACCCCGGTGGACGATCTGCGGCGTGCCGTGGACACCTATCGGGCCGCGGGCGTCGAGGTCAGTGATCGAGTCGCCGCGTGCCTGGGCGGTCCGCGCGATATCTACGCAGCGGACCTGCCGTGGCTGTTGGCCCGCGTCTGAGCCGCCGCAGGCTCGCGACCGGATCCCATTGCGCGCCAGGGCGTCCCCGGGTGATCGGGTACCAGGCGAGACCGATGAGGACCGACGCGGCGTGTCCGAACCCGGTGAAGGTGATCTGCTCGGCCAGCGGCAGCCCGTAGACGAGCGCCACGCCGGCGAGGTACACCCACCGCCACGGCCGCACGATCCGATAGGCCAGCACGCCCACGATCCCGGCCAGGAAGTAGCTGACCCCGACGTCGAGCACGTTGACCATCGACGGGCTGCGCAGTCCGTCGTCGATGGCCCGGTCCAGTGCGCCTTCGCTGAGGAAGGTCGCGATGACGTGCGCGCTGAACCCGACGACGAACCACCGCACCGACCCCAGCCATTGCTCGGCGGGCCGATGAAACACCAGGAACAGGATCAGGTACGGGAACCACCACTCCCCGTCGATCCAGAACAGGCTGGCGACGAGGACGTGGAAGGCCTCCAGCGGATCGCTCGTGAGGTTCGCGATGTTGGTCGAGCGGTCACCGAGAGCGTCGTGGAGTTCTCTGGGGGTCAGCGAATGCTGGATGGACGTGGTGACGAACAGGATGATCAGCCAGCCGAACGTCAGCGGGGCGCCGCGGACCTGCCGCCACGCCGCGCCCGCGACTCGCCTCGTCCATGCGCTCACGTCTCACCCCGCGGATCTACATGCGGGCGGGTCCGCGGAACGCGACACGGGCGATGAGGCCGAGGACCATCACCACCGCCCCGGCGATCGCCGCGATCACCGACCACTGGGTGAGGTCGTCGGCGAGGGCGTCGGTGGTCAGGCGTACGACGGTGTTGTCCGACCCGGACGAGGAGACCTGCCGGTCGACGATGGTGGTGGCGTTGAGCGCCACCAGCCAACACGCCAGCGCGGCCGGCAACGCACCGATGCCCAGCCAGATCAGCACGGTACCCCGACGTCGCGCGATGATCAGCGCGAGCAGTCCGGCGACCACCGCGACCGCCACGGAGACGTATCCGATGGTGGTGATCTGGGTGCCGATGAGGTGATAACGCCCGGCCTCGAGGCCGCGCTCGGTCATCTCCACCTGGATCGGACCGTCGACACTCACCGTGAACGGCAGGTTGGCGCCCTCGAGTGCCCGGTTGACCATCGCGGTGATGTCCAGTTGCATCGTCTGGTCGGCCGAGCCGCTCGGCGCCGGGTCGAAGAGCCAGGCATGTTCCTGGCGGACCAGGTCGGTGAAGTCCGCCGGGAACTGCGGGCTCTTGGTGTAGTTCTCCGCGACCGGCGCGATCACCGCCGACGCCCCGGGGAAGCTCACCCGCGAGGACACCTGCGCGGTGATCTCGTCGGCGATGTAGTCCTGGACCTCGGCGTCGTGGGCCAGCGGCGCCACGACGGAGACGAAGCCGTCGTCATCGACGATCCGCTGCGACACCCACATCGAGGGCAACGCGACGACGATCGCGGCCATCGCGATCAACGTCAGCAGGGCACTGAGAAACGTTCGCACCGGGACGAGGCTACCGGTCGGCGCGGACCGTCACCGACGGGCGCACGCCGCGTCACTCATCGACGAGGTCACGTGCCCGCCCGACGATCCGCGGGTCCGGGGTGCCGACGAGTTCGTGGTTCTTGCCCTTGTACTCGAACAGGCTCAGGACGTGGCGCATCGCGTTGATGCGGGCACGCTTCTTGTCGTTGCTCTTGACCACGGTCCACGGGGCGATGTCGGTGCTCGTCTTCTCGAACATCGCCTCCTTGGCCGCGCCGTAGGAGTCCCACTTGTCCAGCGACGCGAGATCCATCGGCGACAGTTTCCACTGCCGGACCGGGTCGATCTGGCGGATGGCGAACCGGGTGCGCTGCTCGAGCGGGCTGACCGAGAACCAGAACTTCACCAGGTTGATGCCGTCGTCGACGAGCATCTTCTCGAAGGCCGGGACCTGATCCATGAACTGGTCGTACTGCTCGGGTGTGCAGAAACCCATGACGCGTTCGACGCCGGCGCGGTTGTACCAGGACCGGTCGAAGAACACCATCTCGCCGGCGGCCGGCAGATGCTGCACGTACCGCTGGAAGTACCACTCGGTGGACTCCCGCTCCGACGGCTTCTCCAGCGCGACGACGCGGGCGCCGCGCGGATTGAGGTGTTCGTTGAACCGCTTGATGGTGCCGCCCTTGCCCGCGGCGTCGCGTCCCTCGAACACCAGCAGGTGGCGTTGTCCGGTCTGCTTGGACCACTTCTGCAGCTTCAGGAGCTCGATCTGCAGACGCCGCTTGGTCACCTCGTACTCGCGGCGGCTCATCCGCTCCTCGTACGGGTAGTCCTCACGCCAGGTGTCGACGACGTTGCGTTCGGGCAGCGTCAGGAGCACCGGGTCATCGTCATCGTCGTCGTTGACCTCGAAGTTGGTCGTGTCGTGCAGATCGACGAGCTGTTGAAGGGCCTCGCGTCCGTTCAGCTTGCTGAAGTCGGGTCCCAGGGTTTCGAGATCGGTTAACTCGGTCACCACTCAACGATATGCCGCACGCACGAACGCCGTGTATCGAAGGGGTGAACTGCAGTTCTTCGGCGCCAATTGGGCAGGTTTCTGCCGTGTCGATTGAGCAGTTTCTGCCGCGTCAATTGCGCAGGTTGATCGACCCGTATTTGAGGCACACCCGGCCGGTGGTGGAGTCGGCCGCCGCGGCGAATCCGCCGCTGCACTGCACGCCCGGGGCACCGGCGTAGGCCTGCCCGCCGACACCGCCGACGGCCACCGAGTACCCACCTGCACGTGCCTGGGCGACCGACAGCGCCTTGGGGCCGGTGGTGATGGAGTACGACGTCCCGCCGGTGGTCGCCCCGGCCAGCGCCGACGATCCGGGCTGCTGGTTGATCGCGGTGGCGCGTCCGCCGCGGTCTGCGACCGCCACCGCGGTGCCGCCGCCGGTCTCCTGCGCGCTCGCGGTGCTGCCCGCACCGGACCGCGCGCCACATCCGCTGGTTCCCTGAATGCGTTGCACCTCATGGCCATTCGAGGCCTGGCAGGTCACTGCGGAGGCGTCACCGCCACCGAGATGCATTCCCCAGATCACGCCTGCACTCCCCGCAGCCACCACCAGTGCACGCGCTGTCAATCCGTGGAATCGCACAGTGAATCGGCCTCCTCGCCGTATCGGATGTGTTGGACCAGATGGCCAGACCTCGCTCAGCCTACTCCCGCTTTTCGGCCCGCCGATCGGCGCCGTGGTCACGGAACGACAACGTTTGCCCACACCCGGCACAGCCGTCTCCCGGCAGGTACGCCAACGGGGCCAGGAGATACGAAATCACCTGGCCCCGTTGGCAAATGGAGGAAACTCAGGCCTTGGCGCGACGCTCCGACTCGGCGGTCAGACCCTTCTTCGCCGTCTCGACCGCGGTCTTCTGCCCGCGCTTGACGATCAGCCCGGGAAGTTTGACCTTGAGGTCGATCTCCAACTCGAACTCGACGTGGGCACCGTCGCCCTTGGCCGTCACGGTGTAGATGCCCTGCTGCTCGGCGAGCATCTTCGATTCGACCAGAGTCCACGCGCAGGTGTTGTCGGTCCAGGTGTAGGTGACGGTCTGATCGTCGTTGATGCCCGCCGCCGACACCGTCATCGTGACCTGCTCGGGTGCGCCGTCGTCGTGGGAGGTGACGATCGAGGCCGCCTTGTGCGGTGCGGACCAGTCGGGCAGGGATTCCACGTCCAGCAGCACCTCCATCACGACCGACGGGGGCGCAGCAACATCGAACTCGGTTTTCGCAGTGACAGCCATGTGACAGAACCTACCCTTCAGGCCTCGCGATCGACGAGTTTCAGCGGCCACGCCTCGTCGGGGATGTCGCGCAATCCGCAGGCGACGTCGGTGACGGTGAACCACCCACGGAAATGCAGGATCTCGCCGATGACCGGGTTGCGGACGGTCGCGTCGCACCGGAACCGTTGGTGTTGCTCGTCCCACCCCTCGATGTACTTCATCTGGGAACGGAACAGACCCCGCATGCCGACCTTGGGCCCGCGACCCAGCCACCGCAGGGGGCCGCTCTCCAGCAGCAGTTCACCCGCGGCGGTCACCGACGGTTCGATCGGATAGAGCAGTTCGGGACCGTCGCCGAAGTAGTCGACGAGGCCCGATGCCCCCGACACGAGCAGGGAGTTGAGTTTGCGTGATCCCGACGTGTAGTCGAAGGAGCGCAGGACCGCCAGACATTCGCGGCCGAGTTCGTCGCGGTAGCAGTAGTGGCCCTGGGTGAAGGGGACCATCCGGCTCGACTTGGACGGCAGTGCGTTGCGTTTGCCGTAGTACCAGAAGAACGGCGGCGGCAGCGCGGAGGTGATGTACACCGACTCGAGGATGCCGGTGCCCATCTGGGCGACATTCGAGGTCGAGTCGATGCTGTAACGCCACGCCACGTTGGGGTGCAGTCGGTCGAAGTCGGAACCGAGGGCGTCCTGATAGACGGGCGTCACGAGGACACCACCTCCTCCGATGTGATCGGCGCGACAGTCGTTGGCGAAGAACCTACTACGCCGCATCCGAACACCGGAGTTCGAGGGGTTTGTCCGGGTGTATCCGGGGGCGGGCCCGCTACGGCCGGGCGGCTCCGTCACACAGTCGGGCCAGCTCCCCGATCACCCGGTCGAGCGGTTCGACGCTGCGCTGGGTCTGACACAGTCCGACGGCCCCTTCGATCGCGGAGACGACGAGAATCGCCAGCGAGTCGGCGCGGTCGGGATCGACGCCCTCGGCGACCAGCCGGGTGGCGATGAGCCGGATCCAGTTGCCGAAGATCTCCTCGGCCTCGTCGGCGACGGCCGGCTCGGAGCGGCGGGCGAGGCCGCCGGCGAGCACCGGACATCCGAATTGGTAGTCGGTGTTGACCAGCATCCGACGCCACACGTCGCCGACCCCGATGACGGCCTCGGCCGGGGAACCCGGATGCTGCGATCCGATGCGGGTGGCCACGAACTCGCCCGCGTAGCGGACGGCCTCGGTCATCAGCTGCGTCTTTCCGCCGGGAAAGTGGTGATAGATGGAACCACGCGGAGCCGAACTCGCCGTGATGACGTCGCCGATCGAGGTGGCCGCCACACCGTCGCGACCGATCAGGTCGGCGGCGTGCACCACCATCCGCTCCCGCGGTCCACGCTCCCGGGTCGCGGTCGTGAGGATTTCGGTGGACTGGTCGTCCATCGAGCATCAGCTCCTATGCACACCTTCATAATCACGCTGCTTTATGCAACCATACATAATCATGACGACGACGAACACTCCCGACAGCGATCCCGCGCAACTGTCCGGACTGGAGTTGCTGCGCGCCTGGCAGTTCGGCTCCGACGAACGACCGAGCATCGGCCGGCTGCTCGGCATGCGACCGGTCCGCATCGACGAAGGCGACGTCGAGTTCGTGGTGACCCCCAAGCCCGACTTCTCCAATCCGCTCGGCACTGTCCACGGCGGCATCTGCGCCACCCTCCTCGACTCCGTCATGGGCTGCGCCATCCACACCACCCTGCCCGCCGGCGTCGGCTACACCACCCTCGAACTGAAGGTGAACTACATCCGATCGGTCCCCCTCGACGCCGACGACCTCACCGGAATCGGCACCGTCATCCACGTCGGCGGGCGGACCGCCACCGCCGAGGGCAAGGTGTTCACCGCCGACGGCAAGCTCGTCGCACACGGTTCGACGACGTGCATGGTGTTCCGCTGATCCGGTGTTCCGCTGATCCGGGCTGCTGTCGCGGTATCAGCCGCGCAGCGGGGTCCGCAGCCACGGACTCCCCGGATCGGTGAGCAACCGACCGAGCACCGGGCGGGTGCGAGCGCACGATTCGTCGGCGAGTTCGATTGGGCGGGTTCCACTCTCGGCGGACGCCAGCGCCCGACCCCACTCGAAGGCGACCGCGAAGTCGTTCCAGTCCGGGTAGGCCGCGGCGGCGCGCTCCCCCAGCGACAGGACCAACTGGTGAACCCAGTCCTCGTCGCCGAAGCCGACGTGCAGACACATGCGCGCGAGTTCGACGCACTGACCGATCTCCCATGCTGCCGTGGTGATCGGCACGGCGAGCGGTAGCGCACGGGAACCGGTGGCCACCTGCACACAGGTGGTGATGCGGTGGGCCGGGATGTGGGGGTGATGGGCGGCGAACGCCGACAGCTGCGCCGGATCGACGCGAATATGGTTGCGTGGCAGTCCGTTCGGCGCGATGAAACCGAGGACGGAATCGTAGTCGGGAGTGATGAGGCCCTCGGCGATCGACTCGACCATGTCGAAGGCGGTCTGCGAATCGGTGACCGCCCAGGACTTTCGCAGCGCGCGGCGGATCGCGCGCGGCGTCTCGTGGATCTCCAGGGCGTCGACGGCGTCGGCGCCCGAGGTCAGTGCGAAGTAGGCACCGCAGGCCAGGCCACGGCGTTGCTCGGGGGTCAGTGGTCGGCCCGCCCAGCGGATCGGCGACCCGGGCTCACCCGGGGTGGCGTGCTGCTGGAAGAGGTTGTGCGGGAGGGCGTTCTGTGGGGTGGGGTTGTGCGGGGTGGGTGCGGTCGAGATCGGGAGCGGGAGTGGTGTCGCCACCTGAGTCGGAGCATTGTATGAATTCTTCAGGGGCACAAAGGCATCGGCATCACTCAATGCGGCGGTGAGCGCGTCGGCGAAATCGGCACAGCAGGCGAACCGTTGTTCCGGCCGCTTGGCCATGGCCCGCGCGAAGGTGCCGTCCACCGCTCGCGGGACCTCCGGGCACCGCTGCGACGCGAGCGGCTGTGGCGTGCTCACGTGGTGATGGACCGCGGATGCGAGATTCGAAGCGGGAAAAGGTGTTGTGCCGGTGAGCATTTCGAATGCTGCACAGGCCAGCTGGTACTGATCGGCGGCCGCGGTGATCTCCTCGGTGGCCAGCACCTGTTCCGGCGCACAGTACGCCAGACTGCCGACCAGCAGACCCGTTGCGGTGAGCGACATCTGCGAGTCCTGTGGCTTGGCGATCCCGAAGTCCGCCAGATAGATTCGTCGTCGGCGGTCACGCGTCACCAGGATGTTGGCCGGTTTCACGTCGCGGTGGAGCAAACCCGTTTCGTGCGCGTGATCGAGTGCATCGGCGATCGCGGTCACGATCTCACCGACCAGGGTCGGCGGCAGCCGGTGCGCCGGGTTCTCGCGGAGCATCGATGCGACGTCGGAGCCGTCGATGTAGGCCATCGAGATCCAGAGCCGCCCCTCGGATTCGCCTCGGTCATACAAGGGAACGATGCTCGGGTGCAACAGGCCGGCGGCGATGTCGGCCTCGCGGTTGAACCGTTCGCGGAAGGTGACGTCGTGCTGCAGCGCCTGCGCGAGGACTTTCACCGCATCCTGCCGCGGCAGACGGGGATGCTGGGCGAGGTAGACCTCCCCCATACCGCCGACGCCGATCTGGCGGAGGATGCGATAGCCCGCGCATTCGTCACCCACCGCCAACGTCGCCATGACGGTAGAGAGTACCCACTCGCGTCCACTCAGAAGGGTGGTGGTGCGCCGTCATCGGGAACGACGGGGTATCGCTTCTTGCGTCGTCGTGGGCGTGGCGGGTTCAGCGGGTCCACGCCGTCGGTGATGCGGGCGCGGTTGCGTTCGCGTTCGCGGCGACGCCGTTCGTACTTGGCGGCGAGCCGATCCCGGGTACTGGTGGGAATCACTCCCGGTTCCCGTGATGTCGGTGGTGCGGCCGGTGGGTCGGCGAACCGGTAACGACGTAACCCGCCGAAGAAGTCTTCGAGGGTTTCCGCCGGCCCCGGAATGTTCAAGCCTTCCGGGGTGGTGAAAATCGTGACCAGCCGACCGTTCTCATCCCGGTACTGGTCATCGAGCCAGCGGGAGTGCGTCTTCTGCAGGTGATGTCCCCGGCACTTCGCGTTGAGTCCGTCGGGGGTGGTCAGCCCACCGAGTTCGGGATGCTCGTGGTCGTATTCGTGCACGTGATCACAATCCCCGTCGAACGCGTTTCCCCGGCAGGCGGGGATCACGCACTCGCCGTGGCGAATCCGGATGAATGTGTCCAATGCCGTTGACAGCCGGTACGGATCCGACGGCAACGCCGACGGGAGTTCGACGTCCTCGGGATTGACGCCCTTGGGCACCAGCCGTCGGATCGTGGTCGGGAAACGGCTGATCAGATCGAGGACCTGCTCGGGGATGACCGCACCCTGCCCGACGAGGTAGCCGAGGTTGCCGTCGATCGGCGTCTCGGCGGCCGATTCGGTGTCGGCAGAGGATGATTCGCTGCCGGTTGACGCGGTGTCGGATTGGTCGGTGTCGGTCGCCGCATCAGGACGCGGGTCATCGGCAGCAGCGCTCTCCTTGGGCATCGACATCCGCGCCATACCCGCGCGGGTATCCGCGGTCGGCTCCCGCTCAGTGTCGGGTCCGCGTGCGGGTTCCGCGGCGAGTTCCGTTTCGGCAGTTCCACTCTCCTCGTCAGAGCTGCCCTCCTCGAGCAAGGACATCTGCGCCACACCCGCATCGGTGTCGGCATCCGCATCGGTGTCGGCATCCGCAGTCGACTTGGGCTCGAGAGCCGGTTCGGCCTTCGGTTCCGAACGCCGGGACTGCACCACCGATTCGGTTGCACCACCCCCGGATTCGCGGTCGGCGGCAGAACTCCGCTGTTCCTGCTGATCTTGTTCCTGCTGTTCTTGTTGTCGTTGGCGTTCCTCGATTGCCGCGGCGGTGGTCTCATCGGCGATGACGTGCAACACGATCTGCACATCCGGAATACAGCCGGGTTCCGGAATGTCGGCCGGGCAGTCCTCGTTGCCGCAGTCACAGGTGAACTGCGTCCCCGACAACAACGAGTACATGGCATCGGCCTGACGTTGCCGCCGCGTCCGCGGATCCTTCCGGCAGGCGCAGTCGGCCAGGGCCGCGATCGTCTTCTCCGCGATCGTGATGTGTTCGGCGGACATGGTGCCGGTGATCTCCCCGGTCCCATCGCCCTCAAAGTGGACGAACACAGCCCGCTTGTCCAGGTTCCGCTTCCGCGGTTCCCGCACCGCATCCGGAGCATGCTGGAAGACAATCTTGTCGACCATGTCCCGCAAACTCGTCGCCGGCCACTGCCCAGTCCGCTCGAACAACCGCTCCGCGATCGCCGCATCCACCAGCGCGGTGTTCGGATGCATCTCCGGTCCCGGATCGAGCAGGTTGGTGCGATCGATCAGCGTCCGGAACTGACTGTGACTGATCCGCCCCTCCCGCAATGCCCGCCCGGTCTTCGGCAGCCGGGTGGCCATCACGATCGCCTCATCCAGCATCCGCCGTGTCGTCACCATCGCCAGATTCCGGGTCCGGGAGATGTGTTCGGCCGCGATCTGCGCGTACTCCGCCGACTCATCCAACGGGCGATCGGTCAGACACCTCACCACATACGCGGTGAAATACGAATCCAGCCACGCCATATACGAACGACACCGATCCAACTCGGTCATCGCCACCAGTACTTCGTTGATCGAATGCTGATCCAACCGATCCGGATCCACCCCGAACAGAAACTCCAGCGGCAACCCCGGCCACGGCGACGGCCCCTGCTTCAGCAACGCATCGCGCACATCCCCACGAATCCGCGCGCTCCATGGAATGGTGCTCACCCTCGCCCCCTCGAACAAGATGACCGTCGAAGCTCTCTTCGATCTGACCATCATTGTAGAGACGGGCACCGACAAAACCGTTCACGCCGGGAACCGGCCCCGGAATCTGCGGATCGACAAACCTGTGGGGATGGAGGCTGACCACCACATGCCCGGGGCGGTGTCAGACCGAGTAGCGCTCCCGTAGTGAATTCTGCTGCGACTCGTCGATACCCAGACCCTGCGCGAAGTAGCCTTCGATGTCGCCGTACTCCTTCGTCACGGTCGCGAAGGCAGTGTCGAGATAGACGGCGTCGACGCCCAGGATCGGCAGGAGGATGTCGGGATCGCCGCCCTCGGCCGCGAATTGGTCGAACAACGGCTTGAGGGCGGGAACAAGGCGGTCGTTGGTCAGCATCTAGTCGTGGTAGACATCCCCTTTGGACACACCCATCAGGGTCAGAAACGACGCCGCAGCCCAGCCGGTGCGATCCTTGCCGGTGGTGCAGTGGAACAGTGACGGCTCGGGATGCTCACCGAGCAGCCCGCGATAGAACGTCCGGTAGCCGGTCAGTGCGCTCGGAAGATTCACCAGTTCGGAGTAGGTTCCGGAGATGAGTTCCTGGGCCTTGCCGCCCTTGAGTTCCGCGGTTGCCATCGCCACGGTCTTGGGGTCGGAGAGGAACTTTCCGATGTTGGCCGGGATGGCCATGCCGGCGTCGGCAAGCACGTCGAGGTGGACGTCGGTGACGTCGGGGAGATCCGGGTCCGGCAACGCCGTCCGCTCCACGCTCGACCGCAGATCGTAGATGGTGCGCACGCCGAGCTTCTCGAACTCGGCGAGGTCGGCCGACGCCATCGAGGAGAAATCGGTCGACCGGTACAGCATTCCGGTCCGGACGCTGCCGGCGCCGGCGGGATAGCCGCCGAGGTCACGGAGGTTGGGCAGGGTCGAAATCGGACTGGGGGCACCGGGTGTTGTCGTCACGATCCAATCATCGCAGCGCGGTGTTCGGGTCAGTGGGTTGGAGTGGGATCCGCTCGCGCGATGTCACAGATCCGCTCCGGCTGTTGACACGGAGTTGTCGCCGCCCGGCACCCATCCGCGCCGACCCGCCGGACTCGGTCGGCCCGACAGCCGCATAGTGTTCGGATATCCTGAACACCATGCCCGGGTCCGACGAGTCCACCTCCGCCCAGATCGGCTGCCGCATCCGTGCGGCACGAGTCGCCCGCGGAGTGTCGCTACGCGAGTTCGCCCGCCGGCTCGGCGTCAGTGCGGCGACCCTCAGCGCCACCGAGACCGGTGGCACCGGCATCAGCGTCGACCGTCTCGCAGCCATCGCCGACGCACTCGGCGTGGCACCCGGCGAACTTCTCGGCATGCAGTCGCACACCGTCGAAAGTGAAATGACCACAACCACTCTCGATCGTTCCGGTCCACTGCCCCGCTGGCGCTTCTACGAAGGGCCCGACGTCACGGACCCGGTTCTCGCCGCGGCGTTGCGGTGCATCGTCGAGCGCGGCTATCACGGATGCTCCATCCGTGACATCGCCGAGAGCGCCGGGTTGTCGATCGCGTCGCTCTACCATCACCACGCGAGCAAACAAGCCATGCTCGTGGCCCTGTTCGACCTGGCGATGACCGACCTTCTCGATCGCGTCGGCGGCGCTCGCGACGAGGCGGGAGACGATCCGGTCCGAGCCCTGCGCCTGATGACCGAGAGCCTGGTGCTCTATCACAGCCACCGGCGCCGACTGTCCTTCCTCGCGTCCACCGAGATGCGCAGTCTCGTCGAACCCGACCGCCGGCGCATCGCCGATCGGCGCACCTCGCTGCAGCGAATGTTCGACGTGGAGGTGGAAAACGGTGCCGCACAGGGACTATTCCTGGTCGCTCGCCCGCGTGAGGCCGCACGCGCGGTGGTGGGATTGTGCATCGCGGTGGCCGACTGGTTCGACCCGGAGGGCTTATCGACTCCCGAGGAGTTGGCAACCACCTACGCGGGCTACGCCCTCAACCTGATGGACGTGCGTCGTCCGTAGGACGAAGTGTTCGGATATTCCGAACGCTCTGCCACGTCTTTCCGGGCAGTCCGGACCCACTGTCGCCGTATGCACCGGCTATTGACAACGACTGCCTGGTTGGCCACCCTGAGGTGACCGATCGATCGTTCGCTTTCGCGGCGATCGGCCTCGACCGACGAGAGGACCTCATAGTGAGCACACCGTCCACCCTGCACGGCCGCACCGCGATCATCTCCGGCGGAAGCCGTGGCATCGGCGAGGCGATCGCCGTGCGATTGGCGCGGGCGGGGGCCAACGTCACGTTGCTCGCCAAGACCGCGGAGCCCCATCCAAAGCTGCCCGGGACCATCTACACCGCCGCGCAGGCGATCGAGGAGGCCGGCGGAGCGGCGCTGCCCATCGTCGGCGACGTTCGGGACGATCAGCAGGTGGCCGATGCCGTGGCGCAGACCGTTGACCGTTTCGGCGGCGTCGACATCGTCGTCAACAATGCGAGCGCGCTCGATCTGACCGCCACCGAGCAGATCGACATGAAACGCTACGACCTGATGCAGGACATCAATGCGCGCGGATCATTCGTGTTGGCCAAGAACGCGATTCCGTATCTGCGCAAGTCCGATCACGCACATGTGCTGACGCTGTCGCCACCGATCACGCTCGACCCGCAGTGGTTCGACTCGATCGGGACGGCCTACACGGTGTCCAAGTTCTCGATGACCCTTGTCGCGCTCGGTCTGGCCCGCGAGTTGGCCGCCGACGGTGTCGCGTCGAACACCCTGTGGCCGCGGACCACGATCAGTACCGCCGCGGTGCGAAACATCCTCAGCGAGAAGCTGATCGAGCGCAGCCGGAGCACCGAGATCATGTCCGACGCCGCGTACGCGATCCTGTCGAAGTCGCCGGACACGGCGACCGGCCAGTGCTACATCGACGACGATGTCCTTGCCGCCGAAGGCGTCACCGACTTCTCCCGCTATCGCACGGTCGACAGCGATGACGACCTCGAGTTGGACTTCTGGATGACGCGGCGCTGACCATCGTCTCGCAGATTCCGGGGCCGGCGTGGGTACCGGCTCCGTCACGAGTCGGCGTCATCAACGCCGGGGATCGCACACACCCCGTCGACGCACACGGCCCCCGACTGGCCCAGCATCTCGAATGCCGGTGTCGGCGGCAGTGTTTCGTCGTTGGTCGTCTCGGTCCGGTCCGGTGTCTCGTCAGGCATCGACGTTCTCCTGAGCCGCCTTGCGGAGCACGTCGGCGAAGGTCTCCGGTGACTGGGCACCGGAGACGCCGTATCGCCCGTTGATGACGAAGAACGGGACGCCGCTGATGCCGTAGGCGCGGGCCTGGGCGATGTCGGCGCTCACCGCGTCGGCGTATTCACCGGATTCAAGCGAGGCCGTGACCTGCTCCCGGTCGAGGCCGATGTCGGCGGCGAGGTCCGCGAGGTCGCCGATGCGTCCGATGTGGCGTCCCTCGGTGAAGTAGGCGCGGAACAGGCGCTCGACCATGTCGAGTTGTCGGCCCTGCGCCTTCGCGTGATGCAGCAGTTCGTGCGCCTTGAGCGTCTTGGTGTGCTGGAGGGCGTCGAAGTCGTAGTCGAGTCCCGACTCGGCGGCGATCGCGGTGACCTGGGCGAGCATCTGCTCGACCTGTGCGCGGGGCATTCCCTTGTACTCGGCCAGGAACTCGATCTCGGTGCCGTCGAAGTCGACCGGCGTGTCCGGGGCCAGCTCAAAGCTGTGGTAGGTCACCACGACTCGATCAGAGAGGCCGGAATCGGCCAGTCCCGCTTCGAATTTGCGCTTCCCGATGTAGCACCACGGGCAGGCGATGTCGGACCAGATGTCGACGGAGATGGGGTCACTCACGATGCTTGTCAACGCGGAGTCCTGGTCAGCAATTCCTCGGCTCATCCGACCAGGAATACGTCGCGGAGTCGGTCCTGTGTGTCGGCGTCTATGCCGAGTGCTTCGGTGAAGTAGTCGTCGATGCCGCCGTACTGGATGGCCACCTCGTCAAAGGCGACGCCGAGGTATGTCGGTGACACCCCAAGCAGCGGGCGGAGCAGGTCGGCGTCGCCGCCGGCGGATTCGAATCTCTCGAAGATGCCTGCCATCGTCGGCAGGAACAGGTCATTGGTCGCGAGGTAGTCCCGGTAGACCTCGTCACGATCGACACCCATCAGGCTGAGGAAAGCCGCTGCGGCCCAGCCGGTGCGGTCCTTGCCGTGGGCGCAGTGGAACAGCGTGGTCGGCCCGGCCAGGAGACCGGTGAAGAAGGTGCGGTACGCGCGCTTCGCACTGGGCAGATTCACCAGCTGCCGGTACGCCCCGATCATGCGCTCGACGCCACTCCCCTCGGCCAATCGCGCATTGGCCGTCGCCACCGCCTCCGGATCATCGACCAGGGCGTCAAGATCGGCGGGAGCGCCGTCGTGCGCAGCGTCGGCGAGCACGTCGAGCAGCACCCCGGCCGCGTCACCGATGACCGGGTCCGGCGCGGCGTCGGCCTCGACGGGCGACCGCAGGTCGACGATGCTCTGCAATCCCAGATCCACCAGCACCGCCCGGTCGGCCTCGGATGCCTTGTCCAACGCTGCGGATCGGAACAGTCGGCCGGTGGCGACCTTGCGTCCGTCGCTGGTCGTCGGGCCGCCGATGTCGCGGAAGTTGGGGACTGTGGGCAGCTGCAGCGGTTCACTCACACGTTGATTGTGCGGGGTGAGTGGGGATGCGGTGAATTGGGCTGGTGATGGGGCTCGTCACAGCCCGGTAGCCGTACAGTGGCGGACATGTCCGACCTCGCGTTTTATCGCATCGCGTCCGCTGTCGCCGTCGACGACGACATCTTGCCCGAGTCGATCGCCCGGGCCGGTGACATCGAAGAGGCGATCTTCTGGCTTCTCGCTCAAGCGCGCAAGGAGGGTAGGCGGCTGCCGGATGAGCAGGCGCAGCGGATCGTCGCAATGTTTCCGCGACTGACAGATGCCGTTGCGGACGTGCGGATCCAAACACGTGCTGTCTGAGTTCGTTCTCGTCGTTTGATCCTCTCGGCACTGATTCGACGAAGGCCCACATGCTCGGGTGGCGAGACTTCGGTCGAGTATCTTTGCGAGCGTTCCGATTTCGACAATCAATCCGGTCTGCGACTACGGCCTCTCCAGACTCAGCGTTCCGCGTGCGTCCATCTCGTCGCGACGATGACACGTTTGCGCCCGCCGACTACCCGGCGTGTAGGTCGCCAACGAGGGCACGCTGGATTCGTGGCCTGCGGCTCATCCCGCAGCTTGCGCAGGCCGGCTGCGTCGAGCCCGCCGGACTCATCCCCGCGTCCGCGGGGAGCACGTGCCGTTAGTTAGACAGCACGATGCGTGGGGTGTCGGGCTCATCCCCGCGTCCGCGGGGAGCACAGGAGGCCGCGCATGTTGGCTTTGTCGTCGGTGGGCTCATCCCCGCGTCCGCGGGGAGCACTGACCGCGACCAACCAGGGGGCCTGCGCCACCAGGCTCATCCCCGCGTCCGCGGGGAGCACCTCGCGCTGCAGAATCTGAACGGCACGAAGGTGACCTCATCCCCGCGTCCGCGGGGAGTACCTACCGACTCATCTAGGCCGCGTTTCCCGCCCGGGCTCATCCCCGCGTCCGCGGGGAGCACAAGCGCAGCGGGGCGCGTAACGGTAAGGGGCAGGGCTCATCCCCGCGTCCGCGGGGAGCACTCATCGGATACTTCGGCGCGATGCAAGCCGCCGGGCTCATCCCCGCGTCCGCGGGGAGCACGTGGGTGTGGGTGCTCCGACGTCCCGGATGCGGGGCTCATCCCCGCGTCCGCGGGGAGCACATGTCGTTGTGCTGCAGCGTGTGTGGTCGGGAGGGCTCATCCCCGCGTCCGCGGGGAGCACCTCACTCGGTGGCTGGTGGCGACGGGGACTCGGGGCTCATCCCCGCGTCCGCGGGGAGCACGAGCGCGGGCCTCGTCTTCGAGCTGTCGCGGTTGGCTCATCCCCGCGTCCGCGGGGAGCACGCGTGCAGAGGCCCCTTCTGCGTCGACATCGAGGGCTCATCCCCGCGTCCGCGGGGAGCACACACCTGCGGCGTGGTCCATCGACGACCACCGGGGCTCATCCCCGCGTCCGCGGGGAGCACATCTGGGCACTCTCCACCCTCTGCGCACTCGGAGGCTCATCCCCGCGTCCGCGGGGAGCACTGGCAGAACATCCGGGCCTCGATTGACGCGGGGGGCTCATCCCCGCGTCCGCGGGGAGCACTACGCCGTAGGACGAAGCAGTCAGCGGCCGCCGGGCTCATCCCCGCGTCCGCGGGGAGCACGACAGGGGGCTCAGATCCTCACCGGCCTCGGCGGGCTCATCCCCGCGTCCGCGGGGAGCACTTTGGATGGGGCGCCGCGGTTGCAGGAGACGTGGGCTCATCCCCGCGTCCGCGGGGAGCACGGCGCTGCTACCGCTACGGGCAGGCGAGAGTTGGGCTCATCCCCGCGTCCGCGGGGAGCACTTCTCGACCTGTGGACCTGTGACCACCTGCCGGGGCTCATCCCCGCGTCCGCGGGGAGCACTGACGATTCTCTCGGTCATGCTGCTCCGACTCGGGCTCATCCCCGCGTCCGCGGGGAGCACGACCACGTCGTCGACTCGATCATCGGCCCCGAGGGCTCATCCCCGCGTCCGCGGGGAGCACTCCGCCCCGGTATGGTCGACCACTTGATACCAGGGCTCATCCCCGCGTCCGCGGGGAGCACTTCGTCCAAACTGGGGATGCTGATGTGCCGGTGGGCTCATCCCCGCGTCCGCGGGGAGCACGCCGCATCCTCCGGGCTGATCACGATCTTGCCGGGCTCATCCCCGCGTCCGCGGGGAGCACTCGACACCAAGACCCAGATCGAAGTCGCCCAAGGGCTCATCCCCGCGTCCGCGGGGAGCACGCAGCAATCAACCCCCGTGCCACCGAACACCAGGGCTCATCCCCGCGTCCGCGGGGAGCACGCATTCCTCATCCACACCGAGGAGCATTCGGCGGGCTCATCCCCGCGTCCGCGGGGAGCACCTCGCCTTGTGCGATGCCACGACTGTAGGCGCGGGCTCATCCCCGCGTCCGCGGGGAGCACGTGAAGTAGTACACCGCCCTGATCGACGGCGAGGGCTCATCCCCGCGTCCGCGGGGAGCACGGATTGCCGTATGTCGAGAACACCGCGCCAGGCGGCTCATCCCCGCGTCCGCGGGGAGCACGGGCCAGGGTGGCCGTAAGGGTTAGCACCACCGGGCTCATCCCCGCGTCCGCGGGGAGCACAGCAGATGCGCAAACGGCGGAATCACCGTCGCGGGCTCATCCCCGCGTCCGCGGGGAGCACGTCGACTCGGCGTTCGACTACTTCGACATCGGGGGCTCATCCCCGCGTCCGCGGGGAGCACTTCTGGCCCGACCCGTTGCCGTTGAGGATCTGGGGCTCATCCCCGCGTCCGCGGGGAGCACGCGGGGCGGTGGTCGCACTCACCCCGATCACAGGGCTCATCCCCGCGTCCGCGGGGAGCACGCACTGCGGGTGCGCTGGGTGGCGTTTGCCGAGGGCTCATCCCCGCGTCCGCGGGGAGCACTCGATCTCGGCGAGGCGTTTCGCCGCGGCCGAGGGCTCATCCCCGCGTCCGCGGGGAGCACGCTGTCGGCGCCGACGACGCCCTTCCGGAGCAGGGCTCATCCCCGCGTCCGCGGGGAGCACCGGGTGGTGCCGGAGTCGCAGTTGGCGCGCGAGCGGCTCATCCCCGCGTCCGCGGGGAGCACATCGGCGGGATGGAGATGTACGACCACAATCCGTGGCTCATCCCCGCGTCCGCGGGGAGCACAGGAGCCCGCGGCGGTTGGCTTTGTCGTCAGTGGGCTCATCCCCGCGTCCGCGGGGAGCACGATGGAGCTGGCCCCGTCGTAGTCGAGGGCGCGGGCTCATCCCCGCGTCCGCGGGGAGCACGGACAGCGGATCGGCGACAAGCCACTCAAGGAGGGCTCATCCCCGCGTCCGCGGGGAGCACCACCCCCTCGAGTGCCGTCCCGAGCTTCGTGAGGGCTCATCCCCGCGTCCGCGGGGAGCACGTAAGGCACCTGATATGGTCCGCGTCGACAAGGGGCTCATCCCCGCGTCCGCGGGGAGCACTGCGGACTCCAATAGCAGGTCTCGATATGCTCGGGCTCATCCCCGCGTCCGCGGGGAGCACGTGGTGGTGGCTACTCGGTAGGGGCTCATCTCGGGCTCATCCCCGCGTCCGCGGGGAGCACGCACACGCCACCGGGGGTCGTCGTAGGTAGTCGGGCTCATCCCCGCGTCCGCGGGGAGCACTGGAATTATCTGGCTTACGAACCATTGAACGAGGGCTCATCCCCGCGTCCGCGGGGAGCACTCGTCCACCCAGGCATCACCATCCTGAGACAAGGGCTCATCCCCGCGTCCGCGGGGAGCACCACGTGCGATATCGTTCACGATATTTTCCTTTGGGCTCATCCCCGCGTCCGCGGGGAGCACAAAGTCCGCCATTAGGTCACGATTGAGTAACGGGGCTCATCCCCCCGTCCGCGGGGAGCACTCGCCGCCCGCCCCGCACCCCCAGGTGTAGACGGGCTCATCCCCGCGTCCGCGGGGAGCACGAGGCCGCCGCAGCCGAACTCTCCCGCGGCCTGGGCTCATCCCCGCGTCCGCGGGGAGCACATCACCGGGAGATCGGCCAACGGTCCGAGGTCGGGCTCATCCCCGCGTCCGCGGGGAGCACGACACTCACGTGCAGCGCGCGATGAAGGCGACGGGCTCATCCCCGCGTCCGCGGGGAGCACGCAGGTGAGCAGCAGTAGCCGGGACGCGGGGACGGCTCATCCCCGCGTCCGCGGGGAGCACCACTTCACCAACGGCCAAGGCTACGTCGACACGGGCTCATCCCCGCGTCCGCGGGGAGCACGTGCTCCCGTATCGCCCGAATCTGGACCGCCCGGGCTCATCCCCGCGTCCGCGGGGAGCACTCGTTCACACCGGGCGCCGACTGGCCTCCGCAGGGCTCATCCCCGCGTCCGCGGGGAGCACCCGGCGGTCGTGGTTGCGGCCGTGGTGGTCACGGGCTCATCCCCGCGTCCGCGGGGAGCACCCCACGTCGACATGTCCAGTCCGTCAAGCCAAGGGCTCATCCCCGCGTCCGCGGGGAGCACCGCTGGACTTTCCATCGGTCATCCATGGACTCGGGCTCATCCCCGCGTCCGCGGGGAGCACCGCACTGGCCGTCGCGATGAGGTTCACGGCCGGGGCTCATCCCCGCGTCCGCGGGGAGCACATGGCAGTCAGTGCCTAATGTCGACTCTAGACGGGCTCATCCCCGCGTCCGCGGGGAGCACCAGCGTCCCTGGTCGTCGCACCCCGTGCCGGAGGGCTCATCCCCGCGTCCGCGGGGAGCACTTATCTCGACTCTGATCACAATGTCATGTTTCGGGCTCATCCCCGCGTCCGCGGGGAGCACTGGCCGGCCATCGGTCTCTGGGGTTCGATCGAGGGCTCATCCCCGCGTCCGCGGGGAGCACTGCCAGCCGCGCGCCTGCGGATCGCGAAATGCGGGCTCATCCCCGCGTCCGCGGGGAGCACTCGGGGATTCTGCGGGAGCGTACCTGGTCGTGGGGCTCATCCCCGCGTCCGCGGGGAGCACTTCGCGATCGTCTTCCCCGCATTCGTCACCACCGGCTCATCCCCGCGTCCGCGGGGAGCACGAAACGCTGCTACCTGCGTCAACCCCCTGAGGCGGGCTCATCCCCGCGTCCGCGGGGAGCACCAGAGCCTGCGAGCGGGGAAACCATCGGACACGGGCTCATCCCCGCGTCCGCGGGGAGCACCGGGCGAGGGCCGCCGACAGCAGGCCGTGCTTGGGCTCATCCCCGCGTCCGCGGGGAGCACTCTCCGATGTGAGTTCGTATTTGGTCATGGCTGGGCTCATCCCCGCGTCCGCGGGGAGCACGCCCTCGACACCCGGTTCGTGAAGGCCTCCGGGGGCTCATCCCCGCGTCCGCGGGGAGCACGCCGGGGTATCATCGCTGATCCACGGGATCTCGGGCTCATCCCCGCGTCCGCGGGGAGCACTCGATCAACTCCAGGCGGGTGATGTCTGCCCCGGGCTCATCCCCGCGTCCGCGGGGAGCACTGGTGGCGGACACAGCAAAGTGGGCGAATATGGGGCTCATCCCCGCGTCCGCGGGGAGCACCACCGACGCCGACCACCCGACTCCACGATCGTGGGCTCATCCCCGCGTCCGCGGGGAGCACCCCGCGGGGAGGACCCAGCGGGGGGTGAGGCCGGGCTCATCCCCGCGTCCGCGGGGAGCACACATTGACCACTGCGACCGGGCGTGCCATCGCGGGCTCATCCCCGCGTCCGCGGGGAGCACTTGATCCCGTTGAACGCGGGCAGGATTGCGTTGGGCTCATCCCCGCGTCCGCGGGGAGCACCGTTGGCAATCGCGCTCAGGATGGTGCCCAGCGGGCTCATCCCCGCGTCCGCGGGGAGCACGCCCTGATCGAACACACCGGCCTTGTCGACGAGGGCTCATCCCCGCGTCCGCGGGGAGCACGCGCAGTTCGCACCCCGCCAGCCACTCGCCGAGGGCTCATCCCCGCGTCCGCGGGGAGCACTTCACCGCCGACACGAACACCGTGACCGGGGTGGGCTCATCCCCGCGTCCGCGGGGAGCACCCGAGTGACGGCCTTGATCTACTGACCGCATCGGGCTCATCCCCGCGTCCGCGGGGAGCACTCCCACATGCCGTCGCCGTGCAGGGTGTGGGTGGGCTCATCCCCGCGTCCGCGGGGAGCACCAGCAGCGCGACATCTGGATGGGGTTCGCGCAGGGCTCATCCCCGCGTCCGCGGGGAGCACCCGAGCGATCGGCTCCCGATGACGCAGCCGGGGGGCTCATCCCCGCGTCCGCGGGGAGCACCCGAGCGATCGGCTCCCGATGACGCAGCCGGGGGGCTCATCCCCGCGTCCGCGGGGAGCACGCCATCCACCCCCGGACTTGTTGCCGAATTTTGGGCTCATCCCCGCGTCCGCGGGGAGCACATCGCGACCTGGGTGGTGACCGACGCCATGTAGGGCTCATCCCCGCGTCCGCGGGGAGCACTGCGACGTCGCGCCGGCCACCGCCTGCATCGAGGGCTCATCCCCGCGTCCGCGGGGAGCACGGCATCCTGCCTTAGCTGCTTTGTGATTCTCGCGGCTCATCCCCGCGTCCGCGGGGAGCACGCGCGCACGACCGGCTCGGGAGCGCGGAAGGTGGGCTCATCCCCGCGTCCGCGGGGAGCACCTCGCCAACACACACTCCGGTGCCTGGTTCGCGGGCTCATCCCCGCGTCCGCGGGGAGCACTACCTCGCGGAATCGGAGATCACCGACGAGGAGGGCTCATCCCCGCGTCCGCGGGGAGCACTCGGCGGACTACCTGCGCAATCTGCTGCCGGAGGGCTCATCCCCGCGTCCGCGGGGAGCACGAAGACTCCTAGTTCCTTGGTCGCATCCTTGAGGGCTCATCCCCGCGTCCGCGGGGAGCACGGGCATCGGCGACCCGATGGCCCCCGGTGGTGGGGCTCATCCCCGCGTCCGCGGGGAGCACCCTTTCGTATACTTGCTGATTGCCACCGCAAAGGGCTCATCCCCGCGTCCGCGGGGAGCACGCGAGGTACTCGTCCCACGCCTTCTGCTTCTCGGGCTCATCCCCGCGTCCGCGGGGAGCACGCCCGACACGTTGCCGATGACAGGAACGAGCTGGGCTCATCCCCGCGTCCGCGGGGAGCACACCCTCGAAAAGCGCGTAGACCGGACTGTGGAGGGCTCATCCCCGCGTCCGCGGGGAGCACGCCCTGCAGCCACCACCACCGCCGGACCCGCAGGCTCATCCCCGCGTCCGCGGGGAGCACCCGACCATGCAGTGCCGGCAATAACCGCGCCCGGGCTCATCCCCGCGTCCGCGGGGAGCACCACCGTCAGATCCACCGCCGTGCCACCGAGACTGGGCTCATCCCCGCGTCCGCGGGGAGCACTGAACCTCAATCTGCTTATTCGTGGGCACCGAGGGCTCATCCCCGCGTCCGCGGGGAGCACCGCAGCGTCGCTGCACCCTCACTCACGAGCTCGGGCTCATCCCCGCGTCCGCGGGGAGCACAGCAACTCGCGCAACGCCTTCTCGGTGATGTTGGGCTCATCCCCGCGTCCGCGGGGAGCACGCGCTCGCCGCCACGTCGATGGTGCCGCAGCACGGCTCATCCCCGCGTCCGCGGGGAGCACGGTGTCGTAGCGGGCGATCGACTGCGGGCGGAGGGCTCATCCCCGCGTCCGCGGGGAGCACGGGTCGGTGCTGTCGGCATGAAGGAGCCCTCGGGGCTCATCCCCGCGTCCGCGGGGAGCACCCTCGGCAAACAGCAGCTCGCCGAGCGGGTGGGGGCTCATCCCCGCGTCCGCGGGGAGCACCCGGTGGAGGCGCCGTTGACTCCGCAGGCGGCGGGCTCATCCCCGCGTCCGCGGGGAGCACGACCTGAAATGGGTCCAGTGCTGGTCGAATCCGGGCTCATCCCCGCGTCCGCGGGGAGCACGTCGGCACGGACTGTCTCCCATCCGTCGCCTAGGGCTCATCCCCGCGTCCGCGGGGAGCACGCATCAGGTGATCGGCGCACGGGTCGACCGGGGGGCTCATCCCCGCGTCCGCGGGGAGCACAACGACACCGGCCAGATCATGGTGCGGATCCCGGGCTCATCCCCGCGTCCGCGGGGAGCACAACCCGTCATCGACAGCGTTCGGCGTTGGCCAGGGCTCATCCCCGCGTCCGCGGGGAGCACGATGGATGAGCTGCCGTCGTAGTCGAGTGCGCGGGCTCATCCCCGCGTCCGCGGGGAGCACAGCAGATGGTGCGCCGCGATTTCCAGTCGGGTGGGCTCATCCCCGCGTCCGCGGGGAGCACCCGGGATCCAGCCGAACGGGTTTCCGGAGGTCGGGCTCATCCCCGCGTCCGCGGGGAGCACTGGAACGTGGGCGTGTGCACCGCGGCCAACGTGGGCTCATCCCCGCGTCCGCGGGGAGCACGCCGTTGAGCACCCCGACGAGAACCACACCGTGGGCTCATCCCCGCGTCCGCGGGGAGCACTGTCGTACGGACAGTAGGTGCATCATGCTGCGAGGCTCATCCCCGCGTCCGCGGGGAGCACATCCGCTTCGTGTATGTCGACTACCCCGCGCAGGGCTCATCCCCGCGTCCGCGGGGAGCACACTTGCTGAGCAGTAAGAATAGCCCCGATCAGGCTCTCGTTCGTTCAGACTCTCAAGCCGACGATCCGTCGTTTCGTCGCTGCATCTTTCGCGCCTTACGATATCGACTCGCCTTGCTCCAGCCGGCCCGCGGCCGGGCTGCGCCTTCCAAAGACTCACCGGTGTGGGGCCGCCGAACCAACCGCACACCATCGATGTCCACTGGCTGCCAGTCGTATCGGTGTACGAGAAACTCAAGTCGCTGCTCGTTCTGAGCGGGAAAGACCATCACTGCGCGCCCGTCCTTCACAAGTTCCTGCACGCGCGCCCACACCAATTCACGAACTCGTCGATTGAGTACTCCCACGAACACTCCTGGGCTGATCTCCAACAACCAGCGCGTCAGGTGTCCTCTCAACCCGGCGGGACAGGCCGTCACGATGAGAACTACCACGGCACCTCATACTCGTCGTCACCATGACTCTGCCCGGCCGCAATGGCTTCGCCCCGGTCATCCCAAAGGTAGACCACGTCTGCGTCGTAATCAGAGACCTCGGCGTCGTCACCGACCAACAGCTGCTTCACATCAGCAGCACAGCGCGGCAACAGCTTTGCTGCGAAAACGGCGTCGCGGACTTTCCTCCGCGTCACCGCGGGAACGTCATCCAGCTCTTCGGCGGCAGCCACGTCGAATGCGACCGGAATGGCAATCTCGGCCTTGTACAGATCAGCAATGTCATACACAAAAGACCGGTCGTGTCCGGTGTGCACGAAACCCAGCCCAGGCGAACACCCAAGCGCCACGATCACGGCGTGCGCCACACCGTACAGGCAGGTGGTGGCAGCCGAAAGTGCTTGGTTAACAACATCCGACGCTGCAAAGTCGTTGGGATCGTAGTCACGGCGCTTCCACTCGACCCCCGTTCTTTCTGCGTGCTCTCGATAACTTCGCCGGACTCTCGCACCCTCTTTCCCACGCAACTGTTGCATGGTGAGCGACGAGGTGTCCTCTTCAGGGAACCTCATTGCGTACATCTTGCGTGCAACGCTCAGCCGCGCGTCTCGATTGCTCACCGCTCGCGCTTGGGCATCCAGTAGCCGACTCGAACGCCCGAGCGGCCTCCCATGTGCGTAGTAGCGGACGCCGTGCTCTCCTACCCAGACCGTCGTCGAACCGGACTCCGCCAGCAACACCATTGCCTGATGTGTGACGCGAGTCCCCGGCCCCAGTAGCAGCGCCCCGATCGTCGCCGCCGGAATGTGAATCACTCCGCGGTCGTCTGTGGCTGTGATCGCATTGTCGGCGCGATGCACCGTACATCGTTCAAGGTAAATGAACGAGAGACGATCCGCCACCCGCACGAGTTCAGTGGGCCGCACCGGCGGCGGCCCAGGTACTGAGCCCACTAGACGCGGGAGCCGTTATGCGCCAATGTCATCAGGCCGCAACCGTACGCCTTCGCACGTCCGATCCCGTTGACCAATGACTGGCGCAGCAAGTCAGAATCTGACACAACGAGCACTCCTTCGTAGGTCGCGAAACCGATTGTCACAGAACCCGTGTCACGCTGCGTACCTCGCGACCTGCCGAACCGCATCGTGCCGCGCTCCACAATTCTCAGCGCCCGATCACCCGAACCGTCGTCGGGGATATCAAACCCGCGCGATTCGGCACGTTCGATCAGCCACGCCAACTGGTGCTTTTCGGACACGTGGGCGACTGGTTTGGTATCGCTGTCCGCCTTCTTCCTGATGCTGTGAACGGGGTTCGCGCGCAGGCGAAAAGAGTACCGGTCACCTTCACGCAGGTTCTGCAGAACAGGAAGGTAGCTCCGCGTTTGCCACATGTTCCCCGTCTGCCATCCGGCCTGCTCCACCACATGACTCAGATCGGGTTCGGTAGCGCTGACGATGTACAGATACGTTTCATCTCTGGTCGGAGAGTCCACTCGCCATAACGCGCGCGATTGCTCGGACGCTTCTTCCTTTGGCGGAAAAGCTGATTCGACAGCAGCATGCATCGCTTGCGGGTAGGAGAGCAACTTGCCGGCACCGCGCCGTCGGCGGTTGATGGGCATCTTTGTCAGATACATCAGGCACCACCGAGGATTGCCATCGGATCGTGGAGGTCTCTGCCGTCCGCGTTCTCCACGGCTACCCAGCGCTCTTCCACATGCCGCCACGCGTACTCGCGCCGCCTCGGATCGAAACTGACAGGGACGTCGCGTACGGTATCGCCACTGCCTGGACGTCCGTCCACTACAATCCGTAGGCCTACCGTCTTCCCTTGCTTGCCCCGGTAGTCAGCGGACGCCTGCCAGGGCGTACTTTCAAGAACCCTTGCCATCGGGGCATCACTCACTTCCAAGAACAGCGGCCGGCTCGGGGGGCATGACCGCCTGCCGAGGTACAGCGGATACGCGGGTCTCTTGATCGCGTCGGACAGCGATTGCACCAGTTCCTTTTCGCCCTCGACCGCCGAGACGAAGATTGCGTCGGCAAGGTAGTAGCGATTCGACAACGGCATCGTGCGCTTCCCGTCAAGACTCCTCGCCACCTGAAAGTCCCGCATCAGTGTCCCAGGCTGATCAATCCGAACGCCGAAAGACAAGCCGAGGAGGTGCTCAATGCTCTCCGTACGCCGAATCCCTTGCGCCGCAGCCAGTAGGCCAAGGACACCGCTCTTCGTAGGTTCAGGCCTCGTCTCACGGTTCGTGAAGCGGCTCGCTGCTCCCCAGGCCTGCATCGGGCCCGCAAGGCAGATGGACAGCGTGGTCATGCCGATGCGCTCAGCTCTGCGAGCACGGAGTCTTCCACGCGAGCAACCAGCTCGCTCAACGCCAAGGATTCACCGAGAGCTGCAACTTCAAGCGCTGCGTCTCCGACGCCGGAGTGAAAGGTCGCTCGCGCGGGACCGTAGACGCCCGAGATCTCGGCCTCTCGCTGGACCAGCTTCTCAGAAGCGAGCGACACTGCTCCCCGATCGAGTGTCGGTACCACAGCCTGCTCGAACGCCCCGACAAGGTTCACGGGCTGATCATCGCGGATGGCGACCACGACAACCTCCGGTAACGTCCGGTTGGCGAACGTGTTCTGTTTGCCGGTGGGCATCGAGCGCACAAAGGACTCCAGAAATGTTGCGGCAGCTCGTGCAGCAACAGCGGCGTCACCCAGATTGGCCTCTAAGCCTTTCACATTGACGGTCGCGTAGCGGTACAACGTGGAGGAGTTGAACTCGATGGTGCCGATCATCCCTGCGCCGGTCTCGTGCTCGGACTGGACGAAATCGTCCACGGCGGTGAAGTAGTCAAACTCTTGCTCGACCGCCTGCACACTGATGGCATGCGCGACCTGCACCGACGCGTCCACGTTCAGCTCAGCGTCGTCGGCAATCATCCGACCGAAGAGCGCAACATCGATACTGTTGTCGGAATTGACGATCGCCTTAACGTTCTTCTTATCGAGATCACTCTCACCGTCGACTGAGGCCAGCGCCAGTTCGGCGAGTGAATCCAGTTGCGTAGCACTCAGAAACAGTAGGTATGTGGACTCGTCGGCCTTCTTCGGCTCATTCTTCGCCACCTTCGGAGAAGTCATCTTGATGCCCGCAGCAGTAAAAACCTTGGAGGCCAGAGCATTTGCTTCCGCTGCATCGAACCCCTCCCGCCGAGCCGCGATCCGACGACCGAGTAACTCGGCGACCCTTCTGGTGCGATAGCCGATGTTGCTGTCGTCGAAGCCGTCATTGAAGTGCTTCCGCGTGGCTCGCTTCCACGCCTGGCTGGATACTCGGGCCCGACGCGTTCCGCCAAAGATGGCAGTTTTCGGACTGCCGGTGTCGTCACGGTTGATGTTGCTCGGTGGAACCGATTGGAGGACATGGATATCGATGAACATGGGTGTGTCAGCCTTCCGTGGTGTGAGTTGAGTGTGATGAATCCTCCGAAGCGCGCTGCTCGCGCTTCGGTTGCCGGACGAAGTCGCGTCCCCACTGCAGGCGAACCGATTCTGCCCACCGCCCACCGCGATAAAGAGCGGCAAGATCATCTGTGAGACGACCGTAGTCCAGGGCTACTGGAGGATCCGCAGACTTCAGCAACGAGATCATCGACCGCGCATGACGTTCGACACCCGCTTCGGTATCGGCGAGCGCGATCGCCTGCAATCTCTTTCGGATCGCAGGCTCGTCGTCCGGCACTCCAATCAGCCGTCGCGCAGCATGTCCCATCGAAACGTCTGCCACGTGCACCGGTACACGTCGTCCTTGTTGGTGGAACGCGTAGAGACCGACAGCAATACACACGGCACGTTCGCGCGGAGTTGCCTGTTGATCCGATGGCGTCTCCGGGACGAGTGCAAGGGTGTCGTCCCACACCTCCGGTGTGGTACCCGGCTCCCTGTTCAATGACTGTCTCAAGCGCGCCAATCGGCCGAGTATGTCAGTGTCTCGCGCGTCGCTCAGGTACCTGCGTTGCAGCGACGACACCGACCCATTGACGGCTCTACCCAGATCAGAGAGCCGCTGGAACTGCCTCTCACCCACCGGCTGTGTCATTGTTGTCCCTTCCTATATTGGCGAATGCCTCTGGCAGTTCACGATTCAGTGACGCCCGAAAGCTTGACTCCGCCTTTGGCGCATCGATCCACCTCGGATTGCCTTTGTTGTCCTTCACCGATCGCCCGATGAACGCCGGCCGTCCCGCGTCGCGGACCAAGTGGTCGGCGAGATCTCTGGCGATCCGATACAACTGGCGATGCCAACCGCCAACCAGTTGATCCAGGTCGGCATCATCGCCAAGTGCGACCACCCATCGGCGAAACGGTTGGTCGGCGGCAGCCATGAACTGCATCATGGCTCGCTGCCGATCTCCATCGCCCTCGCCACCCGCTGCAATGGCCAGATCACGAGCAAGGGAACCGAGCACGCGGGACACCCGTTCGGCTGTGTCGGCTGCGTCGCAGGCCCGCCGCCGAAGCTCGTAGGAGGAGAGGCCGGCGACTCGCATACTCAGGGCGTCGTCGATACTCGCTCCGATCACGCTGGCCTGGCTGTCGTAACGCAATCCGTATACGTGCGCGACGATCAAGTCATCGGGATCGATGAGTTCTTGCTGCGCAAGGTAATCAATCCATTTAACGACCCCCGGAGCGTAACCCGCCCCACTACCCCGCGAATAGTCGTCGACATCCATGAGCAGGCCCTCGATACCTCGCCACACGGCTCGGTCCGGATCGAAAGCGCGCGGGTAGAAGCGAGGATCTCCTGACTTCTTGGACTGGATCTCGCTGTACCGCCACGGCGACCACAGCTCTGTGGCGAAGCGATTGAACGGCTCGATGCGATCGCCATTGCCGATGACCACACCAACTGCTCGGTCGGCTTCATAGCGAACGTGGATGCGGCGACTCTGCCAGGTGAGCAGGTCAAGCGGCCCTCGCGGTTCGTTGTCCGATCGAGGAAGAACATCAAGTTGTTCGCGCTCCCACACTGGCACGTCACCATCGGTGATTGTTGACTCGCCGCCGACCACGAGCGCGAGGCTCAAGAGAAGTGTTTGTGCGACCGTGCGCCCCTCGATGAGCACGCCCCCCAGTTGGCCAACCCATGCAATCCCGATGGGATACC
The DNA here is from genome assembly GCF_040044975.1 of Gordonia oleivorans. Lineage (NCBI taxonomy): Bacteria > Bacillati > Actinomycetota > Actinomycetes > Mycobacteriales > Gordoniaceae > Gordonia > Gordonia oleivorans. The sequence goes on from NZ_JBDZDI010000007.1 coordinate 68,711, forward strand.
CTCTGCCACCCGTGGTTCTGGGATCACGTTTGTCTCCGGTCTTGATTCCGGATGGGTCGTATGCCTGTGCATGCACGATCCACCGCGCGGCCTCGGCGAGCGACATATCGGCAGCGCCGCTTCCAGCCCTCGTCGTGAAGTACTGGAACTTCGCTGGCACATCGCTGACGAGAAGGCCGATGGATTTCATTGCATTGCCCGATGATTGGAAGTCAGACACCTGGTAGAAGGGTTGCTTAGAATCCAGGAGGTCGAAGCGCGAGTGCACTTCCGCCAGGTAGGCCGAGAGTTCTTCGGTTGGGAGCTCCCCGACTTGCCACAGTTCCTGCCACCGATCAGGTGGCCACTCTCCCCAGTTGACAGCGCGCCGGACCACTGCCAGCAGCAGCCGGGCGATGGCGAATTGTTGAGTAGGCAGATCACCGCCGATTCTCGAAAGCCGGTGTGCCGACGCCAACAACTCAGATATGGAGTACTCCCTGGTGTCGCCGCCAAGGTCGGTAGCGATGATCCACGGTTCATCGATTAAGTTGAACGACTCGATCACGTCAGTGTTCGACCTTTTCATGTACGAGCCCTTCGATGTCGTCGTAGCGCAGAAGGTAATCCTGCAACTCAGTCATGTTCTCCGCGTTGAGTTCTAAGACCAGTTCGCCTGCGAGCCAGCGAGATTCCTGCCACCCCGGGTACATCCTCTTCTCCAGCTCTTCGATCGTCTTTTCTGTCACGTTGCCGTTGATGCACAATGCACGTGGAAGGCGAACCGCTGAGCCGAGGACCTTGCGCGCCACCCTCGTATCTGGTTCGTACTCGATCTCCACTGGATCGCCCCCGCACTGCGGCAGTAGGAACACCGCGTTTCCGACACGGCGAGTGACCAAGACTTCGATGCTTTCTTCGGTGTCACGCACTTTCGCGAATCCTGCGGGGTCGTCGACATCTCCGACGTTCACATCCAGCCAGTCGAGCAGGCTCTGCTTCTTCGCCGGACCGCTGATCCGCCACTGCTCGGCACGGTGTTGTTGCGCGCCCACGACGCGACGTCGTTCGTCATCGGCCGCTGTCAGCGCGGCCCGCCAGTCGTCGGCTACCTCGATCTGCTCCGCATAAGCACGTTCGACGAGGACTGGAATATCTCGCGGGACCGCAATGACCGATCGATCGCGAAGAACGGCCGCGGACCTCAACAGCCTTGCCTCCCCGTATACGCTTCGCGACCCTCTCTCGAACTCAGGTGGACCGCCCGACCATTCACTGACCGCAGTGACCACCAGTCGCGGGTGCCCGTGGGAACCACGATTGGCACGAGCGTGCCGATGCAGCCTACCCAGACGTTGCAGGATCAGGTCGACAGGCGCGAGATCACTGATCATCAGGTCGAAGTCCAGATCGAGAGATTGCTCGATCACTTGCGTTGCGACCACGATAATGCGCTGGGGCCGTGAGCCGTCGCGACCCAACTGAGCCACCAGTTGCTTCTCGAGCGCCGCTCGGTGGTGCTGGACAAATCGTGAATGCACCAGGACCACATCGTCGCCAAACTCTTGTCTCAGTAGCCGAGCTGTGGCCTGGGCCCGGCCGACCGTATTCCGAATGATCGCGAGACATCCTCCGTCGTCGACGTTTTCGTGCACAAAGCGGACCAAGACGTCATCCTCGTCGTCGAGTCGCTCCAGCGACACCTCGACCGATGGGCCGGCATCCACACGGTAGCTTTGGCGACTGGCGCCGATCGCGCTGACCACCGGGTAGTCGGTGGTGTCTGCGAACTCACCCAACCCGTCCCACCCCCTTCCCCGTTCGTATGCCTGGGCAAGCGCGAGTCGCTGTGCAGGTGGCAAAGTGGCCGATAGCAAGATGACTGGCACGCGATACGCCGCGAGCCATTCGAGTACTCGGACCAAGTACACCCGCATGTAGTCATCAGCGGCATGGACCTCGTCGAGTATCACCACCTTGTTCGCCAGGGCGAGATGCCGCAGCACCACATGCTTGGCCTTCAAACCGGCGAACAGCACCTGGTCGATGGTGCCGACGACGAAGTTGGCGAGCATCGATCTCTTCCGTCCGAAGAACCACTGGTGCGCAACGACTTCGACACCACACTGGCCAGACTGCGAATGCGCTCCCGAGTCGACGTCTGTCAGTCGCGGACGAAGCCTCGTGAAATCTTCATTCAGATATGCCTTTCCATGCGCCAGAGAGATACTCGTGACCAGATCAGGACCTTGATGGCGTAGCCACTGGTGTACGCGATCGAACATCGCATTCGAGGTGGCCATCGTCGGCAGTGCCACAAATACTCCCGAGCATCCGAACCGAGCACCGAAATGTTCTGCCGCCGCGAGTGCCGCTTCGGTCTTGCCAGAGCCCATCGTCGCCTCGACGATCAGCATCCCCGGCTCGGACATGGCCCTTGCCGCGTCAACGACCGCTTGTTGCATTGGGTTGGACGACGCCCCGGCAGGCAGATCAAATCGTTGAGTGAGCAACTGGTCCAGGTTGTCGATTGGACGGGCGCACCATGGCTCGGGTAGCGCCAGCAGATCCCACGCAATGGCGGCAGCGTGCTCGGACTCCGACCGATCCGACAGCGGGAACAGGTCGCTACTCGCGATCCAATCGCACATGATGACGAAACCTGTCCACAGGACTTGTGCCCGAGCCGACAGTGATCGATCACGGAGTTTTTCGAGTACTGGGCCGGCATCAAGTTCTGCCGCGAGATGAGTGATCAACTCGGTACGGGCGGAAGCCCACTCTGGTCCGCCGAAGTATGTGCTGCTGACACTCCGGGGACCGGCTGCACCAGTGGACGGCGGCACTCCATGGTGCCCACCGGCCACAACGGCAACCCGCTCTGCCGCACCAGGCCGGAAACCATATTCCTTGCGCAGGAAGGTATGGATTGCGTGATAGCTGATCACCGAATGAGGAACTCCGGGACGCTTGCTGCAGCCCGCCGGAAAGTGAAATCCTGCGTCCCGCATAGGACCGACGAGATCGATTCCTCCTGGAGTGTTCGACAGCGACTCAACCTGGATCGCGAACGTCGGGCTGAGCTTTCCGACATCGTGAGTCGCAGCCAAGAATCTCCCGAGGGTGCACGCCTCGTCGTCGGTGAAACCTTCACTCAAGAATCGTTTTGTCGAGTCCGCGAGCCAGCAATGCCAGAGATATCCGGCAACCTCGGCCGAATCCTCAGAATGCCGGATCAGCGACATCCACTCCCCGGTCTGCCGCCGCGACTTCGCCCATGCAGACTGCACCTGACGACTGAGCACTACACATCCTTTGGTCTCTACCGGCGCAATCCGTCCATCAGCCAAGTCGACGGGTCTGACATTTCTCAGAAGTCGGGACACTGGCCCACCGCATCGCGGCTCATAAGGAGCGGCCAGGAAGCGGCGAGGAGCGGCGGCGTCAGGACGCAGCTGTCGACAGCCTGACACCCGAACACCAAATATGGAGCGTCCCTCCGATTCTCGATCGAGAACGAGCACTCCCGTGTCGCTTCACGCTTTGGACCAAGTGACGACTGGGCGTGAATCACGTTCGCAGGAAACAAGCTACCGCCGTCCTCCTCAGTCTGAACCCACAGTGATGACATTCAACTCTGAGCACAGGGGAGGCCGTCGCCGTGCGGCTCAATATTCCCCCGGACGATGGACAACCGACGCACGCTGAGCCGTTGAACGCGTCGGCAAACGACACGTCAACACACCGACGACGCGTAACACTGGTCCACGGCTAAGCCGTATTGGGCACGCCCAAGATTTCGTTGGGGGTCCCCCGCCAAGTCCCGATTCAGCCGCGGTATGGGTCCTTGGTTGAGCGCCCACTCGACGGGAAAGGACGCCCACTCGACGGAGACGCCGAAGGCCGGCCACCCACTCGGGGTGACCGGCCTTCGGTCGAGTAACGCTGTGAGCGTTGGGGTTTCGAGAACTCAGGGTTTCGAGAACCTCAACCAGCGAGCGGCGGGATCAGAATCCCATGCCGCCCATCTCGTCGCCACCCGGCATTGCCGGGGCCGGGTTCTTCTCCGGCTTGTCGGCGACGACGGCCTCGGTGGTGAGGAACAGGGCCGCGATCGAGGCTGCGTTCTGCAGCGCCGAGCGGGTGACCTTCACCGGGTCGTTGATGCCGGCGGCCAGCAGGTCCTCGTAGTTGCCGGTGCCGGCGTTGAGGCCGGTGCCCTTCGGCGAGTTGAGGATCTTGTCGGCGACGACGCCGGGCTCGAGGCCGGCGTTGAAGGCGATCTGCTTGGCCGGAGCCGACAGCGCAACCTTGACGATGTTGGCACCGGTGGCCTCGTCGCCTTCCAGCGAGAGTCCGTCGATGACCGGCTCGGACTGCAGCAGGGCCACGCCACCGCCGGCGACGATGCCCTCTTCGACGGCAGCCTTCGCGTTGCGGACGGCGTCCTCGATGCGGTGCTTGCGCTCCTTGAGCTCGACCTCGGTGGCCGCGCCGGCCTTGATGACCGCAACACCGCCGGCCAGCTTGGCCAGACGCTCCTGCAGCTTCTCACGGTCGTAGTCGGAGTCGCTGTTCTCGATCTCGCTGCGGATCTGCGCCACGCGACCGGCGATCGCGTCGGCATCACCGGCGCCGTCGACGATGGTGGTCTCGTCCTTGGTCACGACGACCTTGCGGGCGGTGCCGAGCAGCTCGACGCCGGCGCCCTCGAGGGACAGGCCGACCTCTTCGCTGATGACCTCGCCACCGGTGAGGATGGCGATGTCGGCCAGCATGGCCTTGCGACGGTCACCGAAGCCCGGGGCCTTGACGGCGACGGACTTGAAGGTGCCACGGATCTTGTTGACGACCAGGGTCGAGAGGGCTTCGCCCTCGACGTCCTCGGCGATGATCAGCAGCGGCTTGCCGGCCTGGATGACCTTCTCCAGCAGCGGCAGCAGGTCCTTGACGGTCGAGACCTTGCCCGACACGAGCAGGATGTAGGGATCTTCGAGGACGGCTTCCTGGCGGTCGGCGTCGGTCACGAAGTAGCCCGAGATGTAGCCCTTGTCGAAGCGCATGCCCTCGGTGAGCTCCAGCTGCAGCCCGAAGGTGTTGGACTCCTCGACGGTGATGACGCCTTCCTTGCCGACCTTGTCCATCGCCTCGGCGATGAGCTCGCCGATCGAGGGGTCGCCGGCCGAGATGCCCGCGGTGGCAGCGATCTGCTCCTTGGTCTCGACCTCCTTGGCGCTCTTCAGCAGCGACTCGGTGACGGCCTCGACGGCCTTCTCGATGCCGCGCTTGAGACCCAGCGGGTTCGCGCCGGCAGCGACGTTGCGCAGACCCTCACGCACGAGAGCCTGGGCAAGCACGGTGGCGGTGGTGGTGCCGTCGCCCGCGACGTCGTCGGTCTTCTTGGCAACTTCCTTGACGAGCTCCGCGCCGATCTTCTCGTACGGGTCCTCGAGCTCGATTTCCTTGGCGATGGAGACACCGTCGTTGGTGATGGTGGGGGCGCCCCACTTCTTCTCCAGAACGACGTTGCGGCCCTTGGGTCCCAACGTCACCTTGACTGCGTCGGCGAGGCTGTTGAGACCCCGCTCGAGGCCGCGACGGGCCTCTTCGTCGAACGCGATTTGCTTGGCCATGGGTAAGTGATCCTCCGATAGGGGGTGACACTAGGTTTCGTATGGCCGGAACTCGGTGCCCGCGACGGACGACCGGCGTGTCAGGTGCCGATCTCACCGTCCCGACCTGGCACTCGCAGTACGTGAGTGCCAACGTCCGTTTTAGCACTCGGCCCTGGTGAGTGCAAGGTGTGACTGCCGTCCGGATACACCGGCGCCGTGTTCAGCCAGAGGCCACCAGGAGCGGCACCAATTGCTCGTCGGCAGTCCAGGCGCCGTGGTGGCCGATCATCTTCGCCTCGGACGGTTCGGCCTCGCTGCGGACCAGCACCGTCGTCCCTTGTCCGACGGCGACGATGTCGCCGATCCGGGACGCGATCCGCGGGGGCACGGCGTGGCCGAACCAGCCCTCGTCGAGCACCTGCTCGCGTGTCGCCGTACGCGCATCGTCGTCGCCGACCACCTGCGCCCACGCCGCGAGCACGTCGTCGCGCGCACCGTCCTCGGTGTACAGATGCCGCACGCGCGGCTCGCCGGCGATCATCGCGACCCCCGCGGTCAGTGCGTCCTCGACATCGAGGTCGATGCGACGCCCTGCCGCCAGCATGCCGTGATCGCCGGTCACCGCCAGGGAGGCGTCGGCGGGAAGGCTCGAGGCGATGTCGGCGACGAGGCGATCCACCGTGCGCAGCGCCCCGAGCCACTCGGGCGATCCCGGGCCATACCGATGCCCCGCGGCGTCGAGGTCGGACAGGTAGGCGTAGACGAACCGGGGTCGTTTGCTGCGGCGGACGAGGGTGTTGACGACCCCGTCCAGAACGGAGTCCGACGAGTTGGCCGGCCAGTAGCGTCCGGTCGCGCGGAACGCCACCTGGGTCAGGCCGGTGCCGCGGAACTCACCGGGCATCACGTAGGAGATCTCCACGCCCGCATCGGCGAGGCCGGCCAGCGCTCCGGCCAACGGCGCCACCAGGTTCGGCGGATAGGTCACCAGCGCCGACGGGCCGCCGGAACTATCCATCGTCCAGCGCAGGGCGTTGAGCAGCCGCGGGGTTCCGCGGGTGCGGGAATCGTCGTCGGGCCGAAAGGCGTATCCGATGATGCCGTGCACCCCGCACGGCGCGCCGGTGGTGAGGCTGGTGATCGAGGTGGCGGTGGTCGACGGGAACCCGGCGCGCAGTGTGGCCGCGCGCAGTCGGGCGAGGGTCGGCGCGTCGTCGGCGTGGCGCTGCAGCAGTCGGTCGCCGAGGCCGTCGACCATCAGCAGCACCACTGTCGACGCGGCGAGGTGGGGCATCCCTTCCGTCGCGGCGCCGGGGTCGAGCAGCGTCGCGCCGATCCACGGCAGCACGTCGGCGAGCGTGCGGGGATGGGCTCCCCAGTCGGCCGGTGGGAGTTCCTCCACCACGAGGTCTGCCGGTGCGGGCTGTGCCGACGGGGCGCGATCCATAGCTCCGCATTGTGCCGCACCGGCGGCAGCGCGTCGGCCTTCCGGCCCACTCCCGATCCCACCGAAGGGCCAGCGGAATAAAAGTTGATCGCCATGCGCTCAACTTGACATAAGTAATCCCCCCGCAAGTGATAGGACTCGCCATGGCAACCACCCGCCTCGTTCCCGCCCGTCGTCGTGCCGCCGCGCCGCTGTTCACACCGTTCCGCCCGTTCGACGACCCGCGTGGCCTGCTCGACGTCGTCGACGCCGCCTTTGCCGGCCTCGACTCCCCTCGCTTCGCCGACGCCTGGACACCCGCGGTCACTGTCGAGGAAACCGACGGCGCCTACCGCGTCGAGGCCGAACTGCCCGGCATCAAGCGTGAGGATGTCACCGTCGAACTCGACGAGAAGATCCTGCACATCCACGGCGAGACCACCGAGACCGAGCGGACCGGCAAGGTCCGCCACCAGACGCGTCGCACCGGAAAGTTCGACTACCGGCTCCGCCTCCCCCAGGAGGTCAATGCCGACGCCGTGACGGCAACCCTCACCGATGGCGTACTGACACTCGAACTCGCCAAGTCGGTACCCACCGGGGCCCGTCAGATCACCATCTCCGATGAGTCGCCCGCCGTGCAGGCCGAAACCACTCAGGCGGAGACCACATCGGCCGACGCTCCCGAGACCCCGCTGTCCGGGGCCACCGAGAGTGAGGTCACCGAGAGCTGATCCTCTCGGTTCCGTTCGGTCGGATGCCAGGGATGCCGCCCCACGTATGCCGTGGGGCGGCATCGTGGTGTCTGAAACGCGTTCGTCTCCGCGATCGGGCGGTTCCCGGCCCGGATGCCGATATAACCGGGACGAATACGCCAACTCGCGGCAATAATTGACGCGAGAGCCCTGACCCATCCCGGTTATATCGGCCCCACCCCGGTTATACCGGCCTCATCCCGGCTGTATCGGCATCGGGCATCGCCATCGCCACACACCGACGCCGGCATGCGCGCGGATGCGTCCAATTCGGCGGTACATCCAATGATCAGTACGGAGGCCCACAGTCGCGCGAATGACCGGGTGCCCGCGCCACATACGCGATCGTGACCTCATGGTGCTACTTTCGCCAGGGTGTGCGTGCCGTCGGCACGCCGTCGGGGTGCGGGAAGGGTGAATCATGCGCGGGTCGCCGGATGCGCAGATCGCCGGACACCGACTGGCCGAGATCGTCGGCCAGGGCGGGATGGGGACGGTCTACGCCGCACACCATCCGCGTCTGCCGCGGATGGTCGCGTTGAAGGTCCTCAACGCGTCGGTGTCGGCCGACCCGGCCTTCCGTCGGCGTTTTCAACGCGAGGCCCACCTCTCGGCCGGCCTCGAACACCCGCACATCGTGGGAGTCTACGACTGCGGCGAGGATCGCGGACGGTTGTGGATCAGCATGCGGTTGGTGCGCGGCACCTCCGTGGGGGCGTTGGTGGCCGGCGCACCGCAGGGGATGCCCATCCCGACCGCACTGGCCATCCTGAACGACACCGCCCGCGCGCTCGACTTCGGGCATCGGCGTGGGGTGGTCCACCGCGATGTGAAGCCCGCCAACATCCTCATCGACACCGAGATCGATCAGACGATGCTCACCGACTTCGGTATCGCCCGGCAGATCGGCACCGACGACGGACTCACCGCGGCGGGAACATTCATCGGCACCTTCGACTACTGCTCACCGGAACAGATGTCCGGCCACGATCTCGACGGCCGGTCGGATCAATACAGCCTCGCCTGCATGGCCGTCCAGATGCTCACCGGGTGCAAACCGTTCCAGGGCCCGACCGTCGCGACCGTCATGAAACAGCACCTCGTCGATCCCCCACCATCGGTATCGGCCATGCGACAGGGACTTTCACCCGCCGCCGACCCGGTGATCGCGCGTGGCATGGCCAAACATCCGCAGGAGCGTTTCGCCTCCTGCGTCGAGTTCGTGCAGGCGCTCGGCGCCGCACTGTCGACGCCCGAGCCCGTGCGGGCCGAACCCGCGGAACATGGTGGGGCGCAGCAGGACACAGCAGACCCCGGGGCCGGCGATGCGTATTCCGAGACGGTCGTCGCACCGGCAACCCTGGCACCGGCACCCGACCTGCACTACGAATTCGTCGGAGACGAGCAGGAATTCACCTACACGCTGGTCGGGGTCACCCATACCGTCACGCTGCGACAGATCCGGGCGACCCGCGACCTGCCGCAGCACCGGGTGAGTTCCGGCGATCTGGGTGGGTGGGTCGCCTCGGAGACGAACCTCTCAGATCAGGCATGGGTGGGCGAGGACGCCTGGGTGGTCGGCGACGCGCGGGTCCGCGAGAACGCGAGCGTGCGTGACAACGCCTTCGTGGGCGACCGCACCGACATCTCCGGTACCGCACGCGTCGACGGCAACGCCTCGGTGTTCGGCGATGCGACGGTGTCGGGCACGGCTCGCATCTCCGGTGACGCCGAAATCAGCGGCACCGCATCGGTGTCCGGTTCGGCCTGGGTGTACGAGGAGGCCGCGATCGGGGACGCGTCGAGCATCGACGGAAACTCGCGGATCTGTGGTCGAGCCAAGATCGGCGGCCACGCCCGCGTCGACGAGTTCGCGATCGTGAGTGACCGGTGCCGCATCGGCGATCGGGCAACCGTTCGCGGCCACGCCCGGGTGGGCGACTCCGCGATCGTCTCCGGATCGGCCGTCGTCGATGGGCGGGCCCGTATCCACGGCCACGCCGAGGTCGCCGGGGCGGCCCAGATCGGGGACGACGCGGTGATATCCGGCAATGCGCGGGTCGCCGGGCAGGCCGTGGTCCGCGACGATCAGAAGGTGGATTCGGGCACCCGGGCGTGAGGCGAGCGCCGTTCGGGTCACCGCAGCTTGCGGCGCAGCAGTTTTCCCGTCGCCGATCGGGGGAGTTCGCCGACGATCTCGATCTCCCGCGGGTACTTGAAGGCGGCGAGACGGTCGCGGCAGTAGTCGATCAGCCCGGCCTCGGACACCGAATCCGGTTCGGCGAGAACGACGAACGCCTTGACCGACTCACCCCGGTACTCGTCGGGGATGCCGACCACGGCGACGTCGACGACCGCCGGATGGGTGCGCACGATACGTTCGACCTCGGTGGGCCACACCTTGTACCCGGACGCGTTGATGAGTTCACTCTTGCGGTCGATGATGTAGAACCAGCCGTCGGCGTCCATGAATCCCAGGTCGCCGGTGCGTAATTCGCCGCCGACGAAGGTGTCCGCACTCGCCCGTGGGTTCTGCCAGTAGCCGTCGACCACCTGCGGTCCGGCCACCACGAGCTCACCGATCTCACCGGCGGGCAGATCGGCACCGGACTCGTCGACGACCCGTACCGACGTGTCGAACACCGGCACCCCGACCGACAGCACACCGGTTTCCGGGTCGACCGGGGCATCCCTGCCGAGGGGCACCATGTGGGTGGGTGAGGTGGTCTCGGTGAGTCCGTAGACGTTGTGGATGTAGCCGCCGAGCCGGTCGGCGATGCGCTGGGCGGTCTCCGGATCGATCGGTGCGCCGCCCGACAGCCGCAGTCGAAGCGGCTCCAGTTCGGTTGCGGTGATCGATGATTCGTCGGCGAGTGCGATGTAGGCGGTGATCACCGCGACCATGAAACCGGGACGGTGACGCCGGATGGCGTCGGCCATCACCTCGGGGTGGAAGCGGTGGGTGAGCACCAGGGTTGCGCCGAGCAGGGTGGCGAGCATGACGCCACCGATCAGCCCCGTCACGTGGAAGACCGGCGACGCACCGAGGACCGGGTCGCGCGTCGCACCGGTCCAGTCCCGGTACACGTGGGCACTGAACACGAGGTTCGCATGGGTCAGGCGCGCTCCCTTGGGTGGTCCGGTGGTTCCCGACGTCGCCATCAGCACCGCGGTGTCGAGCGGGCCGACCGGTCGTGCCGGCACCGTCCCATCCGTCGGCCACCCGGCGATCAGCGCGTCGAGATCGATGGTGTCGGCGGGCGCGCGTCGTCCGAAGTCGGCATCGGAGAACAACCTCGCATCCGGACTACTCACACCACTGATCGGCGACGCGGTGAGCACCACCCGTATCCCGGAGTTCCCGTCGCCCAACAGGTTCCGGAGTCGATCCTCGTAGATGTCGTCGAGGGCCAGCAGTGCCGTCGGGGTGTACTCACCGAGCCGTGCGGCTAGTTCGTCGGCGGTCGACATCGGGCTGAGGGTCGCGGCCACTCCCCCGGCGCGCCACGCCGCGATCAACCCGATGACAAAGGCCGGGTCATTCTGCAGGATCAGGGCCATCCGGTCGCCCGGCGCGAATCCCCGGGCGATGAGCAACGCGGCGACGGCGCCGGCCGCATGGTCGAGTTCGGACCACGTCAGCACGCGGTCGAAGTAGGCGATCGCGATGTCGTCGGGGTGCGCGGCGACCGTCGCGTCGAACATGTCGAGCGCGGTGGCGACACCGATCCGCAGGTGCGCTCCCAGACCCGGTGCATAGTGGGCCAACCACGGACGTCGGTCGTAGACGTCGAGGCGGTAATCGGAGTCCGGTGCTGCGGGTGTGTTCATCGCGTCCGCGAGTGTACGAACGCGTGACCTCCTGTGTCCGGCGAACGCGCGGACAGGTAGCGCACCGATGCCCTACCGTGTTCAGCATGGCTGAACGAAGTGCGGTCGGATCGGCGGTTCGACGCACCCGTGAACACGCGGGGATCACCCTGCGTGCGCTGGCGAGCGCGCTCGGCGTCAGCGTCGGCACCATGAGTGCGATCGAGAACGACAAGGTCGCCGTCACGATCGACCGGCTGAACGCGATCGCCGCCGCACTCGACGTGCCGAGTTCCACGCTCCTCGATTTCGACGCCGGGGCACCGGTGGCCGACGCCGCACATCCCGCCTCCGGCGACTGGCGCCACTTCGCCGACCTCGATCTGGACCCGGTGCTCTCGGCCGCGGTGGAGGTGTTCACCGAGACCGGCTATCACGGCGCCACGATGCGGCTGGTGGCCAACGCCGCGGGCATCAGCGTCGCCGGGATCTATCACCATCACCGCAGTAAGCAGCAGATGCTCGTCGCTCTCTGCGATCTCACGATCGCCGACATCACCTGGCGCATGGCCGCCGCATCCGATGAAACCGATTCTCCAGTCGAGAGTTTCGCGAGAATGGTGGAGGCACTGGCACTGTGCCACACCCATCGGCGTGACCTGGCCTTCATCGTGGCCACCGAGATGCGCAGCCTCGAGGAGCCCGACCGGTCGCGGATCGCCGACAATCGCCGTCGCATCCAGCAACGCCTCGACCACGCGGCCGCCCGCGCCGTCGCGACCGGCGAGTTCACCACCGACACACCCCACAACACCGGCCGCGCCATCGCCACCATGTGCATGGCGCTGCCCTACTGGTTCTCGCCGCGCGGGCCGCAGTCCCCCGACGAGGTGGCCGCCGAGTACGCCCGGTTGGCGCTGACCATGATGGGCCATCGGGTTCAGCCCGACTGAACATCTGCGAGCTCCGATCGCCGCCGATGGGCCTGCGGCGGCGGGGGTTGACGCACGCCCGGTCCATCTGTGATCCTCATCTCACTGAACCCGGTCCGAACGATCGCTCGGACTGTTCAGACCTGACGAATCGATGGAGGCGACCACACCATGACATCCGCACCACAGGCTCCCGACCTCACCGAGCTCCTCGACGGCGCACCCAGCAATTGGGGGAAGTGGGGTCCCGACGACGAGGTGGGCAGTCTCAACTACCTGACCGCCGAGCAGGTGCTCGCCGGTGCCGCGCTGATCCGCAAGGGCGCCCTGTTCACGCTGCAACGACTGATCGGTGACCCCGACGGTGACCCGGTGTGGCCCGGACGCAGCCCGGCGACCCGGGAGATGATCCTCGATGAGTCGCACTGGGACGAGGGCGGTGACGGGCCGGCCTTCCCCGGCGGACTGCATTACGCCGACGACAAGATCAACGCCTTCCTGCAGGGCTCCACCCAGTACGACGCACTCGGGCACGTCTGGTACGGCGGCAAGATCTGGAACGGCTACGACGCCCGCACCACCGTCGGCGGACTCGACAAGGCCAGCGTCGAACCCATCGCCGAACGAGGCGTCGCCGGGCGCGCGGTGCTGCTGGACATGGCCCGCTTCCGCGGTGTCGACTGCCTCGGACCCCGCGAGACCTTCGACCACACCGACCTCGAGAAGTGCGCCGCCGCACAGGGTATCGAGATCAAGCCGCGCGACATCCTGTTGATCCGCACCAACCATCTGGAATTGTTCTTCCGCCAGGGCGACAAGTTCTACGACGACTTCTGCGAGCCCGGCCTGGTGTACTCCCCCGAACTCGTGGAGTGGTTCCAGAACAACGAGATCCCCAACCTCGTCACCGACACGATCGCCAACGAGATCACCACCGACCCGCACAACGGCGTCGCGCTGGTGCTGCACAACGCCCTGATGCGCAACCTCGGCGTCACCTTCACCGAGATCTGCGACATGGAGAAGCTCGCCGCCGACTGCGCCGCCGACGGCGTGTACGAATTCTTCTATGTCGCAGCGCCGTTGAAGATCCACAATGCGACCGGCTCCCCGGTCAACCCGGTGGTGCTCAAGTGAGCGGCCCCACCTACACCGACCGGCCCTGGCTGGCGCTGTACCCGCCGGGGTCGCCACCCGACATCGACGTCGAGTACCGCACCGGACTCGACATCTTCGACGCCGCGGTCGCCGATCATCCCGATGATCCGTTCCTGCTCTACTTCGACGGCTCACTGAGCTTCGGTGACGTCGACAAGGCGTCACGTGCCGTGGCGGTCACGTTGCGCGAGAAGGGATTCAACGCAGGCGACCGACTCGCCCTGTATGTGCAGAACAATCCGGCGTTCGTCATCGGTCTGATCGCCGCCTGGCGGGCCGGTGGTGCCGCCGTGGCGATCAACCCGATGAACAAGGCCCGGGAGTTGACCTATCTGCTCACCGACTCCGGCGCGGTCGCTCTGCTCACCCTCGACGACCTGTACGAGACCGTCGCCAAGGAGGTCATCGCGGCCGGCACCACGTCGGTGCACACGGTGATCACCTGCTCGCCGTTGGACTTCCAGGGTCGCAACGACGAGCGTCTCTTCGCCGGACTCACCCGGACGAAGCCGGAGGGAACGCTGGACCTGCTCACCATCATCGACGATGACATCGGCGCGGAGCTGCCGCCGGTGACGTTGAGCCCCGACGACGTCGCGGTGCTCGCCTACACCTCGGGTACCACCGGTAATCCCAAGGGCGCCATGAACACTCATGGGAACCTGGCGTTCAATGCGCAGACGTATCGGGATTGGACCGGCCTCAAGCCGGGCGAGGGTGTGCTGGGCGTGGCACCGCTGTTCCACATCACCGGGCTGGTCGGGCATGTCATGTTCGCGATGATCGCCGGATCGCCGCTGGTGCTTGCGCATCGTTTCGAACCGTCGGTCATGCTCGACGCCATCCGGGAGCATCGTCCGGTGTTCACGGTCGCCGCGATCACCGCGTTCAACGCGCTGGCGTCGGCACCGGGAGCCACCCGCGACGATTTCGAGAGTCTGCGCATCCTGTACTCCGGTGGCGCTCCGATCGCACCGGCGGTCGCCGACCGCCTCGAGGAGGTCTTCGGCGCCTACATTCACAACATCTACGGGCTCACCGAGACCAATTCCCCGTCTCATGGTGTGCCACTAGGTGTTCGGGCTCCGGTCGATCCGGCGTCGGGAGCGTTGTCGGTGGGCGTGCCGGTGTTCAACACCGTGGTGCGTGTCGTCGACGAGGCCGGCAACGACGTCGCGCCCGGCGAGGTCGGCGAGTTCGTCACGTCCGGTCCACAGGTGGTGGCGGGGTACTGGAACAAGCCGGAGGCGACGGCGAGTTCGATCCCCGGCGGTGCCCTGCACACCGGTGACGTCGGTTTCATGGACGCCGACGGCTGGTTCTATCTCGTCGACCGCAAGAAGGACATGATCAACGCGTCCGGGTACAAGGTGTGGCCACGGGAGGTCGAGGACGTCCTCTACACCCATCCGGCCGTCCGGGAGGCCGCGGTCGTCGGGGTACCCGACGACTACCGCGGCGAAACCGTGAAAGCCTATGTCTCCCTTCGCGAAGGTGAGTCCGTCGAACCCGACGACCTGATCGCCTTCTGCAAGGAACAGATGGCAGCCTACAAGTATCCGCGCGCGGTGGAGATCGTCGGCGAACTACCGAAGACCGTCACCGGCAAGATCCTGCGAAGGGAGTTGCGGGACAACGGCTGAGGACCGACATGCGGCTCGGCCGGCGGGCGACTTCCGCCGGTCGAGCCGCCCCGTTTCGTCGGTCGAGCCGACCATCCCCTCCGGTCGAGACCACGCAACCCGGTGCTGGAAACCGACTGCAGCGCACCAAAACTCCCGCCGGTCGAGCCGTCACCGTCTCGCCGGTCGAGCCGCCTCGTGCGAGCTTGCGAGCCCGTGGCGTGTCGAGACCACGCAACCCGATGCTGGAAAACAATTGCAGCGCAGCACCACCCGACGGTAGTGACCTACCGCGGATAGGTGGTAATGGTCTCCCCGGTGACCGGGTCGCGCCAGATGACAGCCCGATCCGACAGCATGGTGGGGATCAACAACCCCATGTGTTTTCTCTGATGGTCCGGGGTGCACAACGGCATCAGGTTGAATTCCACGGTCCAGCCACCGGTGATCGGATCCTGGTGCACGAATTTCACCAGGTGATCGATCTGGCATTCACTGGCCGGGCGGCCGCAATGCGGGTACCGGCAGGTGCCATCCAACTCGATGATCTTCTCCCGCAACCATGCCGGTATCCGATACGTCAACGCACCCGGCGGTGGGAGCAGATGTCCGCCGTGTCCGGTGGGGTCGATCGGTGCCGCGGGGAACGGATCGTCGAGGCGACGCCACGCAGCGGGTATCCGATCGAGTGAGGTGGCGGTGTTGATGCTGGGGATGTCCAGGGTGGGAAACTCGCTGACGGTCACCAGTTGCCCCGAGCTGATCAGCGATCGGGCGTGGGAGTTGTCAATCACGCCGAAGTACTCCAACCGGGCCTCCCGCTGCCCGGACGGATCGGTGATCAACGACAGCGACAACTGCGAATCGCTTTCGGTGTCGGTGTCGGGTTGCGCCTCTTCGGTATCCGTTGCATCGAAGTCAGCGTCGTCGTCGGTGATCGTCTCGGCATCGTCGGTGACATCGGCGTCACCATCAGCGTCCGACTGTGCATCGTCGGTCGTCTCGAGATCGTCGGTTACGTCGGCGTCCGCATCGACATCGTCGGACGGATCAGTCTCGTCGACGTCGATGTCGAGGTCGGTCAGACCACTCGGCTCCTCCGGCAAGGGGATCGCCCGGGAGCAGTCGCCTCGCCCGCATTCGCACGACAGGTGCGCGCCGGGCAGTCCTTGGATTTCGGCGAATGCCGCGACCTGCACCTGACCCTGACGACGCGGATCACGCGGGCAGATCCGCTCACTGATCATCTTCGCGATCCGCGCCGCCAGGTGGGCACCCATCTCGCCTGGTGCGTAGACCGAGATGCTGCAGTGCCCGTTGGTGTCCCGGCGCACCCGCACGTTCTGATCCCGTGCGGCGGCTCCTCGCGACGGTCGGCGGCACCGTCGGGATCCAGGGCGATCACCATCTCGATGACCTGATCCCGCAGGGTCGTATCGGCCTGATTGCGTTCGGCGAGTTGCAGTGCACGGGTTTCGGCGAAGGCACGGACGTCATCGTCGGACAGGACGACGATCTCGTCGGCGATGATGCGGATGCGTTCCAGGGAGTGGTCACCGTCGAGGAATGCGGCGGTCACGGTCGGGAGCGTTGACAGCAGAAAGCTCAACGTCATCCACGCCGTTGCTTGCGGCACCGATACTCCCAGGGTGGTGGATACCTTGCCGGTCGCGGACTTGTCGACGGCGCCGGTGGTGTGCACGTTGGTTTGATGGCCCGAGAGCAGCATCTCGTCGTATACGGTGTGCCCGATCCGCGCCGCGGACAGCACTTTCCGCGCGATCACTTGCCGTTCCTGGCGTTGCAGGGATCGGGCCAGGGCGGTGGCCGCCTCGACAGGGAGGTGATCGATCATGGCGGCGTCGTCGGCGGTCATCGACAGTTCCGGCGCCTTGCTGCCGGTAATTGTGTTGGTGGCCATGATGTTCACCCCCTTTGCTCGTTCGATTCAACTGAACTGAGTCAAGTGTAGCGACGGCCACCGACAAGTCTTTCCGCCGCGGAATCGGTTGGGGGTGAGCGCTGTCAGTGTCGGCAGAGCCGTGTTCGGTTGGCGGTGACTCGGTTTCGTCGTCGGGTTGCGGAGGTCTCGACTCGGTCCTCCGCTATCGCTCCGGACCGGCTCGACCAACGGGAGGGGCGGGTCGGCTAACGGAAGGTCGGCTCGGCCAGCGGGGGTTACTGAACCGCCTGTTTGCGTGAGGCTTTCACCTTACGAAGGTGGCCTCGATACGCGACGAGCTCGCTTCGCTCACGCGGCGCACTCGACCAGCGGGGGAGGTATTGCGCTGTCGAACTGCGGAAGTGGTCTCGACCTCGACGAGCTCGGCCCGGCGGATACGCGACGAGCTCGCTTCGCTCGCGCGGCGCACTCGGCCAGCGGGGGTTGCAGAAGTGGCCTCGATACACCGCCTCGCAAGCTCGTCGGCACTCGGCCAGCGGGGGTTGCCCACCGCTGGCCGAGTGGGGCGGAGCTTGCGGAGCCCCGTATCCGCCGGGCCGAGCCTGTCGAGGTCGTGGCCACCCTGGTGAGTGGGAGCTGTTGCTTGGGTGGAGCTTTCAACTTACGCAAGTGGGTCTCGATACGCGACGAGCTCGCTTCGCTCGCGCGGCGCACTCGACCAGCGGGGGAGGTATTGCGCTGTCGAATTGCGGAAGTGGTCTCGACCTCGACAAGCTCGGCCCGACGGATACACCGACTCGCAAGCTCGTCGGCACTCGACCAGCGGGAGGTCACCTACCGCTGGTCGAGTCGTCGGAGTCCGTCAGCCCTGCAACTTCTCCACGCAGACGACCTTCTGACGTTCGTCATAGGTGTAGTAGTTGGTCGTCGCGTCCGGGCACAGGCTGTCGTCGGTGGTACCGGGGACGATCTCGAGGACGCGCAGCGCCTCCGGATCCGACGACGTGCATTCGACGTGCGCGGGGTCGCCATAGCTCGGCACGGTCATGCACTCGCCGACGGCCCAGTCGGTGTCGAGGCACAATGCGCCCTGCTGGGTGCTGCCCCGGGTGACGTAGTAGGTCTGGTCGACGTCGGAGGGGCACGCCTCCTTCGTCGGCGCCTTGGCCACCACGACGTAGTTGGCCGGGTCCTGCCCACAGGTCGCGTGATCGATCTCGGCCTCGAAGGTGGTGCCGGACAGGTAGACGCAGTCGCCGATGTTCGCGTCGAAGTCGACGTCACCTCCACCGTCCTGGCTCTCCGTCACCGACGACACCGTCGAGGAGTCGCCGAACGGCAGGGCTCCGCAGCCGGTCAGGGTGGCCGCAGCCAGCAATCCCGCACCGATTCCACCAATGACTCGCGCCGACATCCTGCGCATTTCTCACCTCCGCATCCATGGGCCACTTCCCACAGCCCCCGACATGTCCTCGGTACGCTACGACACATCCCCCATTCGCCTCATACCGGACCATTCGAACGCGCGACAATGACACACGTGAGGTCGACATCCGGGAGTTGTCATGTCTAGCGGTCTGGCGATCGCGCTCGCGATCGTCGCGGTGGCCGTCGTTGCCGGGCTGATCGTGCTGGTCCGCACCCGCCGCGTCGTCGCCACCCCCACCGAACGTGCCGTGCACACGGCATTGCACACCGCGTCGCTGGCGGCTCGGTCGCTGCGTGGCGGCCTCACCGCCGACGCCGCGCGGGACGCCCTCCCGCCGCTGCGTTCCCTGACCGCCGCCGACGGCATCGCGCTCTACGACGCCGAACCGTCGCTGCTCGCCCACGACGCCACCGACATCGTCACGTGGGATGAGCTGCTGATCGCGGCGGCGGACACGGCGGCCACGTCCGCTCTGACCGACCAGCGACGTGTCCTGGTGAACGACCCGTCCGGCCCCGAGTCGCCGGTGCGAACGCTCATCGCCCAACCGCTGATCGCCGACGACGTGGGTGCCGGTGCGCTGGTCGTCGTCACCGTCGACCACCCCACCCCCGGCAAGCTCGGCGCCATCGCCGAGGTCGCCCGCTACGTCGCCGATCAGGTGGAACTGGCCGAACTCGACGCGTCACGCACCCGCCTGGACCGCGCCGAGGTCCTGGCCTTGCGCGCGCAGATCAGTCCGCACTTCATCTACAACGCGCTCAACACGATCGCGTCGTTCGTGCGGACCGACCCGGACCGCGCCCGCGAACTCATCATCGAGTTCGCCGACTTCACCCGCTACTCGTTCCGTGCCGCCGGTGAGTACACCCTGCTGTCGGACGAACTGCGCAACATCGACCGCTACCTGACGTTGGAGCGGGCCCGCTTCGGCACCGCCCTCGACGTGCGGTTACAGGTGGCACCGGAGGTCCTCGGCGTCGTCGTACCGTTCCTGGCCCTGCAGCCACTCGTGGAGAACGCGGTCCGGCACGGACTGGCCGGCAAAGGCGGCGGCACCATCACGATCATCGCCCGCGACGAGGGCGCCGACTGTGTGATCACCGTCGAGGACGACGGCGTCGGCATGGACCCGGAGCTGTTGCGGTCGGGTGAGATCGACGCGCTCGATCCGCCCGGACCGTCCGCTCGGGAACGCGGCGAATCCGCGGGCGCCCACGTGGGGCTCACCAATGTCGATCATCGGCTGCGGGCGGCGTTCGGCAACGACTACGGTCTAGTGGTCGATACCGGCATCGGCGCCGGAACCAAGGTCGGTATGCGCGTCCCGAAGTTCCGTGCCGGCGTGCAGGTGTGATGAAGCAGCAATGAGATGGGATTCGCCGTGCCCCTGAGCGTTCTGGCCGTCGACGACGAGCGGCCCGCCCTCGACGAACTGGTGTACCTGCTCTCCCGGGAACCGGGCATCGGCGAGGTGCGCTCGGCCTCCGATGCCACCCAGGCGTTGCGCACCCTCAACGACTACACCATCGACGCCGTCTTCCTCGACATCAACATGCCGGGACTGTCCGGCATCGAACTGGCCACCGTCCTGGGCAAACTGAGCGATCCGCCGGCGATCGTGTTCGTCACCGCCCACGACGATCGCGCCGTCGACGCCTTCGACGTCGGCGCCCTCGACTACCTGCTGAAACCCTTGCGCGATGAGCGATTACGGCAGGCCATCGAACGGGTGGAGGCCGCGGTCGCCGGACACCGCGACGCGGAGCCGGAGTCCGGGCGCGACGATGACGTCATCCCCGTCGAACTCGGTGGGGTGACCTCGCTGGTGCGTCGCGACTCGATCTCCTGGGTGGAGGCGGTCGGCGACTACGCACGACTGCATTCGGCCACCGGAGCGCACCTGGTCCGCATCCCGCTGAGCACACTGGAATCACGCTGGCAGGACAAGGGTTTCGCCCGCATCCACCGTTCGTACCTGGTGGCGTTGCCGATGGTGACCGGCCTGCGGTCGGCCGGCTCGACGACGGTGGTGTGTGTGCGCGCCAACGGATCCGCCGACGCTGCCGAACTCCCGGTGAGCCGCAGGCAGGTTCGGGAACTCAAGGACCGACTGATCCGGGACCCCATGCGCGCGTACCGATCCGGGGACGAGCAATGATTGGCCCACCGCACCGCGAGCGGGTGGTCCTCGCACAACGCCGCGGCGCCCGGATCGTCCGCACCCGCGTGGAGGTCCATGAGCAGACCGAGGTCGGCGACGCCCTCGTGCGCGGACTGATGCGCGCACAACTGGGGCTGGCCCTACGCCTCGGCGTCAGCATCGTCGCACTGATCGCGCTGATCCCGTTGCTGGGCATCATCTTACCCAGTCTCGCCGATTTCGACGTGTTCGGCATCAGACTGTCGTGGCTGGTGCTCGGCGTCGCACTGTATCCGGTCCTCTACGGTTT
Source organism: Gordonia oleivorans (assembly GCF_040044975.1). Taxonomy (NCBI): domain Bacteria; kingdom Bacillati; phylum Actinomycetota; class Actinomycetes; order Mycobacteriales; family Gordoniaceae; genus Gordonia; species Gordonia oleivorans. Next base: position 89,793 of record NZ_JBDZDI010000007.1, read on the forward strand.
CGGACGCCTCTACGTGCGGCTGGCCGAGCAGGCCGAAAGCGACTTCATGGGCGTCGTCGACGACGACACCCGTACCTCCGAGGCCACCGATGGCCGACGATGAGTGAGTCGGTGCTGACCGCGACCGCCCTGGTGGTCGCGGCACTGGCCACCATCGTCATCGGCGCCTACGGCGGCCGCTTCGCCCGCACCACCTCCGATTTCCTGGTGGCCTCCCGCAGTGTCGGATCACGCTGGAACGCGGCCGCGATCTCCGGCGAATACCTCTCGGCGGCATCCTTTCTCGGTGTCGCGGGACTCGTCGCCAAATACGGCGCCGACGCCCTGTGGTATCCGGTGGGCTTCACCGCCGGCTACCTCGGCGTGCTGTTGTTCGTCGCCGCGCCGCTGCGTCGGTCCGGCGCCTACACCGTGCCGGACTTCGCCGAGTTCCGGCTCGCGTCCCGCCCGGCCCGCCAGACCGCGATGATCGTCGTGGTGGTGATCTGCGTGCTGTACCTGATCCCCCAATTCCAGGGCGCGGGACTGACATTGAACATTCTGCTCGGCGTGCCGGTGTGGGTGGGTGCGGTGGCCGTCGGGGTGATCGTCATCGTCAACGTGGTCGGCGGCGGCATGCGGTCGATCACCTTCGTGCAGGCCTTCCAGTACTGGCTGAAACTCACCGCGATCGGCGTTCCCGCACTCGCCCTGGTGATCGTGTTCCTCGGTGATCGCCACGCCGTCGGCGAACCCGCACCACCGCGGGTGGACGTCGCGACCACCGTGGACGTCACCACCGACACCGTCGTCGCGGTGCCCGCGGTCGCGGGCGTGCGGGTCAGCGGCGTCGTCGACGGCCACGAGATGCGCGACGGCCGATTCCCCGCTCCCGGTGAGTACACCCTGCGGTCGGGTACCACCATCCATCTCGATGCCGGTGCGGCCACCCCGGTGGTCGCCGGGGCGCCGACGACGGGTGCGGCGTGGCTGTCCACCGGCGGTGGTCTGGGCGGCGAACATCCACTGTTCCAGGTGTATTCGATCATCATCGCGACGTTCCTCGGCACCATGGGATTGCCGCATGTGCTGGTGCGCTTCTACACCAATCCCGACGGCCGCTCGGCCCGCCGCACCGCACTCACCGTGATCGCACTGCTCGGATTGTTCTACCTGTTTCCCCTCCTGCTGGGCGTGTTCGCGCGGCTCTACGTGCCGCAGCTGCTGATCACCGGGACCGCCGACGCGGCGGTGTTGCTGTTGCCGTCGGCGGCGGTCGGTGGGCTCGCCGGGCAACTCCTCGCCGCCCTCGTCGCCGCGGGTGCGATCGCGGCCTTCCTGGCGACGTCGTCGGGTCTGCTCGTCAGCGTCGCCGGCGCGGTGTCCACCGACGTGCTGTCCGGCCGCATCCGCGACTTCCGGATCGCGGCGGTGATCGGCGGGACGCTGCCGATCGTGTTCTCCCTGGCGACCGCGTCATTGGAGCTGTCCCGGACCGTCGGCCTGGTGTTCGCGGTGGCCGCCTCCACCCTCTGTCCGCTGCTCATCCTGGGTATCTGGTGGCGTGGACTGACCCCGATGGGCGCGATCTGCGGCATGGTGATCGGCGGCGTGTCCTCGGGCACCGCAACCTCTTTGGCGATCGCCGGGGTCATCGACGACGAGGCCCTCGGCGGGTGGCCCGCGGTGATCATCGGCTATCCGGCCGCGGTCACCGTGCCGCTGGCCTTCGCCACGATGGTGCTGGTCAGCCTCGGCACCCGACGCCGCGTACCCGGCGACCTGTCGCGCATCTTCGCCCGCATGCACGTGCCCGAACGGCTCGGCATGGGCGTCGAACGCGTCCCCGGCGAACGCTGAACCCGGGGCGCAGCAACCGTTTCCGTCGTGAACCAGGAATGCGTCATCGCGGATACACCTCGATCGATCGGCGTCGACGGGCTACGGTCGAGGGGTTCGATCGACCGCCCACCGACGGGAGTTCACCATGATCACCTTGGCCGCCACCGAGATCCTCGCCCGATCGACCACCCTGACCAACGTCGGGTGGATCAGCTATATCTTCATCGGCGCCATCGCAGGCTGGATCGCCGGCAAGATCGTCAAGGGCGGCGGCTCCGGGCTGCTGATGAACATCGTCATCGGCATCGTCGGCGCGCTGATCGGCGGCTTCCTGCTGAGCTTCTTCCTCGACACCGCGGGCGGCGGATGGTGGTTCACCCTGTTCACCGCCATTCTCGGCTCGGTGATCCTGCTGTGGATCGTGGGTCTGGTCCAGAAGCGGTAACCCGCACCGGGTGTCACCTACTCACCCTCACCAACTCACCGCGGCCACCCGGGCGAAGTTCCCGCCGAGCGCCGCGGAGACGTCGGCGTCGGCCCAGCCGCGCGCACGCAGGTGATCGCCGAGCGTCACGAAGATCTCCGGCGCCATCCACTCGATGGGGCCCCAGCGTGTGTACGACTCGTCGAAGGCCTCCGGATGGGTGCGGATCTCGTCGAGGAAGTCCGCGGCATCGAACGAGTGATCCGTGCTGACACCGACGTGATCGATGCCGACGAGCTCGACGGCGTACTCGAGGTGGCGGATCATCGCCTCGATCGACGGGGTGTTGGGCCCCAGGAAGATTCCGACCCCGGTGATCCCGACGACGCCGCCGGTGGCCGCACACGCCCGCGCCTGATCGTCGGTGATGTTGCGTGGATGCTCCCAGACCGCCCGCATGCAGGAGTGGCTGTAGATCACCGGCTTGGTGGACACCTCGCACATGTCCAGGCCGGTGCGGGCGCTGCAGTGTGAACCATCGGGCACCATGCCCGCAGCGTTCATCTCGGCGACCAGGTCCCGCCCCCAGCCGGTGAGTCCGGTGTCGTCGGTGTCGAGACATCCGCAGCCGGCCCGGTTGGCGTGGTTGTAGCTGGGCAACATGGTCCGTACGCCGAGTGCGGTGAAGGCGGCCACGTTGTCGAGGTCGCCGTCGAGCGGGTGGGAGTCCTCGAGGTCGAAGGCGATCGCGATCCGGGTGGGGTCGCCGGTGGTGATGTCGTCGACGCAGGCGGCCAGGCGCAGGTGCGGGTGCGCCTGGATTCCGGCGCGGAAACGGTGCAGCAGCCGCGTGGAATCGGCGCAGGTCTGCGGTGAGTACCCGACGTTGACCGAGACATAGGTCGGGCCGGGCCGCGCGAACCGCGTGAGGGGGTCGACGTCGGCGTCGGGCTGCAGCGGCAGGCAGGCGTGCTGGTCCCAGAGCAGGGTCATGGCGTCAGTAGTACACGCAATCCCCCGACCGTTCATCGGCACGCACCGACCGCCCACCGCACAGATGACCGGCTTCGTCGTGTGACCCATGCCACCCCATTGTGTGTGATGTCTGCCTCACCCACCCTGTGATGCATCGACCATCACAGTTGGGAGGGACATCGTGTCCACTGTCGATCAACCCGCGTCGGCCCAGCCGCCCGGCCATCCACCGCACGAACATCATCAGCTGCACCCGTCCGGCGAGCAGTTCATCGCCATGCAGGAGAGCCCCGGGTTCCAGAACCTCAAGCGGACCCTGCGCCGCTTCGTCTTCCCGATGACCGCGTTCTTCCTGATCTGGTACGCGCTCTACGTGGCCCTCGGCGCCTTCGCGCACGACTTCATGGCGACGCCGGTGTGGGGCAACATCAACGTCGGTCTCATCCTCGGTCTGCTGCAGTTCGTCACCACGTTCCTCATCACCGGGCTCTACGTACGCTTCGCCAACCGCGACCTCGATCCGCAGGCCGCCGCACTGCGCGACAAGATGGAAAGTGAGATCGAACGATGACCACCGCTGCAGCCGCCGCCGTCGGCAATCCGGTCGCCAACATCGCGATCTTCGTGGCGTTCGTCGCCATCACCATGTTCGTCGTCATCCGGGCGAGCCGGAACAACTCCTCGGCCGCCGACTACTTCACCGGTGGCCGCGCCTTCTCCGGTCCGCAGAACGGTGTCGCCATCGCCGGTGACTACCTGTCGGCCGCGAGCTTCCTCGGCATCGCCGGCGCCATCGCGGTGTACGGCTACGACGGCTTCCTCTACTCCATCGGCTTCCTGGTGGCCTGGCTCGTCGCCCTGCTGCTGGTGGCCGAATTGCTGCGCAACACCGGCAAATTCACCATGGCCGACGTGCTGAGCTTCCGGCTCAAGCAGCGTCCGGTGCGCCTGGCCGCGGCCATCTCGACCCTGGCCGTGTCGCTGTTCTACCTGCTGGCCCAGATGGCCGGTGCCGGCGGTCTCGTCGCCCTCCTCCTCGACATCGAGTCGCGGGCCGGACAATCGCTGGTGATCGCCGTCGTCGGCGCCCTGATGATCGTCTACGTGCTCGTCGGCGGCATGAAGGGCACCACCTGGGTGCAGATCATCAAGGCCGTCCTGCTGATCGCCGGCGCGGCGTTCATGACGGTGATGGTGCTCGCCAAGTTCGGGCTCAACGTCTCCGACATCCTCGGCAATGCACAGCAGGCGATCTCGGGGTCGTCGAGCGACAAGGTCGCCGCCCGTGACGTTCTCGCACCCGGCGCCAAGTACGGCGGATCGTTGGAGTCGCAGATCAACTTCATCTCGCTGGCCATCGCCCTGGTGCTCGGCACCGCCGGTCTGCCGCACGTGCTGATGCGCTTCTACACCGTCCCGACCGCGAAAGAGGCTCGGCGCTCGGTGGTCTGGGCCATCGCCCTGATCGGCGCGTTCTACCTGTTCACCCTGATCCTCGGCTACGGAGCCGCGGCCATCGTAGGACCGGACCGCATCCTCGCCGCGGCCGGCAAGGAGAACTCGGCGGCACCGCTGCTGGCCTTCGAACTCGGCGGCACCGTGCTCCTCGGCATCATCTCGGCGGTCGCCTTCGCGACGATCCTCGCGGTGGTCGCCGGCCTCACCATCACCGCGTCGGCGAGTTTCGCCCACGACATCTACGCCAGCGTCATCAAGCGCGGCAAGGTGAGCGAAGACGATCAGGTGCGTGTGTCCCGTTACGCCGCAATCACTCTCGGCGTGCTGGGTATCGTCCTGGGCATCCTGGCCAACGGCCAGAACGTCGCCTTCCTGGTGGCGCTGGCCTTCGCGATCGCCGCCGCGGCCAACCTGCCGACCATCGTGTACTCGCTGTACTGGAAGCGCTTCAACACCCGCGGCGCCCTGTGGAGCATCTACGGTGGCCTCGGCTCGACGCTGCTGCTGATCGTGTTCTCCCCCGCGGTCTCCGGCAAGGCGACGTCGATGATCCCCGGCGCCGACTTCGCCTGGTTCCCGCTGGAGAACCCCGGCATCGTGTCGATCCCGCTCGCGTTCGCGCTCGGCATCATCGGCACCCTGACCGCGCCGAACGATCGCGGTACCCCGGAACGCAATGCGGAGATGGAGGTGCGTTCGCTGACCGGCATCGGTGCCGAGGAGGCGGTCGCCCACTGACGTCCCGGTAATCCCGGACACAAGAATTGGGTCCTGTTGGAGAAGCTGGGTGGCACACCACCCAGGTTCTCTGACAGGACCCAATTCTGTTGTCGCAGAGAGTGTTATCGAGAGCGCGAACTCAGGTCGCGTCGACGAACTCCACGAGTTTGGCGTCGACCTTGTCCTGGATATCCTTGATGCGCTCCTCGATGGGCTTCGCCGCGTCGAGGCTGTGCTTGGCCTTCTCCACCAACTCCCCGATCAGCTTGGCCTGCTCGATGGAGACGATGTGGAACTTGTGATGCTTGAACTTGTGGCCGACGTTGCCCGACAGTCCGTGCTCGACCTCGAGACCGTTGACGAGGTCGAGCTTCGCGTCTCCCGATCCCTCGCTGAAGTCGAGATCCTTCAGGTCGACCCACACGGTGTTCGGGCGGGTGGTGGACTCGAAGATGTAGCGCGGGTTGGTCAGATCGATGACGACCTGCCACAACGTCTGTGACGCATCGGGCTTGCCCGGGTCCGCGGTGCGGAACGGTTGCGCCGTGTTGCGCATGATGCTGCCCATCGCGGCGGTGGCCTGCAACCGCGAGGTGGGCTGCGGCTGATGGTGCACGTAGTACGACGCACGAGCGAAACGGTCGGCCGCGTCGCAGGTACCGGGGAGCGCTTCCGAGCCGCCCAGACCCTCGAACTTCTGGACGAGCTCCAACTGCTTGTCGTAGGTGGGCGAATTGGTCATCACCCAGTAGTCCCGGCTGTGGTAGACGTCGAGCTTGCCGTCGATGTATTCGAAGATCGCCGAATCGCCGGTGGCGTCGTCGAGTGCCAGATGAATCGCCGGGTGGCTGCCGCCGGTCGGGTCCGCCATCGGAATCACCTGCGGATCATTGTCCTGAGTCCACCGCACGGCCTCGGCAACCGAGGCGAAATTGTCGAGGTAGTACTGCAGCCACACCGACATCGCCAACTGCGGACGATTCGGATCCGGGGTTCCGTACTCGGACTCGGCGAGCCACAGAATGTGACCTGCCAGCCCTTTCTCATTCACCCCGTCGGTCGACAGGATGTCGTACACGCCGGCAATCACGCTGCCGTATTTCGAGGTCCACTTCAGCGTGCCCTCGACGCGATCATTGCGTTTCACACCGCGCGGGAGCTTCCAGAGGTTGGTGTGGAGATCCTGATGGAAGTCCATGTTCCGGCCGACGATGACAGATCCGTTGGCGTCCGGCCACATCACACGCGTGCACACAGAATTCTCTTTTCGTTGTCGACGATTCTGCCGAGAACATTATCTCAGTGCGAGAGAACATCGCAGCAATAGGTTTACCGCGGACGACACCGATGATTCGGGACACGATCCGAGCGATTCCGTGCCAAGGTTTCTGAGAAATCACCCGCGACGGCCGCGGTTCCTCTATACATCGTCGTCAGCTGTCGGCGATGTCGCGACGATGGATTCCACCCGGTGGCGTCGGACAGATCCGCTCTTGCGCGCGGGGCTTCCGCATCGAAGCGCCGGTCACCCCGATGTAGGTTGATCCGAGCCGTGTCGGCAGTCCGACCACATCGGTTGGTCCGCATGGCAATCGAGACCCGCTGTGAGGTGCAGGCATGTCAGATGACGCGGTGAAACGGCCCGGATCGGCAGATCCGGACGACATGCTGACCCTCATCACCGAGGTCGGTGAGGCGCTCAACAGTTCGTCGTACCCGGTTCCCCTCACGCAGCAGGTTCTTCACGAGATCTGCACGACGTACGACTACGACGCGACGACCGAGGTCTTCGCGACCTACATCATCGCGCTCGATCGTCAACGGGGTCGGACGGCGATGGCGAACAGCACTACGCCCTACCGATTCGACCAGATCGCGGACACCGAGACGCTGGTGCACCGGCTCCGGCGGGAACCGATTCCGGTTCCGGATGCGCTCCACAAGCTGCGCGCCATCGCCGCTGCCCCGCCACCGATTCATCCCCTGGTCCGGATTGCGGGCTACATGCTCATGGCGTTGGGGTTCGCCATGTGCTTCCGGATGAGCCCGTTGGCGTCGGTCGCTGCCGTCGTCCTGTCGATTCCGATTGCGGCGGTGCTGTTGTGGAGTGGCACCAAACCGGCGATCACCGCCCTGATGCCCGTCCTGTTGACGTTTCTGGCCGCATTGCCGATTGCACTGTGGTCGGTGCACGGCGGATTCGACGACCCGGTGCGACTCGCCGTCATCCCGGTGGTGACACTGATTCCCGGAGCGGCGCTCACCACCGCACTGATCGAGCTCACCACCGGCGACATGATCGCCGGCTCGACCCGCCTGGTCTCCGCGCTGATCGTGCTGCTGTCGATGGCGTTCGGATTCGCGTTGGCCCTCGACGTCGCCGGCCTGACGTCAGTTCACCTGCAGGATCTGACAAGTGAGCAGGCGCCGTCGTGGGTGCTGTGGCTCGCCGGACCGGTGTTCGCGGTCGGCAACACCCTGTATTTCTGTACGCCCCAACGGTTGTGGGTGTGGACCATCGGGTTGACATTCGGGACCTTCTGGCTCAACAACGTGACACAGCTGGTCATCCTGCCCGCGTTCGCCGGCGGTATCGCGTTGGGCGTCACCCTGCTGGTCGCCTGGGTCGTCAGCGACCGCGCCAAGGGACATCCGAGCGCCCTGGTGATGTATCTGCCGCCGTTCTGGTTGATGGTTCCGGGATCGATGGGTTTCGTCGCGATCAGCGGAGTCATCACCGAGGATCGCGAACTCTCCGGTCTCGGGACGAATGCCGCCCTGTCCCTGCTGAGTATGGCCATCTGCATGATGATCGCCACCGTTCTGGCCCCCTTGGTGATCCGGCTGCTGAACTCGTGGCGGCCACGGCCGTAGCGCCCCGTCGAGATGCGGTCTTGTTGGCGGAGATGGGTGGTGTAGCACCCAGATTCGCTGGCAGGACCCAAATTCTCTGGGAGACCATGCTTTCCGCGTCTCAGCCCGCGTCCTGAATGCGTGCGAACGGCCGTGCGGCCTCGAGTTCGTAGGCGAGTTCCAGCAATGTCCGCTCGTCACCGATATCGGCCGAGAAGTGCATGCCCAGCGGCAATCCGTCCGACGTCTGTGCCAGCGGCAGGCTGATTCCCGGGGTGCCCGACGTGTTGTTCGCCGGGGTGAAGGCCACGTACCGGGTCAGCCGATCGAAGACCTTGTCGAAATCCACCGCCGGATCGAGGTAGCCGATCTTCGGCGTGGTGTGCGCCAGCGTCGGCGAGAGCACCGCGTCAAAACGCGAAAAGGTCTCGCGCAGTTGGACAGTGGAACGCTTGAGACCGCGCAGAATCGATGGGGTGCGCCACATCCGGCGCAGATACATCCGCGAGAGGCCGCGGGTGAACGGGTCGAGCTGTGAACGGTCGAAGCCCTTGTCGACGAACCGTTTCCCGAAGTGATCGATACCGAAGGCGAGCATCGCCCAATACGAGGTGAACTCGTTGATATACGAACGGTCCACCGGAACCGGCACGAATTCCGTTCGATGACCCAGACTTTCGAGGAGTTCGGCGGTGGCGGTCAACGCGGCCTGGGTGTCGTCGTCGAGGAGTTGCCCGGTCAGCGGTTCGGTGAGCATCGCGATCCGCAGGCGTCGCTCCGACGGACCGTCGACGCGACCCACCAGCGGCAATCCCTTTGCTGGACTGAAGGTCTCGGCGTCGGCGAGGAAACGGGCGGTATCCCGTACGGTGCGGCTGACGATGCCGTTGGAGATCAGGTCGATCGGCATCGACTTCCCCTCGGGCGAGGCGACGACGCGATCGCGGGTGGGTTTGAGTCCGACGAGCCCGCAGGCCGCGGCCGGGATACGGATCGACCCGCCACCGTCATTGGCGTGCGCGATCGGCAACGCCCCGGCCGCCACCAACGCCGCCGACCCACCCGATGATGCGCCACAGGAGTAGTCGGTGTCCCACGGATTGCGGGTGGGATCGCGGTCGACGAATTCGGTGGTCGCGGTCAGCCCGAAGGCCGGCAGGGTCGAGGCGCCGACGATGTTCACGCCGGTGGACAGCAACTGATCGGTGAACGGCTCGTTCTTCGTGGCCACCCGCTCGGGTACCGCGGCCGAACCGTGCGTCGTCGGGATTCCGGCGAACAGCGTGTTGTTCTTGATGATCGAGGGCACCCCGGCGAACGAGCCGCCGCAGTACCCGCCGTCGACGGCCCGCTTGCGGGCCCGCTCACGGTCATCCACCGCGACGGCGTTGAGTGTCGGGTTGACCGCGTCGATCCGGGCGAGGGCCGCCTCGACCGCCTCGGTGGCCGAGATGTCGCCTCGCGTGATCGCCTCGGCGACGCCGACCGCGTCCCATTCCCCCAGCGCGTCGTCACCGAACGCGTGCACATGCCTCATGCGCGCCGAGCCTAGTACGTCACGGGCATCGGATTCGCCAGGATCAGACCATCCGCATGACATCGGCGGCCAGGCGGGTGGCGAACTCATCGTCGATGTGTTTGGCGAAGACCGCATGGTGATAGAGCGGCGCGATGATGTGGTCGAGGATCTGTTCCACCGACGGTGTGGCCTCGCCGCGGCCGGAAGCCCGCCCGACCATCTCGGCCGCCTGACCGCGGCGGATCTCCCAGCACGGGCATTCGTCGATGAGGTCGTCGCGCGCGGTGACCATCGCGCGCAGGTAGGCGCGACGCGACGGCCGGGAGATGTCGGCGCCGATGATGCGCGCCCACTCGGCCAGATCCCCGGCCAGCGTGCCGGTGTCCGGCAGCGCCTCGCCCTGGGTGAGCGCGGCCACCGCGACCTCCTCGAGCAGGGCGGTGATCGACCCCCAGCGTCGATAGATGCTGGTCGGGTTGACCCCGGCGAGCTCGGCGACCTGCGGGATCGTCATGCTCTCGCGTTCACCGCGGGCGACGAGCCGGCCGACCGCGTCGTACACCGCGTGTTGCACCCGGGCACTGCGTCCACCGGGTCGGCGACCCGTCGTGACCTCGGTGTTGTCCGCTGTTACCGCACTCATGGAATCGATTATTGCAAATCGCGTTGCTTTAGGGGTCCACGTCGGGCTAGGTTGGCCCTAACGCAAACCACTTTGCTTTTGGAGGATCGATGTCGCGACTGCATCCGCACCGCGCGTTCTGGGTGATCGCCGCGACCGTGGTGATGGTCCTCTTCGCCTCGGCCGCCCCGTCGCCCTTGTACCCGGTCTACCAGCAGCTTTGGGGCTTCTCGTCGTTCACCCTGACCGGGGTGTTCGCGATCTACGTGGTGACGATGCTGATCAGCCTGCTGTCGGTGGGATCGCTCTCCGATCACATCGGCCGCCGACCGGTACTGGCCGTGGCCCTGGTCCTGCTGATCGCCAGCATGGTGCTGTTCCTGGCCGCCGACGGTGTCGGCATCCTGATCGCCGCTCGTGCCCTGCAGGGCCTGGCCACCGGGGCCGCGATCGGCACGCTGACCGCCACCGTCGTCGACCTGCAGCCCAGCGCCCGCCTCGGCTCGGCGATCACCGGGGCGGCCCCGACCATCGGTCTGGCCGCCGGGGTCGCGATCGCCGGTGTCCTCGTCCAGTACGCGCCGCAACCGCGATTCCTGGTCTACGAGATCACCCTCGGCATCTACGCCCTGCTGCTCGTCGCGCTGCTGATCGTGCCCGAGACGTCGTCACGCATCGGATTCACCTCACGCCGGCACGTCCTGGTCACCCTGGCCCCGCAGGCGTCGGTACCCGGCGAGATCCGCCATCTCTTCTGGGGCGCCCTGCCGGCCTTCGTCGCGACGTGGTCGATGGGTGGGCTCTACCTCTCGCTGGGGTCGTCGGTGATCGCGAAGGTCTTCGGCATCGACAATCACGCCGCGGCGGGCGCACTGCTGTTCACCTTCTTCGCCGCCGGCGCGCTCACGTCACTGGCGCTGATCGGACGCGACGCCGCGACCAAACTGGCCTACGGCTACCCCGCCCTGGCCGCCGGCGCGGTGATCTCGCTGGCCGGGGTGCTCACCTCGGCGCTGCCGTTCTATGTGGCGGGCTCGTTGATCGCCGGCACCGGATTCGCCGCGACCTTCCTCGGCGCCCTTGACTCGATCAGCGCCGCCACCCCACCGCCGCAGCGCGGACAGGTGTTCTCGGCCGTCTTCATCGTCAGCTACCTGGCGTTCAGCCTGCCCGCGGTGATCGCCGGACTCGTCGTCAGTCACGTCGGCCTGCAGGAGACCGTCGTCGGCTACGTCGTCTACGTCCTGCTGGTCGCGATCGTCGGGGCGGTGCTGTCGCGGCGGGCGCGACGCAGAGGCGGAATCGTCTCATCTTCGGTGTCCGATCCGGCCGATCCGGCATCCCGGGTTTTGCCCCGCGACCTCGAAGAGTATGAAGGTAGGCATGCACCTGAAATACAGTTCAAGTGAGGAAGCCTTCCGCGAGGAGCTCCGGACGTTTTTCACGACCCAGGTCCCCAAGGACATTCGTGAGCGCAGCGCCGCCGGAAAACTCAATTACCCCGACGACATCGTCACCACCACCCGCATCCTCAACGAGGCCGGGTACGCGGTGCCGCACTGGCCGGTGGAGTGGGGCGGCCAGGATTGGACCCCGATCCAGCACCACATCTACCGCGAGGAGATGAGCCTGGCGTCGGTGCCGGACATGCTGCCGTTCAACGCGGGCATGATCGGGCCGGTCATCGCACAGTTCGGCTCCCCGGAGATGAAGGAACGTTTCCTGGCCAAGACCGCCAACCTCGACATCTGGTGGTGCCAGGGCTTCTCCGAACCTGAAGCGGGCTCGGATCTCGCGTCCCTGAAGACCCGGGCGGTACGCGACGGCGATCACTACGTCGTCAACGGCCAGAAGACCTGGACGACGCTGGGCCAGTTCGCCGACTGGATCTTCTGCCTGGTGCGCACCGACCCGGACGTCAAGAAGCAGGCCGGCATCTCGATGCTGCTGTTCCCGATGGACACCCCGGGCGTCGAACTCCGCCCGATCCAGCTGATCGACGGCGGCTTCGAGGTCAACGAGGTGTTCTTCAACGACGTCCGCGTTCCGGTGGAAAACCTTGTGGGCGAGGAGAATCAGGGCTGGACACAGGCCAAGTTCCTGCTCGGCAACGAGCGCAACGGCATCGCCCGCGTCGGCTACACCCGCACCAAGCTCGCCCGCGCCAAGGAACTCGCACGGGAAGTGACCGCCGCCGACGGCACCCCGCTGCTCGAGGATCCGCTGTTGGCCGCACGTCTGGCCGAACTCGAAAACGAGCTGCTCGCACTGGAACTCACCCAGCTGCGGGTGGTGGCGTCCTCCGCCGACGGCAAGCCGAACCCGGCGTCGTCGCTGCTCAAGCTGCGCGGTAGCCAACTGCAGCAAGAGGCGATGGAGCTGATCGCCGACATCGCCGGCCCCCAGTCGCTGCCGGTGTCCGCGATCGAATCCGGCTCCGCCAACGGTTCCGCCGACATCCTCGCCCCGGAGTGGGCGCAGCTGTCGGTGCCGACGTATCTGAACTACCGCAAGGTGACCATCTACGGCGGTTCGTCGGAGGTTCAGCGGCAGATCATCGACAAGGCCGTCCTCGGCCTGTAGCCCCGATCCCCTTCTGCCCCAACATCTCTCGACACCCGAGGAATTTTTCATGGATTTCGAACTGTCCGAAGAACAAACGATGTTGCGCGACACCGTCCGCGACGTCCTGACCAAGACCTACGACGTGGAGACGCTGCGCAAGGTCACCGACACCGAACTCGGCTGGAGCCGCGACGTCTGGAAGTCGTTGGCCGACATCGGCATCCTGGGTCTGACGATCCCCGAGGAGGACGACGGCGCGGGTGCCGGTCCGGTCGAGTTCGCCAGCGTGATGGGCGAGATCGGTCGCGCCAATGCGCCCGAGCCGTACCTGGATTCGGTACTCGTGCCCAGCTCGCTGATCGTCGCCACCGCCGAGGGCGAGTTGCGCGCCGAGCTTCTCGGCGGGCTGGCATCCGGCGAGTTGCTGATGGCCTTCGCCCACCAGGAGTCCGGCGATCGCTGGCCGGCCGCAGCGGTGGATGCGACCGTCGCCGACGGCAAGCTCACCGGAACCAAGGCGCTTGTCCCCCACGGTGATTGCGCCGACAAGCTGATCGTCTCGGCACGCGAGAACGGCGAGCTCGGTCTCTACCTCGTCGACGCCGACGCCGACGGCGTGGACCGCGTCGCCTACCGCACGAGCGATCGTCGACGCGGTGCGCAGATCACCTTCACCGACGCACCGGCCACGCGGCTCGGCTCGGGTGATGCCGGCGCCCTGCTGTCCGACGTCGAGGTGGGTATCCAGACCGCCCTGTGCGCCGAGGCCGTCGGTGCGATGGAGCGCGCCCTGGACCTGACCGTCGACTACCTCAAGACGCGCAAGCAGTTCGGCGTGACCCTGTCGACGTTCCAGGCCCTCGACCATCGGGCCGCCGACGTGTACGTCTCGCTCGAACTCGCCCGCAGCATGAGCCTGTACGCGACCACTGCGCTGGCCGACGGCGTCGCCGACCCGATCATCGCCTCCCGCGCGAAGCTGCAGATCTGCCGTTCGCTGCGGCACGTCGGGCAGGAAGCCGTGCAGATGCACGGCGGCATCGGTATGACCGCCGAGTACCCGGTGGGTCACTACCTGTCCCGGTTGACCGCGATCAGCCACACGCTCGGCGACGCCAACGATCACCTCCGGGCGCTGTCGAAGAATGTGGGCAGCTACGACCTCGTCGGACTGCTCTGACGGCTCGCTGAACGCGACCACGCCACCGCCCCGATCACACCGCCACACACGGCGGGTGGTCGGGGCGGGTGCTTTGTCCGGCGCACACTCGACGGGAATCAGCGCACACTCGACGCGGAACAGCGCCCACTCGACGGGAAAGGGCGCACACTCGACGGGGAACGGCGCACACTCGACGGAAATCAGCGCCCACTCGACGCGGTGGGTGGGGTCACGGCACCCACACCCCTACCCACACCCACACCCACACCCACACCCACACCCACAGCATCAGCACATAGGGCGGTGGCACCCGCCGCTTCGGGGCACAGTCCCGCGACACCGTCGAGCAGCCGGCGATGCTCACTCTCCAGTAGTCGTGTCAACCAGCCCATCCCGGACACCTCCTGCGCCACTCGATTCCCACGACGATTCCGCCCAGTAGGCCCCGAACAGGTCGCGGTGACCAGGGTTTGGCCCAGCATGATCGCACCGACCTCGTCGGCGAGCGCATGTCGTGAGCGCCAAACCCGACGCCTCCGACGCCATTGTCGCTAGGGTTTCTTCTGACCCGGTCCCGGTGACGGCCGGGCCTCGACGATCGGTGACGACAGGAGTTCGAGTGGAGATCTTGCGGGACAATCTGGCCCAGGCGGCGTCGTTCTCGCTGGTCGGCATCGCGCTGCTGATCCTCGGCTACGCCGCCCTCGACCTCGTGACGCCGGGACGGCTCCGGCAACTGGTGTGGGTCGAGCACAATCGCAACGCGATGATCATGACGGTGTCGATGGTGATCGGCCTGTCGCTGGTGCTGGTGGGGTCGGTGTTCGACACGGCCTCCCTGGAGTTGTGGCGCGGCCTCGTCTACACCATCGCGTACGCGGTGGTCGCGATCGCGGTGATGATGTGGTCGTTCGTCCTCATCGACTGGTTGACCCCGGGCAAGCTCGGCACCATCCTGCTCGACGATTCCCGGGAGCACCCGGCGATCTGGGTGACCGCGGCGGTGTTCGTGGGGATCGGCGCGGTCATCGCGGCCACGCTCCTGGCCTGAGCCGCCCGAGCCCTTATTGACGGTTGCTCAATAAATGGCCTAGGGTCGCCCATATCCGACGTCACCTGGCGGCGTCTTCGACCGATCACGCCGTCATCGACCGATTCACACGAACCGATCAACACAAGGGGAACCGAACCGTGGCTGCACCACTCATCGAGGAGTCCATCGACATCAACGCCTCCCCGGAGGCGGTCTGGACGGTGATCTCCGACCTCAAGCGTATGGGTGAGTGGAGCCCGCAGTGCGTGAAGATGATCATCCGCGGCCCGGTGGAACTCGGCACCAAGACCATCAACATCAACCGTCGCGGGCCACTGGTGTGGCCGACGACGTCGAAGGTCGTGCGGTTCGCCCCGAATCAGGAGATCGGTTTCCGGGTCGCGGAGAACCACACCGTGTGGAGCTACACCATCACCCCCACCGACGCCGGTGTCACGCTGACCGAACGCCGTGAGGCGCCCGGCGGGACGACCACGAAGGTCTCCTCGGTGCTCGTCGACAAGCTCATGGGTGGCACCGAGTCGTTCGAGGAAGAACTCAAGCTGGGGATGGCCGAGACCCTCGGCAAGATCAAGAAGGCCGCCGAGGCATAGGAAGGCGTAGGGCGTACCCGACTCAGCCGTCGAGCTTGTCGATCAGGGCCGGTAGGTCGGCGATCGAGTCGATGACGTAGTCGGGCACCGGCCCGAACTCGTCGCGCTGCAGGGCGGCGAGGGCCTCCTCCCGGAACTTGCCGGTCCGCACCAGCACCCCGATCAGCGCCGACGCCTGCGCGCCGAGCACGTCGTTGTGCATGTCGTCGCCGACCATCACCACCTGCGTCGGTTCCAGATTCATCACCTCGACGGCGGCGCGGAAACCCAGCGGGGACGGCTTGCCGATCGCGCGGATCTTGCGGCCGGCGGCCTTCTCCAGTCCCTCGAGGTAGACGCCGGTGTCGATGGACAGGCCCGAGGCCGTCGACCAGATCATCGACCGATGCATCGCGATCACCGGCACCCCGGCGAGCAGCATCTCCAACACCGTCGACAGCGCCTCGTGGGTGAACACCGGGCCCGCCCCACCGAGGACGACGACCTGCGCCTGCGACGGGTCGTCGGTGAGGGGAACCCCGGTCATGTCGTCGGCGATCGGCCCCTCGTTGAGCACCCACGCCTTCTTGCCGGGGTAGGTCTGCGCCAGATACTCCGCGGTGAGCTTCGCGGCGGTGAGGATCTCCTCGGGCGCCACCTCGAATCCCGCCTGCGCGAGGGCGTCGGCGATGTCCCCACGCGAACGAGACGTGGTGTTGGTCAAGAACATTCGTGGGATCTGCCGGTCGGCCAGGGTGCGCACCGCATCGACGGCACCCGGCAGCGCCTCCCAGGACGTGACCATCACGCCGTCGATGTCCAGTAGCAACCCGAGACTCATAGACCAAATCTAGTATCGGTCGCCGATGCCTGCAGAGCTCGACGACCCCGGGTCCCCCTCGGCGTGCACCGACGATGGCATGCCGGGGCGATGGCATGCTGGGGCGATGCGCCCGGTGAATGTCCATCAGCAGATCGTCGCCGCCCTGTTCGGTCCGCCGGAACCGGTCACCGTCGCCGTCACCGATGCGCTGGGCCTGGTCACGGCCGAACCGGTCGACGCGCCGATCTCGCTGCCCGGCTTCGACAACTCCGCGATGGACGGATTCGCCGTGCGGGCCGCCGAGGTCGCCGAGGCGAGCGCCGAGCACCCGGTCATCCTGCCGGTGGCCGCCGACATCCCGGCCGGACGCACCGACCCACCACCACTGGCACCGGGCACGTCCGCACGCATCATGACCGGCGCGCCGATGCCGGCCGGCGCCGACGCGGTGGTACCCGTCGAGTCGACGACGGCCGATTTCACCGGCGACGCCGACCTGCCCGACACGGTGACGATCACCGGCGGCGTACCGCTCGGCAAACACATCCGGCTCGCCGGTTCCGACATCGCCGCCGACAGCCCCGCGCTGGCCGAGGGCACCGAGATCGGTGCCGCGCAGATCGGTCTGCTCTGCGGGCTCGGCATCACCGAGATCGGTGTCTTTCGCCGGCAGCGGGTGGCGGTGCTCTCCACCGGCTCCGAGCTGGTGGCGCCGGGACAGCCGCTGCTGCCCGGCCAGATCTACGAATCCAACGGCGCGATGCTGACGGCGGCGGCCATCGAGGCCGGGGCCATCGCGCGGCACGTGCACTTCGTGCCCGACGACCCCGCACAGTTCCTCGGACGCCTGGCGGAGATCGCCGCCGACGCCGACCTCATCATCACCTCCGGAGGCGTCAGCGCCGGTGCGTTCGAGGTGGTCAAGGAGGCCCTCACCGCCACCGGTGGCGTGGAGTTCGCGAAGGTGGCGATGCAACCGGGAATGCCGCAGGGCTGCGGCCACTTTCGCGCACCCGACGGGCGGGCGGTGCCGATCGTCACCGTGCCGGGCAACCCGGTCAGTTCGCTGGTGTCCTTCGAGATCTTCATCCGCGATCCACTCCGTGCGGCGATGGGACTGCACCGACGCCGGCCGCGTCTGCACGCGAAACTCACCACCGATCTCACCTCGCCGCCGGGCAAACGCCAGTTCCAGCGCGGCCTGTTCGTCCGCCACCCCGGCGGCCCGTGGATCTCCCCCGCGGGCCCACCGGCGTCGCATCACCTGAGCAACCTGGCGCGCGCCGAGGCCCTCGTCGACATCGACGAAGACACCGTGGCGCTGTCGGCGGGCGACGAGGTCGACGTCATCCGCCTGCGGTAGTCGGGGCGGGGCGGTCCGCCGGTCGCCCCGCGGCCGGGGGCTCTAAGCTGTACGGGCGCACCATCGGAGTGCGCATCACCCGACATCATCAACGGACATGGGGAGAGGTTGACTGTGGCGAGGCGCCCGCGGCCGGACGCACCAGACGGTCTGTCACCTGCACATCTGGTCACGTTGGCCAAAGAGACCATTCCCCCGGTCCATCCCGCCGGTCTGCCCTTCGTCGCGGCCGCATCCGCGGTGGCCGTCGTCGGCCGCAGACACCGCTGGATCCGGGTGCCGGCCACCCTGACCGCCGGGGCGTGTGCCGCGTTCTTCCGGCATCCCGCCCGGGTGCCACCCACCGATCCGGCGGTGGTGGCCGCACCCGCCGACGGCACGGTCAGTCTCGTCGACGAGGCGGTCCCGCCCGCCGAGGCCGGACTCGGCGACACACCACGGCCCCGGGTGTCGGTGTTCCTGTCACTCTTCGACGTGCACGTGCAGCGGGTCCCGGTGTCCGGCACGGTCACGTCGGTGACACATACGCCGGGACGGTTCGTCTCCGCCGACCTGCCCGACGCCAGTTCGGTCAACGAACGCACCACCATGACGCTGCGTGCCGACGCCACCGGCGACGACATCGCCGTCGTCCAGATCGCCGGCCTGCTCGCCCGTCGCATCGTGTGCGAGCCGTCGGCGGGTGATGCGCTGTCGGTCGGCGCGACGTACGGCCTGATCCGTTTCGGGTCCCGCGTCGACGTCTACCTGCCACCCGGAACGGTGCCGCAGGTCCGGCTCGGCCAGCGCACCATCGGCGCCGAGACCGCGCTGGCCACCCTGGGTGGCGACCGCGCATGAATCCGCACCGGGAGCGTCCCGTCACCCAACGCCCACCCACGCGGGTGGCGGGTCGTCGGACCTCGCCGGCCGAGCAGTCCCGGCTGCGTCGTCAGGCCGCCGCCGGACGCATGTTCGTGCCGTCGGCGCTGACGATCCTGGCGATCTGTGCCGGGATGACGTCCATCCGGTTCGCGATGAACGACAACATCAACGCCGCGTTGGGCCTGCTCGTCGCGGCCGCGTTGCTCGACGGCATCGACGGCCGGGTCGCCCGCCTGATGGGTGCGACCACGAAGATCGGCGCCGAGATCGACTCGCTGGCCGACGTCATCAACTTCGGTGTGGTGCCCGCGTTCCTGGTGTATCTGACGCTGCTCGACGGCACCGACCTGGGCTGGCTGCTGGCCCTCATCTACTGCTGCGCGATCGTGCTGCGTCTCGCCCGGTTCAACACCCTGCTCGACGACGATGACGCCCCCGCCTACACCCGCGACTTCTTCGTCGGGGTGCCGGCGCCGGCCGCCGCGATCGGCGCGTTGCTGCCCGTCGGACTGCTGCAGCAGTTCGGGACGGGGTGGTGGACGTCGCTGGCCGCGGTCGGGATCTGGTTGATGCTGGTGGCCTTCCTCGCGGTGAGCCGCATCCCGACGGCGTCGCTGAAGGCGTCGAAGGTGTCGGCCCGCGCGTTGCCGGGCCTGCTGCTGCTGGTGGCGATCGGCGCGGCCCTGCTGCTGACCTTTCCCTACGTCCTGATGGTGATCGCCATCGTCGGCTACGCCATCCACATCCCGTTCGCCTGGCGGAGTCGGCGCTGGGTCGCGTCGCGACCCGAACACTGGGACGCCGCCCCGAAGGAACGTCGCGCCGAGCGGCGGGCACTGGCCCGGGAAGGTTCCGGACGTCGCGTCATGCCGCGGCGTCGGCAGGCGATGAAGAAGTCCGACGGTCGGCTCGGCCTGCACCGCCCGACTCGCCCGGAGGATCCGGGGCGTCGTCCGTCATGAGCCAATTGACCCTGACCGCGCGACTCAACCCGTCGGCCGCCGATGCGCGACGCGGCATCGTCCGCGTCCACCCGGAGGTCCTGACCGCCCTCGGCCTGCGCGAATGGGATGCCATCAGCCTCACCGGGGCGCGCGTGACCGCGGCCGTCGTCGGCGCCACCGCCCCGGATGCGGCGACCGGCGCCATCCTGCTCGACGACATCTCGTTCTCCAACGCCGGTGTGCGGGAGAACGCGCAGGTGGTGATCGGCCCGGTGGTCGTGCAGGCCGCCGCGCGGGTCGTCGTCAGCGGATCGGCCCTGGCCAGCCACGGCGTCGACCCGACCACCCTGCGACGCGCACTGCTCGGCAAGGTGCTGTCCGTCGGCGACACCGTCTCCCTGCTGCCGCGCGACCTCGGTCCCGAGTTGACCGCCGGCGACGCGGTCCGCGCCCTCGCGGTGTCGGTGGGTATCACCTGGACCAATGAACTGCTCACCGTCACCTCCACCGAGCCCGGCGCACCGGTGAGCGTGCAGCCGAACACCGCGGTGATGTGGACCGCGGGCGCCGTCGGTGGGAATCCGGGCGCTGTCAGTGCGGGAGTGGGCGCTGTCAGTGCGGGATCGAGCGCTGTCAACGCGGGGGTGAGCGCTGTCAACGCGGGAGTGAGCGCCGTCAACGTGGAACAGAGCGCTGTCAGTGCGGGAGAGAGCGCTGTCAGTGCGGCGCGGCCGGCACGGTCGGTCGCCGAACTGGTCGGCGTCGACGCCCAGGTCGCCAAGCTCACCGAATGGTTGCGGATCACCCTCGACGAGCCGGAGGTGTTGCGGACGCTCGGCGCCATTCCGCGGCTCGGGGTCCTGCTCACCGGTCCGGCCGGGGTCGGCAAGGCGACGGTCGTGCGGGCTGTGGTCGCCGAGCGACCGATGACCGTCGTCGACGGTCCGACGGTCGGCGCGCTCGAGGCCAATGCCCGGCTCCGTGCGGTCACCGACGCGATCGTGGGTCTGCGTCCGGGTGGCGGTGTTCTGCTGATCACCGACATCGATGCGCTGTTGCCGGCCGAACCGGAGCCGGTGTCGACGCTGATCCTCGACGCGTTGCGTACCGCACTCGATCCGGCCGACGGGGGCGGGGGCACCGGCGGCGGCACGATCGCGCTCATCGCGACGAGTGCCGAACCGGCCGCGATCGACATCCGGCTGCGCGATCCGCAGTTGTGTGACCGTGAACTGTCGATCGGGCTGCCCGACGCCGCCACCCGGGCCAAACTGCTCGCCGCCATCCTGACCGGCGTACCCACCGACGGCGCGCTGGACCTTTCGGCAATCGCTTCTCGCACACCGGGTTTCGTTGCCGGCGACCTGGCCGCCCTGACCCGCGAGGCGGCACTGCGGGCCGCGGCGCGGGTGACCGCCGACGCCTCGTCGTCGGCACCCGCGCTGACCGACGCCGACCTCGCCGGGGCGCTCGGCGTTATCCGCCCGGTGTCGCGCGGCGAATCGCCGGAGGTGTCGCTCGGGTCGATCACCCTCGACGACGTCGGCGACATGACCGAGACCAAACAGGCGCTCACCGAGGCGGTGCTCTGGCCCCTCGAACACCCGGACACCTTCACCCGGCTCGGCGTGCAGCCACCGCGCGGCGTGCTGCTGTTCGGGCCGCCGGGCTGCGGGAAGACCTTCGTGGTGCGGGCCCTCGCCGCGTCGGGGAGATTGTCGGTGCACACCGTCAAGGGTGCCGAGCTGATGGACAAGTGGGTCGGCTCGTCCGAACGCGCCGTCCGCGACTTGTTCTCTCGCGCAAGGGAATCCGCGCCCTCACTGATCTTCCTCGACGAGATCGACGCGCTGGCCCCGCGGCGCGGGCAGTCCAGCGACTCCGGCGTCTCCGACCGCGTCGTCGCCGCCCTGCTCACCGAACTCGACGGCGTCGAACCGTTGACCGATGTGGTCGTGCTCGGCGCCACCAACCGGCCCGATCTGATCGATCCGGCGTTGCTGCGCCCCGGCCGGCTCGAGCGCCTGGTCTTCGTCCCGCCGCCCGATGCCGCCGCCCGCGCCGACATCCTGCGGACCTCCGGACGCAATGTCCCGCTGGCCGACGACATCGATCTCGATCACCTGGCCACCGATCTCGACGGCTACTCGGCCGCCGACTGCTCGGCGCTCCTGCGCGAGGCGGCACTCTCCGCGATGCGGCGCAACATCGACGCCGCGACCGTCACCGCCGACGACATCGCCGACGCCCGCACCCGGGTGCGCGCATCCCTGGATGCCGCGCAGGTGGAGAACCTCCGCGCGTACGCGGAGCGTCGGCTCACCTGACCCCGACCGACAAAAAGTGGGGGAAGAATGTTCTTCCCCCACTTTGGGTTTCGCTCGCCGGCAGTTTCCGTCGGACGTAGCGATTCCTGGGGGAAGAAGCTTCTTCCCCCACTTTCGTCAGCTCGTCTGGGTCTGGCCCTCGGTCTGCGTCGGCGCCTGGGTGGGAGCCTGCTGCTGGCCGGTCTGGCCGTTCTGGGTCTGGCCGCTCTGGCCGGGCATCTGACCCATGCCACCACCCTGCTGGCCACCCATACCGCCGCCGGGCATCTGGCCGCCCATGCCACCGCCGGGCATCTGGCCCATGCCACCACCCTGCTGGCCGCCCATGCCACCGCCGGGGAACTGCTGGGTGTTCGACGACGAGCCGGAATCACCGACGACGTAGCCGGCACCGAAGCCGAGCAGCCCGAAGCCGACGGCGAGGCCGATGCCGCCGGCGATCACGGCGTTCTTGGTCTTCGAAGGCAGGCCCGAACCCGGCTGCGCAGCGGCGGGAACGGCTGCCGCCGGTGCGGGCGAACCGGCGACCGGCGCCGACCCGATCGGGGCGGTGGGAGCGGTGGCGGCCGTCGGGCCCTGTCCGACCGGCACCGTCGGCGCGGTGGCGCTGTAGGCGTCGGCATTCGCCGGTGCCGCGGTGGTGCCGGGGGTTGCGTCGGGGGCCGTCGACGTATCGGAAACTGTCGTGGTGTCGGGAGTCGACATCGTGTCACTCTCGCTTTCGGGTTTGGTCCGGTCACAGACACCTGCGTCCCGGATCGGTTTCAACGACTCCACGGTGGCGACGTCCGCTTGGCCGGTACTGCCCAGCACCTGTGAACCCGCTGTCAACCGCGGCGGCCCGGCCCGATCCGCTCTACGTTCTGCTCACCGGTCCGCTCAGCCGACGCTGACCTGATAGAACACCGAGGTGGCACCGGCGGCCGCGGCCGGTGTGATGCCCAGCGTCACCCAGTAGGTGGTGCCGTCCTTCGTCCCCGACATCCGCACCACGGTCTGACCCGAGTCGCTCTCCCGGCCCTCCTCGGTGAAACCGGCGTCGGTCAGCTTCGTCACCGCACCCTCGATCGGGTTGCCCTGATTCGCCGGTGCCTGCACGGTGACGGTCCAGTGATCCTTGCTGCCGTCGGCGGTCAGCACCTGACCGTCGACGAGCGGCACCTGCGCGGTCGGGAAATCGGCGGGCAGCCCCGGACGGGTCGGCGCGTCGCCGCCGCATGCCGCGATCAGCACCGTTGCCACCGATATCACCAGCATCGCGGCGAGCACCCTCACCACTGCATTCAGCCGAGCCATGGGAGCAACGGTAAGGTAGAGCCCGCGGACGTCACGTCGTGACACTCCCGGCCACCGGGACAGACACACCCGACATCCGCGCCATGACCACCCCGCCCGCCGAACGACGACCGACGACCGACGACCGAAGACGGAGTGCGCCCCCTTGCTCACTGTGCTGATTGCATTGGCACTCTGCGCGCTCGTGGCCCCCGCGATCGTCGGCAAGCTCGGGACGAAGGGGTTCTACGTCCTCGGCCTGGCCCCACTCGGAGGACTCCTCTGGGTGCTGACGCACTGGCCCGATTCCGATCGCGCCCCGCAGGTCGAGACGCTGCACTGGGTTCCCACCCTGCACATGGACATCGTCATGCGGATGGACACGCTGTCGGCGATCCTGTCGGTGCTGATCCTGGGTGTGGGCACGCTGGTGCTGTTCTACTGCGCGCATTACTTCGACGACGCCCGTCCCCGCGTCGCGGTGTTCGGCGGGGAGATGATCGCGTTCGCCGCCGCCATGTTCGGCCTGGTGACCAGCGACAACATGCTGGTGCTCTACATCTTCTGGGAGCTGACGACGGTCCTGTCGTTCATGCTGGTCGGTTTCTATCGCATCCGCGCGACGTCGCGACGCTCGGCCACCCAGGCATTGCTGGTCACCACCCTGGGCGGTCTGGCGATGCTCGTCGGCATCATCATGCTGGGCGAACGCACCGGAAGTTACCTGCTCAGCGATCTGCTGGCGCACCCGCCGATGGACGGCGTTTATGTCGAGGTGGCCGTCGTGCTGCTGCTGATCGGGGCGCTGAGCAAGTCGGCGATCGTGCCGTTCCACTTCTGGCTGCCCGGCGCCATGGCCGCACCCACGCCGGTCTCGGCGTACCTGCACGCCGCGGCGATGGTGAAGGCCGGCATCTACCTGATCGGTCGTCTCGCGCCGGCCTTCGCGCCGCTGCCGAGCTGGCAGGTGATGGTCATCGGGCTCGGCTCGTTCACCATGGTGCTCGGCGGCTGGCGCTCCCTGCGGGAACTCGACCTGAAGCTCGTCCTCGCCTTCGGCACCGTGTCCCAGCTCGGTTTCATGTCGGTGCTGATGGGCATGGGCGATGCGAACGTGGCGATGGCCGGCCTCACCATGCTGGTCGCGCACGCCCTGTTCAAGGCGTCACTGTTCATGGTCGTCGGCATCATCGACCACGCCACCGGTACCCGCGACATCCGCAAACTCGCCCGGCTCGGGCATCGCCTGCCGGTCCTCGCGGTCACCGCCGCGGTCGCCGGCGCGAGCATGGCCGGATTGCCGTTCACCTTCGGATTCGTCGGCAAGGAGACCGCGTTCGGGTCGGTGTGGGACACCGGGTCGCTGCAACCCTGGCAGGGCCACGTCGTCGACCTCGTGCTGCTGCTCGGTTCGGTGATCACCTTCGCCTACACCTGCCGATTCCTCTGGGGAGCGTTCGGACGCAAGGTCCGCACCCTGCCGACGCGGGCGGTCGCCAAGATGCATCCGCCGACGCCGATGTTCCTGTTCTCCCCGGTCCTGCTCGCCGCCCTCGGCGTCGTCGCCGGCCTGGCCAGCGGCTGGGTCGGTCACTGGTTCGAGCCCTACGCAGAGGAACTGCCCCTCTACGGCCACGAACTCGAACACCTCGCGATGTGGCACGGCTTCGGATTGCCGGTGGTGTTCTCGGTCATCGTCGTCGTCGGTGGTGCCGCCCTGTTCCTGGGGCTGCGCCCGATCCGCGACCGCGTCTTCGGGTTCCGGCCACTGCTCAACGCCGACCGCATCTACGACGCCACCCTGCGTGGCGCGGACACCGTGTCGCTGTTGATGACCCGCAACACCCAGCGCGGATCGCTGCCGATCACCCAGGGCGTGATCCTGTCGACGATGATCATCCTGCCGACGACGGTGCTCTTCCTCGGCAACCGCAACACCCTGACACCCCGCGGATTCGACTCCCCGGTCCAACTCGTCGTCGGCGGCATCATGATCGCCGCGGCGATCGCCGCCGTCATACTGCGCAACCGCCTGGCCGCCACCCTCATCGTCGGCGTCACCGGGTACGGCTGCGGCATGCTCTTCGCGTTGTATGGCGCCCCCGACCTGGCGCTGACCCAGTTCCTGGTGGAGACGCTGACGCTGGTGATCTTCGTCCTGGTACTGCGCAAACTGCCCGCCGAACCCGAGCCCCGCCACTCCACCGGGTTCAAACCGCTGCGCGCGCTCATCGGCATCGCACTCGGAGTGTCGGTCGTGCTGATCGGACTGTTCGCGGCGGCGGCCCGTTCCGAACAGCCCGTCAGCATCGATCTCCCCGAGGCCGCCTACAAGTTCGGCCACGGTGCCAACGCGGTGAACGTCCTGCTCGTCGACATCCGCGCCTGGGACACCCTCGGCGAGGTGTCGGTCCTCATCGTCGCCGCGACCGGGGTGGCGTCGATGGTCTTCCGCAATCGCCGGTTCGGTGCCGCCCCGCGCGTCGCCGACGCAGCGAAGTTCTTCGGCGGGTCCACCGACGAGGACGACGACATCATCCCGCCCGACCGCACCACCTACCTGCTGGGCAGCGAGTTCCGCGATCCCCGGCACCGGTCGATGGTGCTCGAGGCCACCACCCGGTTGATCTTCCCGACGATGGTGGTGCTGTCGGTGTACTTCTTCTACGCCGGCCACAACTCGCCGGGCGGCGGGTTCGCCGGTGGCCTCACGATGGGCCTGGCGCTGGTGCTGCGTTACCTGGCCGGTGGCCGCTACGAACTCGGTGAGGCCCTGCCGGTGGAACCGGGCACCTTCCTCGGTGCCGGCCTGCTGATCTCCGCGGGCACGGCGGTCACCTCGATGTTCCTCGGCGCCCCCGCCCTGAGCTCGGCCGTCTTCGAGATCACCGTCCCGGTCCTCGGGCACATCAAACTGGTCACCGCGCTGTTCTTCGACCTCGGCATCTACCTGATCGTCATCGGTCTGGTCCTCGACGTCCTGCGCAGCCTCGGCGCGCGCCTCGACGTGGAGGGCCCCGGCGGTCTGGTGACCCGGTCGGTGCAGGTGCCGGCGGATGGTGGGGCGAAATGAGCGTCAACCTCGGCCTGCTGGTGGTCATCGCGGTACTGATCGCGGCCGGTGCGTATCTGCTGATGGAACGCAGCCTGGTGCGGATGTTGCTGGGTCTGCTGCTGGCCGGCAACGGCATCAACCTGCTGATCCTGGTGCTCGCCGGCGGGATGGGCAATCCACCGATCATGGGCCGGTCCTCGGAGGCCCGCCCCCGTGACGCCGACGCCCTCGCACAGGCGATGGTGCTCACCGCCATCGTCATCACCATGGGTGTGGCCGCGTTCATCCTGTCGCTGGTGTACCGGCTGTTCGTGCTCAATCGCGACGACGACGACGTCGAGGACGACACCGAGGACGTCAAGGTCGCCACCGGCTCCCTGCGGACCGCACCCGACCGCGACCGCAGCGACGACCCCCTGACCGGCGCGGACACCTCCGCCGGCGACTTCTTCGACGACGAGGGCAACCCGCTGACCCCCGAGGAATACATCAAACGACACCTCGAGGTGATCGAGACCGACCTGATGCCCGAGGACGCCGACGTCATCGACGAGATCGGCGTCGACGATCCGGATTCGGACAACCCGGATTCAGACAACACCGGGTCGGACACCGCCGGTTCGGACACCGGTTCCGACAACACCGGGTCGGATGATCACACTCCGGGGGATCGCCGATGATCCCGCAGACCTCGTGGCTCCCGGTCCTGATCACGCTGCCGACGCTGGTGCCGATGCTCGGCGCGGCGTTGACGCTGTTGCGCGGCCGTGGCGCCATCTTCCAGCGCATCATCACGGTGTCGGCGATCGGGGTGGCGCTGGCCGCATCGTGCATGATGCTCTACCTCACCAACGAGCACGGCACCTACGCGCTGGCCATCGGTGGGTGGGACGACAAGGGATTCGCGAACGGACCGCTCGGCATCACCCTGGTGGTCGATCAACTCGCCGCCCTGATGCTGGTGGTGTCGACGCTGGTGCTGCTGTGCGTCGTCATCTACGCGATCGGGCAGGGTATCCGCGACGGCACCACCGATCAGCCGGTGTCGATCTTCCTGCCCACCTACCTGATCCTGTGTGCGGGCGTGTGCAATTCGTTCCTGGCCGGTGACCTGTTCAACCTCTTCGTCTCGTTCGAGGTGCTGCTGGCCGCGAGTTTCGTGTTGCTGACCCTCGGGGCCAGCGCCGACCGTGTCCGTGCCGGTGCGTCGTACGTGATGGTGTCGATGGTGTCGTCGCTGATCTTCCTGGCGGGCATCGCCTTCGCGTATGCGACCACCGGAACCCTCAACCTCGCCGAGATGGCGGTGCGTCTCGATCACGTGCCCGACGGCACCCGCAACGCCCTGTACGCGGTGTTGCTGGTGGCGTTCGGCATCAAGGCGGCGGTGTTCCCGCTGTCGACGTGGTTGCCCGACTCCTATCCGACGGCACCGGCACCGGTCACCGCGGTGTTCGCCGGCCTGCTCACCAAGGTCGGTGTGTACGCGATCATGCGGACGCACACCCTGCTGTTCCCGGGCGGCTCGATGGATGCCATCCTGCTGGTCGCCGGCCTGCTGACGATGCTCGTCGGCATCTTCGGTGCGATCGCCCAGTCCGACATCAAACGACTGTTGTCGTTCACCCTGGTCAGCCACATCGGGTACATGATCTTCGGGATCGCGTTGTCCTCGGAGATCGGGATGAGCGCGGCCATCTACTACGTCGCGCACCACATCCTGGTGCAGACGACACTGTTCCTGGTGGTCGGGTTGATCGAACGTCAGGCCGGCTCGGCGTCGCTACGTCGCCTCGGCGGCCTCATCGCCAGCCCGGTCCTGGCCGCACTGTTCCTCATCCCCGCGTTGAATCTCGGTGGCATTCCGCCCTTCTCGGGCTTCCTGGGCAAGGTCGCGCTGATCGAGGCGGGTACCTCCGACGGTTCGGTGCTCGCCTGGATCCTCGTCGCCGGGTCGGTGGTGACCAGCCTGCTGACCCTGTACGTGGTGGCCCGCATCTGGACCAAGGGCTTCTGGCGTCCCCGCGCCGACGCCCCCGAGGGGGAACTGTCCGACAGCGCCCCGTCGGCGTTGATCGACGAGAGCGCCGACATCGCCTTCGACGAGCGCGCCGACGTCGGTCGCATGCCCGTCGCGATGGTGATCCCGACCGCGTTGATGGTGGCCGCGGGTCTGGCGTTGACGGTGTGGGCCGGCCCCATCTTCGGCTTCACCGACCGCGCCGCGACCGACATCATCGACCGCGACATCTATGTCAGCTCGGTGTTGGGAGGCCGATGATGACCGACCGGAAGAACGAACGGATCGCACCCGTCCGGCCCGTCGGCAAGGGGCCGGTGAAGCGTCTGCTGATCAACATCGC
This sequence comes from Gordonia oleivorans, assembly GCF_040044975.1. NCBI lineage: Bacteria > Bacillati > Actinomycetota > Actinomycetes > Mycobacteriales > Gordoniaceae > Gordonia > Gordonia oleivorans. Next base: position 118,552 of record NZ_JBDZDI010000007.1, read on the forward strand.
CCGCTACTCGGTGCTGGGTTTCGCCTGGACGACGGTCAGCGCGTGGGTGTGGCTGCGCGAACGGATCCGCACCCCACACTGGTTGGGCACCGACGGCCGGGAAGTGGCCGTCCGACTGTGGTCGATGGCGTGGCTGGCCTTCGTCTGGGTGTTGTTGTGGGGCACGGTGTCGTGGGCGAATGTGCTCGCCGGGCTGGTCCTGGCCATCGCCATCGGCGTGCTGCTGCCGCTGCCCCGCGTCCCCGTCGAGGGCCGGATTCATCCCCTCACCCTGCTCGTGCTGATCCTGCGGCTGATCGTCGACTTCTTCGTCTCGAGTGCGCAGGTGGCGTGGCTGGCGATCCGGCCCGGGCGGCCGCCGCTGGGTGCGGTCATGCGTGTACGCGTCGCCATCAAATCGGACATGGTGCTGACGCTGGCCGTGGACTACCTCAACCTGGTGCCCGGCACGATGGTCCTGGAGATCGATCATCGTCGACGCCTGCTCTACGTCCACGTCTTCGACGTCCGGTCGGACAAGAAGGTGCGCAGCTTCTACAACCAGGTCGCCTTCGTCGAGCGGATGTTCATCAAGGCCTTCGAACGCGACAGTGAGTGGCATCCCAGTCCGTTCCACGGCATCGACGACAGCTTTCATCACGTGCCCGACGGTGAGCATGCCGCCGTTGCGAACGGCGCGGCCCGCCATCGCCCCACTCAGGTCGACGGCACGACCCCCGGCGACGAGGAGGATCGGCGATGACCGTCGTCTGGTTCGGCATCGCCACGGCGTTGCTCGTCGCCGCCATCCTGGTGATGGCGCGGATCCTGCTCGGTCCGACCACCCTGGACCGGCTCGTCGCACTCGATGCGCTCATCGCCCTGTGCATGTGCGGGCTCGCGGCCTGGACCGCCTACAGCGGCGACACCACCGTGGTGCCCGGGATCGTCGCGTTGTCGCTGGTCAGCTTCGTCGGTTCGGTGGCCATCGCCCGCTTCCGCGTCCGGGATGATCAAGCATGATCGCCGACATCGTCACCGCCGTCTTCCTGTCCATCGGGGCGTTGCTCGCCGTCACCGCGGCGATCGGCATCCTCCGTTTCCCCGACACCCTCTCGCGGATGCATGCCGCGACCAAGCCCCAGACCCTGGGGCTGCTGATGATGCTGATCGGGACGATGATCAGCGTCGGCGGCGGGCACGTCGACAACGGGATGCTGATCCTCGCCGGGATCTTCGCGTTGATCACCGCACCGGTGATCGCACACCGCATCGGACGCCTCGTCTATCAGGAGCAGCGTGCCCGCGACGGGCTGATGGCCCGCGACCAGATGGAAAGCGGCGACCGGGATTAACGCCTGATCAGGGCTCGCAGGCAAGCCGCCATGTGACAAAGATCTCGACGATTGCGCCCATCGGGTTAGTCGAGCCTTCCCGGGGATCGACAACCACCGGTAGATTGATTGTTCACAGCACTAAAGAGGGGGTCGCGGAAGGAATCGAATTGGTGGGTGATCGATTCGATCAGCGGACGCTCGCTGTCTTGTGCAGCGAACTGGGGGCGGTACCGCTGCTGATTTTCGCCCTGTTCTCGTCGTCCTTCGCGGTGGCCGGCGCCCGACCACTGTTGCTGGCGATCCTGGTGTTCACCGCGATCTCGGTGTCACTCACCGCCTGGCAGGGCAGTCTCGACGACCGGCTGTTCGTCATCCTGTGCGCGGGCGGGATGATCGGGGTGGCCGGCTCGGCGGCGGTGATCGCCGATCAGGGCACGTCACACGCGGTGCTCGTGCTGTTGGCCGCGATCCCGGCGCTGGCCGCGATGGGGTCCTCGGGCCGAACGGTCGTCGGTTTCATGACGTTCGCGGTGACCCTGGGACTCACCGTCGTCGCCGTACGCGCGGCATCGCTCACCGATCTCCTGGTCGGCGGGGGTGCGGTGATCATGGCGGTCATCGCACCAACCCTGATGGTCACGATGCTGCGGCGCAATCTGTCGGATCTGATCCACGAACAGGCGACGCTGAGCCTGATCGATCCGCTCACCGGGGCGCTCAACCGGCGCGGCCTGTTCGAGGGCGCGCCGACCGTCTTCGACGAGGCGCAGGAGGCAGGTCAGCTGATCGGCATGCTGGTCATCGACATCGATCACTTCAAACGCGTCAACGACGCCCTCGGACATTCGGCCGGCGACGACGTCCTCGTCGACATCACGTCGGTCCTCCACGAGGAGGTACAGGACCGTGGGATCGTGGCACGCTCCGGCGGTGAGGAGTTCACCGTCCTGTTCGGCGTCGACAGTGTGGCCGATCTCGAGGCCGACTCGACGCGGTTGCGTCTGGCGGTCGGTTCCCGCTCCGAGGTGACCGTCAGCGTCGGCGGCGTCTGCGCGCCGCTGCAGCGACTCAATGCACCTCGACACCCCGATGCCCAGACCGTCCTCGACGTCCTGGCACGGCCGGCCGATCAACGCCTGTACGCCGCGAAGGCGTTGGGGCGCAACCGGTCGATGGTGTCGCAGATCCCGACCATCGAGTGGTACTTCGACGATCCGGTGGCGACGGCGACGTCGGAGGCAGGATCGGCCAAGCAAGTACGAACCACCTCGGCGTTGGTCTCGGCGGTCGCGCCGCGATCGGCGAGAACATCGACACGGACACCGAGGGCTGCGTCGACACGCATCGTGAGCGGCTCCCGGACGGGCCCGCCGCCACGCAGCGCCCGCCGTTTCGACGGTGCCGGCATCTCCGACCCCGGCGCCACCGAACCCGCAGGCGATGCGACGTTCGAGATCCTGCATCCCGCCCGGGATGCCGACCGCATTCGGCAGCTCACCTCGTCGAATGTGTACGAGTTCGTCGACATCTGGCCCGATTCGGTGGCCGAACTGCGGCAACTCGATGCACTCGATCACGTCGAACCAGGGGTCCGCCCGGCCGACCCACTCGACTACGACGACCCGGCGGTCGTGGCCGAACACAGCCGGTACGTGGTGTTCCCGTGGCGCCGCCGGGTGGTCCGGATGGCCGACAGCGCGACGTTCTATCGGTTGAAGACGGCACGTAATCGCTTCCTCGTCACCGGCGCGGAACAACGCCGGTGGGGCGAGACGATCATCGCCGTCGCCGGACTCAGCGTCGGATCGTCGGCGGTGTCGGCGTGTTCACTGACCGGGGTGCGGCATTTCCGCCTCGCCGACCCGGACACCCTGGCGACGACGAACCTCAACCGCATGTCCGGCTCGGTGTGCGATGTCGGGACAGCCAAGCTGGACCTGACGGCGCGTCGGCTCCTTGAGGCCGACCCCTACACCGTCATCGAATCGTTCGCCGACGGCTACACCCCGGCCACGGCCGACCGGTTCCTGGCGACCTCGCCGTCCGGTCCGCGAACCATCGTGATCGAAGAGATCGATGATGTCGCAGCGAAGATCGACATGCGTCGCCGTGCCCGCGCGTTGCGGATTCCGGTCATCAGCGCAACCGACATGGGCGACAACGTCATTCTCGACATCGAACGCTACGACCTCGACCCCACCTACCCGATCTTCCATGGCCGGGTGGAGAACTTCACCGCCGGCGATGCCACCGACCCCGCCCAGCGACTGCGAATGGCCGCGTCGATCGTCGGCGACGTCCTCACCCCTCGAATGGCGTTCTCCGCCAGTCAACTCGGCCGCGCTGTCGCGTCCTGGCCGCAACTCGGTTCGACCGGCGCGATGGCCGGCGCCTTCGCCGCGGCGGCGGCCCGCAACATCGTCAGCGGCCGCCGCGTCGAATCCGGCCGCCACGTCATCGACGTCGAGCAGATGCTCAACGCCGGCGACGGCGGTTCTGCGTGGAATGAACTCAATCCCGACATCATCACCGGCAGGCTTACCGACGGGTCGGGGACGTGGGACCGCGAGAAGCCACCTGCCTGAGGTGAGCCTTCGCGGTCGGCGACCCCCCACGTGCACCCGTCAGGCCACCGTCGCCGTCCCCGCCGACACCTCCCGCGACCGGAATGCGGCGGTGTACTCGGCGTTCATCACCTCCCACACGTCGGGATCGGCGAAGGACTGCAGGTTCTCCGCGTCCCAGAACATCGCCCGGGTGCGGTACCGGTCGTCGGGGTACGGGGTCGCGGCGATCAGCGGATTGACCCGTCCCCCACCGGATGACCAGCGTTCGAGCACGTAGTCGGCCGCGGTGGCGAGCATGTGGCGGCATCCCGTCAGCTCCATCGAGATCTTCACCGACCGCGCCAGCGCACCCGCCGCCACCTTGGCCAGCGGCGACGACGGGTCGACGAAGGCCGACTTGACCTCGATGATCCCGTCGGGGACGCGATGGTTGATCGCCGCGATCAGATCGTCCTGGCCGGGTTGCCCCGCCCACTCGCCGATCGCATGTGACTGTCGGGCATCGTGGTACGGGCCCTGCACACGGAGACCACCGACGACCGCACCCGTCGGGTCGAGCACGGCGCAGAACACGGTGGTGTCCCGGCCGTCGCGGATCCGCTCGTATTCCAGCGCGGACCGGACGCCGCGTGCGGTGTATTCGACGACGGCGCTGTCGATGTACTCATGCCACAGTTCCGGCAGCGCGTGCGGGTCGGCGAAGATCATCGTTGCTCCGCTCCCACAAATGTCGTCCACCCATGCCGATGCGCCGGCGTAATGGCGCACGGAATACTGCGGGGAATGCGTGATTGTCACGACGGAATTCATGAACCTTCATTTCCTTTGCCAGATACCCCGACACCAATTTTCGGACGCTGCACACGACGGGCAGCACCTCCAAGTGTCCGTTAGCAGAGGTCACAAGCCAACACGCGGGCGCGACGCAATCCCGTGGACATCGGCGAAATGGTGGTCAGTGCGGCAATCCGGACAGGCCGCCACCGGCGAAAACCGACATTTGCACGGTCGGAGAAAGCCGACTTCACATGCCGGAAAATGAATTGTCAAAGTAGGTGGCGCAATGGTCGCGCATTTCCGGTCGCACCCGATCCCGCGCGGTCGCGGTCGGGTCCACGCCGAACACACCGCCCCGGCTCTCGGCCGGCACAGCGGTGCCGCGGGTCATTCCAGTTCGTCGACCACCGAGGCGACCACCGCGCGCATGTCCCGGGTGTCGGCGAACGTCGCCCGCTGCCGTTGATAGCTCGCGCCGCGGGTAATGATCTCGGAGATCCCGGCGAGTTCGTCGACGCAGCCGAGGTCGGCGGCGATCGGCGCGAGCCGCACGAGCAGATCCGCCAGATCCTCGGTGACGAGGCGTTCGGTGCAGTCGGCGTCCAGGATGACGATCGCCTCGAGTCCGTATCTTGCTGCGCGCCACTTGTTTTCCTGCACCAGCCAGGGCGCCATCTGCGGCAGGGTCTCGCCGGCGGAGAACCGGCGGTCCAGGTCGACGACAAGGCAGTGGATCAGCGCCACCAGCGCCGAGAGCTCGTGCAGGTTGGTGGTCCCGTCGCACACCCGCACCTCGATGGTGCCAAGGTGCGGCGACGGCCGGATGTCCCAGCGGATCTCGTTGATGTGGTCGATGATGCCGGTGGTCTTCTGGTCGGCGACGAAGGCCTCGAACTCATGCCACGTCTGGAACTGGAAGGGCAGGCCCGCCGTCGGCAACTGCTGGAACATCATCGCCCGGTTGCTGGCGTAGGAGGTGTCGCGCCCCGACCACATCGGCGACGACGCCGACAACGCCAGCAGGTGCGGGTAGTAGTTGAGCAGCGACGACAGGATCGGCAGCACCTTGTCGCGGTGCGAGATGCCGACGTGCACGTGCACGCCCCAGATCAGCATCTGCCGGCCCCACCACTGGGTGCGCTCGATGAGTTCGGCGTACCGATGGCCTTCGGTGAGCAGTTGCGTCGACCATTGCGCGAAGGGGTGGGTACCCGCCCCGTAGAGATCGACGCCGAGGTCGTCGGCGACGCCGCGGACGGCGTGCAACGTCTCGGCGAGGTCGGCGACCGCCTCACCGGTGGTCCGGCAGATGCCGGTGACCAACTCGACGGTGTTGCGCAGCAGTTCCTTGTGCACCTTGCCGGCGAGATGCGGATGCGCAGATCCGAAGGCCGCGAACAGGTCTGCCGCGGAGTTCGAGAGATCGCCACTGACCTTGTCGGTCAGGGCGAACTCCCACTCGACGCCGAGTGTCGGCTCCGGCGAGCCCGAGAATTCGATCGGGACGATGGCGGGCATCACGTCACCACACGGGGATTGTGACCGGGGCGCTCGGCAGGGCGGTCTACCCCGCGGTCTCGATGACGCCGCACGCCAGGCGCGCGCCACCGTCACCGGTGCTCATCGTCGTCTCGTCGGGCCCGGGCTGTCCGTTGGCCTGGTAGCGATCGGGGATGTTGGCGAAGTTGTCGGCGTTCTCGTGGATGATGATCGTCTTGCCGGTCACCTGCTCCAGGTCGACGGCGTCCGTGGAGGTCAGCGTCGTCCCCGAACCGTCGGGCAGGACGTTGATCGACACCAGGTCACCGCTGGCCGGGTGGCCGGTGTTGCCACCGACCTGCAGGTGGCCACCCGCCGAGTCGAACTTGTCGGCGGTGTTGCAGGTACTTCCGGAGTGGATGTGCATCGCGTGGAAACCGGCCGGCAGACCGCTGCCGGCGTTGACCTTGACGAGCACCGCCAGCGAGGACCCCTGCGGACTGAAGGTCGCGGTACCGATGTCCTTGCCGGAGGTGTCCTTGATGGTGGCCGAGCCCTTCTCACCGCTGCTGGAGGGGATGTCGTCGGCGTCGACGAGTCCGACGACGGGCGCCGGGTTTCCGGTCTGCACCGCCGGGGTGGTGCCCTTCTCGGTGGTGGTCGGCTCGTCCGGGGTACATCCCGCCAGTGCCAACCCGACGGCGCCGGCCGAGGCGAGCACCGCGAGCGCGCGCAGGGACGCAGAGCCTGATTTCGAACTGACGGTCATCTCGCTCCTCGAGTGATATGTGATGGAAAACCGGGCTGCCTTGATGAGCCGGTGTCAGCGCCCGGGGCTGCAACGCTGAGGTCTGGGACGCCGGAATCTGGGTTGCCGGAGTCTGGGTTGCCGGAGCCTGGGACGCTGGGGTCTCGATGGACGGATGTGCCGATCATGGCTGCCTCACCACGACCACGGCGATCCCGCCGTCGCAGCGGCTGAACCCGCTGCCCAAGGAGCTGCGCGAGTCGACACTGAACTCGCCGCCGAGGTCGTCGTTGAGCTTTTGGGCGAGCGGCTTCTGCGCGGACGTCGAGTAGACGATGGAGTTCTCGGAGAAGCCGCCCTGCGAGTAGTTGCTCTCGCTGTTGATGCCCTCGGTGGTGTAGCCCTTGGCCTTGACCTGGGAGTCCACCTCACCGGCCAGCCCGGTGACCTCACCCGCATTGATCACGCAGATGGTGGTGTTGCCCTGGTTCACCGTCGACGTGCTGGCCGGCACGCTGACACTCGTCGACGGCGCCGACGACTGCGCGGCCTGCAGTTGTTCCTCGGGGTTGTCGTTCGCGGTGGCCGCGGAGTGCCAGCCCAAGCCCACGAACACGATGGCAACCGCGAAGAGCAGCATGGCTCCGGCCCTCAGGGGCAGGCGGTTGGACTCGCGATCAGCATTCATCACCGATGACCTTAACGCACACACGCATGGCGTCTGCTCTCCAGCGCCGGGGCGTGCGGGCTCAGGTGATGTCGAACCCGAGTCGACGTGCGGCACGCGCCTTCTGGCGTGATGCACGCAACCGTCGCAGGCGCTTCACCAGCATCGGGTCGGCGGCCAGCGCCTCCGGCCGATCCACCAACGCGTTGAGGATCTGGTAGTAGCGCGTGGCCGAGAGTCCGAAGAGCTCCTTGATGGCCTCTTCCTTGGCGCCGGCGTACTTCCACCACTGACGTTCGAAGGCGAGGATGTCGTGTTCGCGGCGGGACAGCCCGTCGGGACCGACCTCGTTCGGATCGATGTTCTGCGCGCCGTCGACGTCGTGGGTCTTCTCAGACTCCGGGCCCTGGCCCGGCTGATTCTGGCTTCGCGCTGCTGCGCCGTCCATCTCGCTCCCTCGAAGATCTCCTCTGCGACCCCTCACACCACGTCATCGAGGTCCACCGGTCCATCATCGGGCGTCTGGTGACGTCGCGCATGACGGGCTCGGGGCCGGCGAATGACAACGGTGTGGTTCGAGAACATCTAACCACGCAGAACCGGGTGGGTTGACGTGACGCGCGGGCGGCACGTCGCGCGGGACCATCGGCGCCGGTGGCCGTCTGCGCGCACGATAACCTGTCGTGCATGGCAATTCTCCCCATCTGCATAGTCGGTGAGCCGGTTCTGCACCGTCCGACCGAGCTCGTCGAACTCGACGGTGACGGACGGCCGTCGGCGGAGACGGTGACCCTGCTCGACGACATGTACGCGACGATGGACGCCGCGAACGGCGTCGGCCTGGCCGCCAACCAGGTGGGGGTCGGTCGGCGGATGTTCGTCTACGACTGCCCCGACGGCGAGTCCCGGATGGCGGCCCGACGCCGCGGCGAGGTCATCAATCCGGTGCTGGAGACCTCGGAGATCCCGGAGACCATGCCGGACCCGGACGACAACGACGAGGGCTGCCTGTCGGTGCCCGGCGAGCAGTTCCCCACCGGCCGCGCCGACTGGGCCCGGGTCACCGGTGTCGACCGCGACGGTGCCGCGGTGACGATCGAGGGCAACGGTTTCTTCGCCCGGATGCTGCAGCACGAGGTCGGTCATCTCGACGGATTCCTCTACGTCGACGTGCTGGTCGGCCGGAATGCCCGGGCCGCGAAGAAGGCGATCAAGCGCAACGGCTGGGGTGTTCCGGGGCTGACCTGGACCCCGGGTGAGCAGGCGGATCCGTTCGGTCACGACGACGACTGAACGTGCGGATGTCACGATGACCGGGGCGGCGGGTTCGATGCCGGATCGATTCGGCGTGTCGTCCGGGGCTTTCCGCGGTGATCGCGTGGTCGTGCGTTACCGACTCGGCGATGCGACCCCGGCCGATTGGCGCGATACCCCCAATCCCCGCCCGGCACCGGGACGGCCGTCGCTGTCGGATGTGACCGGCTTCCTGCTCGACGACGGCGACCCGATCCGCCTCGAGCGCGACGGGGTCGTGGAATCCATCCCGCGGTCGGCGATCACCTCGATGCGGCTGCTGTCGGCGGTCGCGGTCCGCAACAGCGACATTCGGACGCTGGAACATGCCGCGGCGCTGGCGTGGCCCGGCATCGAGCACGAGGAGATCGACGGATGGTTGCTGCGCGCCGGTGGCGGTATCTCTCGGCGCGCGAATTCGGCCATCGCCGTTGATCGTTCGGCTCGCGTCGATGCTCAGATGCTGTCGGTGATCGAGGACTGGTATGCGGCGCGGGGATTGCGCACGCTCATCGCGGTTCCCGATCGGCTGCTGCCCCGGCAGATCGTCGGGGTGCCCGCGAGCGACGAGATCCAGGTGTTGACACGGACTCTCGACGACGTGCCGGCCGACGGCGGAGTGCCGACCGGCGGTGGCGATGTCACGCTCGGGGCTGATCCGTCGCGCGCTTGGTTACGCGCCTACCTTGGTGACGAGGCCGACCTCACCGTCGGCGCCGGCGTGCTCAACAACGTTGCCGGCGAGAATGGTTCGGTGGTCTTCGCCTCCGTCGAGTACGACGGGGAGCCCATCGCGATCGGTCGTGGTGCGGTGACCGAGGCGCCGGGTTCACGACGATGGTTGGGCGTCACCGCGGTGTGGACCGATCCTGACCATCGTCGACGTCATCTCGGCGACGCCATCGTGTCCCGGTTGTTGTCGTGGGGAGTGCAGCACGGTGCCGACGCCGCCTACGTTCAGGCCGAGGCCGGCAACCGGGTGGCCGGGACGTGGTACCGGTCACGGGGTTTCGCGCTGCATCACAGTTACCACTACCTCGCACTCGGCGACGGAGGGCGAGCTACGTGAATGCGACATCGAAGCGGCCGCGGTCATCGGCCCGGGGATCACGAACACAGACCCCGGCGCAGCGGCGTCGTCAGGCCGTCGTCACCGCGATCGGCCTGGTCGTCGTCGCCGTGGTCGTCATCGCGACCTGGCTCATCAACAATGCGGGTGACGATGCCGGGTCGTCCGGTTCGTCGGTGGCGGGCTCGTCGGTGGCACGGTCTTCGGTCGCACGGTCGTCGGTCGCAGCGTCGGGGCGGTCGACGTCCCGGCAGACGGCCACCGTCCCCGCCCGGGTGACCCGCACGCTGGCGCTCATCGACGCCGGCGAATGGCCCGAGGCCGCCGACGCACCCGGCACGCAAGGCGGAATCACCTTCCGTAACAGCGAGGGTCGGCTACCGGCTCGCGATTCCGCCGGTAAGCGGATCACGTATCGGGAGTGGGATGTCAACCCGAAGGAGCCCGGCCGTTCGCGCGACGCCGAACGCATCGTGACCGGCAGTGACGGGTCGGCGTGGTACACCGCCGACCACTACCGGAGTTTCGTATTGATCAGGGGGCCGTCATGAGTGGGCACTCACGCACCATCGGCGAGTTCCTCACCGATGCCGGAAGAGGTGGTCCCGCAGTCGGATTGACCACCGACGCACTGTCGGTGACATCATTGCCCGACTCCGTTGCCGACTCGTATGAGGTCCGCGTCGTCGACGGCGACCGCCTCCGTTCACTGCCGCTGCTGTACGCGGAGTTCGCCGAGGCATGGGGATTCCCTTCGTCTTTCGGCAAGAACAAGGACGCCTTCGATGACGCGATGCGCGACCTCGACAACCTGACCGCGGGCGCCGGAAGTCCGCCACGGCGCGGATACCTGACGGTGATCACCCACGCGCAGCACCTGCTGACCGCGTCGGACACCGACTTCGACTGGTTCGCCGAATCCCTGCCGTTCTACCGCGACCACTACCGCGACTTCTCCCATCCCCCGGCAACATTCGCCGTCCTCCTGTCGACGCCGACGTCATCCCGTCGGGCAACGGTGTCCCGCTGGCAGCACGCGGGCATCCGCCTGGCACCGGTCAGCGTGTGATCGGACCGGCCTACCGTCCATCCCACCGGTCGAGCCGCCCATCCCCCGCCGGTCGAGCCGCCTCGTGCGAGCTTGCGAGCCCGTGGCGTGTCGAGACCACCCAACCCGACGCCGGAAACCGACTGCAGCACAACCCAACCCCCGCCGGTCGAGGCGACCCTTCCGCCGGTCAAGCCGCCTCGTGCGAGCTTGCGAGCCCGTGGCGTGTCGAGACCACGCAACACGGTGCTGGAAAACGGTTGCAGCGCAGCACCACCCAGCGGCAGTGCCTACCGCGGATAGGTGGTGATGGTTTCCCCGGTGACGGGGTCGCGCCAGATGACCGCCCGGTCGGTGAGCATGGTGGGGATCAACAATCCCATGTGTTTTCGCTGATGGCACGATGTGCACAGCGGCATCAGGTTGAATTCCACCGTCCAGCCACCGGTTTTCGGATCGCGGTGCACGAACTTGACCACGTGATCGATCTCGCATTCACTGGCCGGCCGGCCGCAATGCGGGTATCGGCAGGTGCCATCCAACTCGATGATCTTCTCCCGCAACCAGGCTGGTATCCGGTAGGTGAGTGCACCTTTCGGTGGGGTGAGGTATCCGCCGTGCCCGGTGGGGTCGATCGGGGTTGCGGGGATCGGGTTGTCGGGGCGGCGCCACGCTGCGGGTAGCCGCTGCAACGTGGTGGCGGTGGTGCCGGTGTGGGGTACCTCGAGTCCGGGGAACTCGACGACGGTGACCAGCCCGGACCTGATGAGCGCGGCAGCGTGAGCATCGTCAATGACCCCGTAGCGTTCCAGCCGGGCTTCGCGCTCGCCGACGGGGTCGACGACGAGTTCCAGGGCCAGTTGCGGATCGACGTCAGCGTCTGACGACTCACCCTCATCGTCGGTGTCGGTGTCATCAGAGGTGTCGGACTCGGGGAACTCGAGTTGTGCGGCGAGTTCGGCGTCGACATCGTCGGGCAGCCCGACGGCGGGGTCGAGGTCGGCGGGTTCCTCCGGCAAGGGGATGGCCTTGGGGCAGTCGTCCCGACCGCATTGGCAGGATAGGCGTCCGCCAGGCAGTCCTTGGATATCGGCGAACGCCGCGACCTGCTGCTGACCCCGACGACGCGGGTCGCGGGCGCAGATACGTTCGCTGAGCAGCTGCGCGATCCGCGCGGCAAGGTGGGCTCCCATCTCCCCGGGGGCGTAGACGGAGATGCTGCAGTGCCCGTTGGTATCCCGGCGGACTCGCACACTCTGGTCGCGTTCGGCGGCTTCTTCGCGTCGGTCGGCGGCGCCGTCGGGATCCAGGGCAATCACCATCTCGACGACCTGCTCCCGCAGGGTCGGATCGGCCTGGTTGTATGCGGCGATCTCCAGGGCGCGGGTTTCGGCGAAGGCGCGGACATCATCGTCGTCGAGGATGGCGATCTCGTCGGCGATGATGCGGATACGTTCCAGGCAGTGATCGCCATCGAGGAAGGCGGCGGTGACGGTGGGTAGTTTCGACAGCAGGAAGCTGAACATCATCCATGCTTTGGCTTGTGCGACCGAGATTCCCAGTGCGGTAGACACTTTGCCGGTGGCGGCCTTGTCGGGGCCGTCGTCGACGTGGCGGTTGATCTGGGTATCCGACATCAGCATGTCGAGGAACACGGTCTGCCCGATCCGCGCGGCTGACAGCACCTTTCGCGCGATGACCTGTCGTTCCTGGCGTTGCAGGGAGCGGGCCAGGGCGGTGGCCGCTTCGCCGGGGAGGTGATCGATCATGGCTGCGTCGTCGGCGGTCATCGACAACTCCGGAGCTGCGGTCGTGGCATCAATGATGTTGGCGGCCATGATGTTCACCCCCTCTGCTCGGTCGGATCAACTGAACTGTCACAAGTGTATCGAGGGGGTACGACATAACTTATCGGCACGGGACCGGTTGGGTATGAATGGCATCGACATCCACAGGATTGGGTTCTGTTGGCGGTAACCCGGTTTCGCTGTCGTCTTGCGGAGGTGGTCTCGATACGCGACGAGCTCGCTTCGCTCGCGCGGCGCACTCGACCAGCGGGGGTTACCCACCGCTGGCCTAGTGGGGCGGAGCTTGCGGAGCCCGTATCCGCCGGGCCGAGCTTATCGAGGTCGAGGCCACTTCGGTGAGTGGAAGCTGGTGCTTACGCGACGCTTTCGCCTTGCGGGGTGGTCTCGATACGCGACGAGCTCGCTTCGCTCGCGCGGCGCACTCGACCAGCGGGCGTTACCCACCGCTGGCCGAGTAGGCGAGGAGCGATAGCGACGAGCCGTATCGAGGCCACCTTGGTGGGTGGAAGCTGGGCCTACTCCTCCGCCGCCCGTGCGAGCGCCGGCTTGAGCAGGTCGAGGACGTAGACGGTGGCGTTGGGTGAGGGTTCGTTGAGCCCGGTCACCTGCACCGTGTCCATCAACGTGACCGCACCGGCTTTCACCGAGTCGAGATTCTGGTATCCGGGAAGTCCGGGCAGTCGCTTACGCAGGTCGTCGTTCTGGACACCCATGACGAGGAGGTCGGAGTTGAGCCACGGGATGTTCTCCGCGCTGATCTGGAACCGCGGCTCACCGGTCTTCTGCGACTGCGCGATCAGCCGTGGTGCCATCACCAGGCCGAGCGATGTGAACAGCTGTCCGGCACCGTCATTGGGGTCGCCGAGCACGGAGAACTGGTCGGTGCCGTAGAGGTAGGCGAAGGTGTAGGTCTTGCCCTTGATGGCGGGATACTCGTCGGCCAGCGCCTTGATCTTCGCGTCGACGCCGGCGATGATCTCCTTCGCCTTGTCCGGCTGATGCAGGATCGTTCCCATCAGGGTCACCATGTCCTGCCACGGATCCACTTGTGCGCCACTGATCTTGTCGATCGTCGGCGCGATGTCGGTGAGTTTGTCGAACACGCCGCTCATCGAAGCGAAGCCGGGTGCGACGATGAGATCCGGCTCGAGTTTCGCGACATTGGCGACGACGTCGTCGTTGGGATTGAGTGCCGTGGAGTCGGCGAGTTTGTTGCCGAACCACGGCGGGTTCTGGCCGCCCTGCGCTTGGATCGTGTCGTAGTACCCGACGGGTGTCACCCCGAACGACAGCAGTACGTCCGTCCACTGCCCGCCGAGTGTGACGATGCGCTTCGGGGTCTCCGGGATGGTGATCGACCGGCCGTCGGGCAGGTTGATCTGCACTGTGCCACCGGCACTTTCATCGTCGGACGACGAGCACCCGGCGACACCGACGAGGACGACCGCGGCGAGCATCAGCGCCAGGAGGGCGCGCAGCCTGGTCATGCTCAGGCGACCGAGCACGGGACCATGGCGTACGCGGCGATCACACAGACGCTCTCATTCGAGAGTTTCCACTTGCCGTCGAGCCAGAACCACTTCATCGGCTTGTACCGAGATCCGTAGCCCGGCACCGACATCTGCAGTTGCGCATTCATCGTGGTGCCGTTGACGGTGACCGGTCCGATGATCTGGTAGGTGAAACCGGAGTTCGGGTAGGACGCCAGCAACCGCGAGACGGTGTCGACGGAGATGAGCGCCTGGTTACCGCCCTGCAGTTCCGAGGCGCGACCCGCACGCGGCGCACTGGTGTTCATGACGGTCTTGACCTTGGTGGTCAGCTGGCCCGGGGTGAGCGCCGCCGGCGCGGCAGCCGCCTGCTGCTGTGTCGGCTGGGCGCCTGCTGCGGGCGCACCCGTCGCGGCCGGGGCGCCGGCCGCGGGAGCTCCGGTGGCGGGCGCTGCTGCCGCCGGTGCACCACCGGGCGCTCCGGCCTCGGGCACCTGTTCGGTGGGTGCCGCGGCCGGTGCCTGTCCGGCGGGAGTCTGTGCGGCCGGTGCCTGCCCGGCGGCCGGGGACGACCCGGCCGGCGCGGCACCGAGCGCCTGCGTGTTCGCGGCGCCGCCGAGGTTCACCACGGTCGGCTGGGCTGCGGTGTTGCTGCCACCATTGTCGCCGTCGGCGATGAGCAGGCCGACGACGCCGATCGTGACGATGAGTGCGGAGATGATCGCGGCCACACCTGCCGAGGCCAGCACCGTCGGCCAACTCACGCCGCCGCCGGAGTCCGAGCCCGAGTCCGCGGAAGCGTCGGCCGCGGCCGGCTGGTCGACGGCGTACTGCTCGGTCGGGTAGTCGTCGGCCGGGTACGCGGACCCGTAGGCCTCGTCGTAGGGGGCATCTGCCCCACCCGCCGCCCCGCCGACAGCGTCGTTACCGGCCGATCCCTGTGTCATGTCGTACTCCCGTCATACCCGGAGTCCACCCCCGGAACCCCGCTGAAGGAGAGGCTAACCTGTCTGTTCGCGATTCCCAACCCGCTGTTGCCCAGACCGAACCCCGAACAATCAGGACGGATCGGCCTCCGGGCGCCAGTAGGCCTGCGCCTTCACACCCTTCTTGCCGAGGCCGAAGTCCTCGCGCAGCACCCCGGCGACGGCTCGAGTGCTGGTGGAATCCAAGGCAACCCAACCGAATTGGCCGGCCGACGGGGTCGCCGCGGCGCGCACCGCGTCGACGAGGGCGGCACCGTCACGCTCGCGGCGAACCCAATGCAGGGTGTCCTGTGGCCGCAGCCGGATCGGCAGATCCTTGTCGTCATCGTGGGCGAATTCGAACCAGATCGTGGCCGCCACCTCCGGCGACGACGACGCGCTCAGCGCGTCGAGCAACGAATTGATCGCCGGCAGCGAGGCCGGATCACCCGCGATGAGCCACCCCGTGGGAGCCGGCTCCGGGATGGCGAATTTCGATCCCATGAACGTGGCACCGATCGTGGTCCCCGGCTGCGCGGCCTGTGCCCAGCGGGCCGCCGCACCGTCGTGGATGGCGAACTCGATGAAGAAGGTGTCGGCCGCGGCGTCCGCGTCGGCGAGGGTGTAGCCGCGCTGATGCGCCTTCCCGTTCGACTCGAACCACAATCGAACCCACATCGTCGGATGGATCGGACGATCGGCGAGCAGACCGCCGCCAGTGAATCCGACCCGGATGTAGTGATCGGTGACCACCTCGTTGCTGGTGACGGTGAACTCGTAGTCGTCGGCGCGGAGCAGCTTCAGGATCGCTCCCTGGATACCCCTCGACGGCGCCTTGTGCTGGGTCTCGGCCATGCCGGACATCCCTTTCCTCGACGGCGGTTTGAGGTCAGGGTAGCCTAAGTCAAAATCGGCGAGTCGCCGCGAGTGAGCCCACCAGGGCTTTTACACCGGCGCCAACGGCACAACTACACCGGTGCCAACGGCACGACACCGGGATGATGGTCCAGGAAATCCTTGGTGAAGGTACACACCGGACGCACCCGCGCCCCCTGGTCGCGAATGTAGGCGAGCGCACCCCGCGTCAATCGGGTGCCGAGGCCGTGCCCGGTGTACTCGTCGTACAGAACGGTGTGCAGCACCGTCACCGTCCGTTGCCCGTCGACGTCGTCGATCGAGTAGCCCAGAACTCCGACGAGGTCACCGGCTACCCACAGTTCGAATCGCTCCCGCTCGGGGTTGTGCACCACCTGCGAGATCTGCTGAAGAATCGACTGCGCCGTCTGCGGCGGGCGGTGCCGGTGTTTGCGTTGCATGTGTCCATATCCCTTATGCCGTCGTCCGGTGAACGACGAACCCAGCCGACCGGCGCCCCTTCCGGTCGGCGAACCACTCCCTGTGATCCCGGTCACACACTACATTACGGTTCCGTAGGTGGGTGACGTGAACGCATCGGCCTGTGGACGAATCCGTTACGGTTCGGCCACCGCGGACACGCATCCGCGAAACGTTTCCGGCCCCCTGCCACCGACACCATCCTCCGGTCCATCGGCGCCACACCACCCGATGTCGATCGGATGAACCCCGACCCGCGTATGCTCGTCCCTGCACGACGACGATGCACATCGTCGGTGCACAACTTCACACGCGGGGGCTCCCACGTACCGGGGGCTGAGATGGCGACGGGCGGTCGCCGACCGCCCGAACCTGTCCGGGTAATGCCGGCGTAGGGAGACTACAGACCATGGGCACACCTGTATCCGGTGACCGCACACGCACCACCGACACCGTCGACGGCTCGATCCTGACCACCGGCCCGATCCAGGGCAGCACCAAGCACTACCTCGAGGTGGACGGCCTGCGCGTCGGCCAACGCCGCATCCACCTCACCAACGGCGAACATCTCGACGTCTACGACACCTCGGGCCCCTACACCGACGACGCCGCCGTCATCGACGTCGAGCAGGGTCTGCCACCGACCCGCGATTCCTGGACGCGGCCCGCTCCGGTCGATGGCGCCTCGACCCAATTGGCCTGGGCGCGTGCGGGAATTGTCACCGACGAGATGCGGTTCATCGCCGCCCGCGAGGATGTCGACGTCGAACTCGTGCGCCGTGAGGTCGCCGCAGGACGGGCGGTGATCCCGGTCAACCATCGACACCCCGAGTCGGAACCGATGATCATCGGTAAGGCCTTCGCGGTGAAAGTCAATGCCAACATCGGCAATTCCGCCGTCACCAGCTCCATCGCCGAGGAAGTGGAGAAGATGGTGTGGGCCACGCGGTGGGGTGCCGACACCATCATGGACCTCTCCACCGGCTCCGACATCCACATGACCCGCGAATGGATTCTGCGCAACTCGCCGGTTCCCGTCGGCACCGTGCCGATCTACCAGGCACTGGAGAAGGTGAAGGGGGACCCGACCAGGTTGACGTGGGAGATCTACCGCGACACCGTGATCGAGCAGGCCGAGCAGGGCGTGGACTACATGACCGTGCACGCCGGGGTGCTGCTCCGATACGTGCCACTGACCGCACGCCGGGTCACCGGCATCGTCTCGCGCGGTGGATCGATCATGGCCGCATGGTGCCTCGCCCATCACGAGGAGTCGTTCCTGTACACCCACTTCGACGAGCTGTGCGAGATCTTCCGGCGCTACGACATCACCTTCTCCCTCGGCGACGGACTGCGTCCGGGCTCGATCGCCGACGCCAACGACGAGGCCCAGTTCGCCGAACTGCGGACCCTCGGGGAACTCACCACGATCGCGAAATCCCATGGCGTGCAGGTGATGATCGAGGGTCCCGGCCACGTGCCGATGCACAAGATCGCCGAGAACGTGCGGCTGGAGGAGGAACTGTGCGAGGAGGCGCCGTTCTACACCCTCGGCCCACTGGCCACCGACATCGCGCCCGCCTACGACCACATCACCTCGGCGATCGGTGCGGCGATGATCGCCCAGGCCGGCACCGCCATGCTGTGTTATGTCACGCCGAAGGAACACCTGGGCCTGCCCAACCGTGACGACGTCAAGGTCGGCGTCATCACCTACAAGATCGCCGCGCACTCCGCCGATCTGGCCAAGGGGCATCCGCGCGCGCAGGAACGCGACGACGCACTGTCCAAGGCGCGCTTCGAGTTCCGCTGGAACGACCAGTTCAACTTGGCACTCGACCCGGACACCGCACGCGAGTACCACGACGAGACCCTGCCCGCCGAACCGGCCAAGACCGCCCACTTCTGCTCCATGTGTGGCCCCAAGTTCTGCTCGATGCGGATCTCGGCCGACGTCCGCGCCTACGCCGAGGAGAACAATCTGGTGACCGCCGAGGACATCGACCGCAAGATCGCCGCCGAAATGGCGGCCAAGTCAGCGGAATTCGCCGACGCGGGCGGACGTATCTACCTTCCCATCGAGGCGGGTAGCACGCCGTGAGCCTCTCCCTGCTGCCCACCGCCCCACCGGGGGTCACGCCGACGCGGGTGATGACCGTCGCCGGTTCGGATTCCGGTGGCGGCGCGGGCATTCAGGCCGATCTGCGCACCTTCGCACTGCTGGGCCTGCATGGATGCGTCGCCGTCACCGCGGTGACCGTGCAGAACTCGTTGGGCGTCACCGGGTTCCAGGAGATCGACCCGGGTATCGTTGCCGCCCAGATGCACTCGGTGGTCTCCGACATCGGTGTGTCGGCGGTCAAGACCGGGATGCTCGCCTCGGCGCCGATCATCGACGCCGTGGTGACCGCATGCACCGAACTCGGCATCGGACGCGACGCGCCCGTCCCCCTGGTGGTCGATCCGGTGAGCGCATCGATGCACGGCGATGCCCTGCTGGCCACCGAGGCCCTGGACACGTTGCGCACCAAGCTGTTTCCGCTGGCAACCCTGGTGACCCCGAACCTCGACGAGGTACGATTGCTGACCGGGATCGACGTCGTCGACGACGCCACCCAGCGTGACGCGGCACGCGCCCTGTACGCACTCGGCCCGCGCTGGGTGCTGGTCAAGGGCGGACACCTGCGGACCAGCGCGCAGAGCCCCGATCTCCTGTTCGACGGTGAACGGTTCCTCGAGTTCACCCATGAACGCATCGACACCGGCCACGATCACGGCGCCGGCGACACCCTCGCGGCCGCGACGGTATGTGCTCTCGCACATGGCCGGTCGGTGCCGGATGCGGTCGGATTCGCCAAGGACTGGGTGACGCGCGGGCTCGCGGCCGCCTATCCCCTCGGCGCGGGCCACGGGCCGGTCAATCCGCTGTGGCGGGTCGGTGCGGCCCCAGACGGTGCCGCTACCGACGGTGCGGCTACCGACGGTGAGACAGCACGTTGACCACGTTGCCGTCGGCGTCGCGGAAGAAGAAACGCCGCACACCCCACTCCTCGTCGCAGAGCGGGTGGACGATCTCCACACCGTCGGCGAGCGCCTGCGCGTAGGCGGCGTCGACGTCGGGTACCTGCAGTGACGCCACCGGATTCACCGGCGCGGTCGCGTCGGCGGTCATCAGCGAGAACTGTGGTGCCGCACCGCCGGTGGCATCCGAATTGCCCAGCGTCGCAATCCATCCGTGATTCATCAGGACGTCGAGTCCCAGCAACGAGGTGTACATCCTCACGGCCTCGTCGAGGTCGTCGACCGTCAGGATCGGTACCGCGCGCACGAGTTCCATTTCCACGAGGGTAGGGCATGCCACGACCGGCGGCCGGAGAACGACGTAGCGTGGAGCCATGACCTGGACCTACCTGATGGACATGGACGGTGTCCTCATCCGTGAGGACCACCTGATCCCCGGTGCCGATGCGCTCATCGCCGAACTCCGTGACGGCGGCATCCCGTTCACCGTGCTCACCAACAATTCGATCCGCACGCCCCGTGACCTGCGCGCCCGACTCCTGCGCATCGGCCTCGACATCCCCGAGGACGCCATCTGGACCTCCGCGTTGGCCACCGCGCGATTCCTCGACACCCAACGTCCCGGCGGTAGCGCGTACGTCGTCGGCGAATCCGGCCTGACGACGGCTCTGCACGACATCGGTTACGTCATCACCGATGTCGACCCGGACTACGTCGTCCTCGGGGAGACCCGGACCTATTCGTTCGAGGCCATCACCACCGCGATCCGCCTGGTGGAGCGCGGCGCGCGGTTCATCGCCACCAATCCCGACGCGACCGGGCCGTCGACGCAGGGCCCGCTGCCCGCGACGGGTGCGGTCGCCGCGTTGATCACGCGTGCCACCGGGCGGGACCCCTACTACGTCGGCAAACCGAATCCGCTGATGATGCGCTCCGCCCTGCGCAAGATGGGCGCGCATTCCGAACACACCCTGATGATCGGCGACCGGATGGACACCGACGTCATCTCCGGACTCGAGGCGGGACTGCAGACATTGCTTGTGCTGTCCGGGATCTCGACCATCCAATCGGTGGAACTGTTCCCCTACCGGCCCACGCGGGTGATCGACTCGGTGGCAGATCTCGTCGGGCACACCACCAATCCGTTCGGCGGCGAACCCGACAGCCTCTGAGGCCTGAGTCCGGCCCGACAAACGCCGACCGCCCACCCGGTGAATCCGGATGGGCGGTCGAGGAGTCGCGACGACTCGAAGAATCTCAGTGAGCGAGCGCCTTCGCCTTGAGTGCCTCGTACTCGTCGGCATTGATCGCGCCGGAATCCAGAAGCGACTTGGCGTCGGCGATCTGCTGCGCGGGTGAGGTCCCGGCGACCGACTGGATGTACTTGTCGGATTCCTTCTTGTACTCGGCCGCCGCCGCCTGCGAACGCTCGGCCATGCCCTGGCCCTTGGCCAGCAGGTACACCAGCGCGGTCAGGTACGGAAGGATGATCAGGAAGATCACCCAGATCGCCTTCGAGAAACCGGACGCCTTATGGTCGCGGAAGAGGTCGGCGATGATGTACCAGAGAACCACCAGGTACGCGACGAACGCGAAGATGATGATCATCGACCACAGGAAGTTCCAGAACGAATCCCACACGGGAGTGCTCCTTCAGAAATAGTGATACGACCAGTTTTCTGGCCGGAATCAGCATTGCACATGTCTGCCGATTCTTGGCGGGACGAGGTGCTCTTTTCGTGCCAACATCTCGCCGCGCCCGTCGACGGGCACAATTGACGTCGTGAATCTCGAACTCGGGCTCGACACCTTCGGTGATGTCACCGTCGACGACGACGGTGCGCCGATCACCGCGGCACAGTCGATACGCAATCTCCTTGATCAGGCCGTCCTCGCCGACGAGGTCGGCGTCGACTTCCTCGGCGTCGGCGAGCATCACCGCGACGACTACGCGGTATCCGCGCCCGAGGTGGTGCTGGGTGCCGTCGCGGCCCGCACCACCCGGATGCGGCTGGGCTCGGCGGTCACCGTCCTGTCCTCCGACGACCCGGTCCGCGTGTTCGAGCGGTTCTCCACCGTCGACGCCCTGTCGTCCGGTCGGGCCGAGGTGATTCTGGGGCGCGGCTCGTTCACCGAATCCTTTCCGCTGTTCGGGTACGACCTCGAACAGTACGAGGAGCTCTTCTCCGACAAACTCGAGTTGTTCTCCCACCTGCGCACCGGTAACCCGGTCACCTGGTCGGGCACCACCCGCGGCCCGCTGAGCAACCAGATCGTGTATCCGCAGTTGGAGAATCCGCCGCTGCCGACCTGGATCGCGGTCGGCGGTAGCCCCGAATCGGTGGTGCGCGCCGCGCGGCACGGACTGCCGCTGATGCTCGCGATCATCGGCGGCGACCCGCTGCGGTTCGCACCGTATGTCGACCTGTACCGCCGCGCACTCGACCAACTCGGCAAACCGACGGACCTGCCGGTGGGTGTGCACTCCCCCGGCCACGTCGCCGACACCGATGAGCAGGCCCGCGACCAACTGTGGCCGCACTACCGTGCCTATGTGTCGCGGATCGGCGCCGAGCGTGGCTGGCCGCCACCGACGCGCATCGAGTTCGAACGATCCACCGGACCGGGCGGCTCACTCTACGTGGGCTCACCGGAGACGGTGGCCGGCAAGATCGCCACCACCGCCCGCGCGCTCGGTCTCTCCCGTTTCGACATGAAGTACTCCCACGGCACACTGCCGCACCGCGCGTTGGTTCGTAGCGTGGAACTGTATGGCACGCAGGTCATTCCGCGGGTACGGGAGTTGCTCAGCGACGACTGAGGGTCAGCAGGAAGTCGCCGTGCGGGTCGGTCCAGCTGGTGACGTGCGCCAGTCCGGCGTCGGCGAGTTCGGCGTCCAGGGTGGCCGGATCGAACTTGGTACTGATCTCGGTGAGGATCTCCGCGCCGGCCGGCAGTACCCATTCCCGTTGCAGCACCGCGAAATACGCCCGGACGTCCCGCCGGGCCCGCAGCCACATCTCGATGCGGTGCCGGGCCGGATTCCACCGTGCGATGTGGTCGAAGTCGTCGGCGTAGAGTCCCGTCGCGGCCAGCCCGGTACGGAGCACCTCGATCATGTTGCGGTTGAAATCCGCTGTGACACCGGCCTTGTCGTTGTAGGCGGCGACCAGACGCCCGGTGTCCTTGATGAGGTCGGCACCGAGCAGGAAGTGGTCGCCGACGGCGAGCGACGCCGCGAGCCCGTCGAAGAAGGCGCGCCGCGCGTCGTCGTCGAAGTTGCCGATGGTACCGCCGAGGAACACGACCAGTCGGTTCCCCGGCGAACCCGGAAGTAGCAGTTCGGATTCGGTGAAGTCGGCCTCGGTGGGTTCGATCGCGATGCCCGGGTAGTCGCGCGCCAGGATCGTCGACGACTCGGCCAGCATCTCGGCACTGACATCCACCGGCACGTAGGTGACATCAACACCCGCGGCGGCCCGCGCGGCGAGCGCATCGAGCAGTAGACGCGTCTTGGTGGAGGTGCCGGAGCCGAGTTCGACCATGGTGGTGGCGTTCGACGTGGCGACGATGTCGTCGGCGTGGGCTCGCAGGATCGCCGTCTCCCGACGTGTCGGGTAATACTCGGGCACGCGGGTGATCTCGTCGAACAGCCGGCTGCCGCGTTCGTCGTAGAGCCACTTCGTCGGCAGCACAGGCGGATCGAGCCACAGGCCGGCCAGCGCGTCGGCGGCCAGCGGTGCCACGACGTCAACGGTCACCGCGCCAACCTCAGACCGGCGAACACCCACCGCGACGGGGCCGGGAAGAAGTTCCGGTACGTCAGACGTTCGTGCCCGCGCGGGGTGATCGCGCTGGCTCCCCGCAGGACGTGCTGATCGGACATGAACTTGCCGTTGTACTCCCCGACCGCACCATTGGCGGGCACGAAACCCGGGTAGGGCAGGTACGCGCTCGCGGTCCACTCCCAGACGTCGCCGATCATCGCCGCCCCGGCCACGCCCGGGTGGCATCGGTCCGGGTCGAGGAGCTCACCCCGTTGCGACCCGAGCGCGCAAGCGGCTGCCTCCCATTCGAATTCGGTCGGCAGTCGGGCTCCGGACCACCGGGCGAAGGCATCCGCCTCATAGAAGGACACGTGCATCACGGGTTCGTCGAGTTCAATGCGTCGTCGCCCGGACAGCGTGAAGGTGGTCCATTCGCCGTCGTCGAATCGCCAGTAGCCCGGTGCGTCCCAGCCGTGTTGACGGATCGTGGCCCACCCGTCGGACAGCCAGAACTCGTGGCGCCGATAACCGTCGTCGGCCATGAATTCCAGCCAGTCGGCGTTGGTGACGGCACGTTCGGCAATCTCGAAGTCCTCCAGGAACACTCGATGCCGCGGACCCTCGTTGTCGTAGGAGAAGCCCACTCCCGGCGCCGCACCGATCTCGGTGATGCCGCCGGAGACCGACCGCCAGGTGGTCCGGCCGGTGGATGTGTGCGTGTCCGGGTCCCGGTCGACGTACACCGGTCCGGGTGAGAGCGGGATCGTGGAGAACAGGTGCTTGATGTCCATCAGGAGCAATTCCTGATGCTGCTGTTCGTGATTGCAGCCCAGTTCGAGCAGATCGAGGGCGTCGTCGTCGAGGGCGCCGCGGGTGAGGACGTCCTCCATCGCACCGTCGACGTAATTGCGGTAGTGCGTGATGTCCTCGACGCCGGGTCGGGTCACGAGTCCGCGGTCGGGGCGTGGATGTCGTTCGCCGACCGCCTCGTAGTAGCTATTGAACAGGTAGCGGTAGGTTTCGTCGTACACGGTGTAGGACGGATCGCGCCGCAGGACGAACTCCTCGAAGAACCAGGTGACATGCGCGCGATGCCATTTCGCCGGACTGGCCTCGGTCATCGACTGCGGTGTCTGATCTTCTGCGGACAGTCGCGCCGACAGCACGTCGGTCAGCTCCCGGACCTCTCGAAAGCGTTGCGCCGGTGACTGATCGGCGTGGGTACCGTCTGGGCTGGTGGAGATGCGTTCGGTAATGCTCACTGGAGTACCTCCCGTGGCGTGTGGACCCCGGGCTCTCCCGAGTCGTCGTAGTCCATCGTTCCTACGACGCGTGGAACTGTCAACGCGCCCAGATCACGCGTATTCCGTTCGGCACCGGCGCCGGACGTCCCGCTCGCCGTGTCGTGCCGCGATCACAACGCGAAACGACCGGTCCCACACGGAATTCCTCCGTGTCGGACCGGTCGCGTGGCGAGGTGCCGCAAGAACGGTTGCCCGGTAACGACTCTCGCATTCCGGACATGGCGGCATGAGGCCAGCCCCAGGTCAGGCCTCGTCGCCGACGACGTGCACCGCCGCCTCCTCCGCGCTGGCGCCGGCGCCGTCGATACCGCAATCGGAGGCGACGGCCTCGGATTCGGTGTCCACACCGTCACCCCGATCGGGTGCGAGCAGGCGGCCGGCCCGACGCTCGCCCACCTGATCGGCACCCTCGGCGAATTCGTCGTCGGAGTCCGATTCGTGTGACTGCCAGTCCCGCTTCTCGTCGGCGACGATGTCGTCGAGCGGGTCGGTCGCACCGATGTCGGGCTCTTCCTCGGCGAGCTTCTGATCGAGCGTCTCCCCGTCACGCATCTCCTGGGCCGTCAGTCCGTGGACCGCCCCTTTGGGCGCGTAGTCGGGCGGCGAGAAGCCTTCGTCGAGGACGTCGTCCACTCCTCGATCGTCGAGGGTGTCCTCGGGCTGCAGCTGATCGTCGGGATCGAGGCTGTACTCGCCGTCGGAGCCTTCAGGGGTGCTGTCGTTGTCGTATCCGCTCACACTTCCCACGATGCCAGGCCGCACCGCGCGTGGCCAGTATCCCCAGGTAATTGGGGTATTTCTGCCCAAAATCCGGCCGTCGACGCCCGTCTGCGGCCGGTACATGTTTGTGAAACAGATCACTTTCTGCTGCCATGTCGGCGACAATCGAGTCGTGATCGAGGAAATGCAGGACGAAGCCCGGTCCTTGCTCTCGGCCGGTGAGTACGGACATGCGCTGGCCGAGTTCTCGGTCCTGCGCGAGATCCGATCACGCCGCGAGGGACCGTACTCGCCGATGTACCTGTCCAACCTGCACGATTCGGTGCGCTGCATGTCGCATCTGCACCTGTGGGCCGACGCGACGCCTCTGTGCCGCGAACTGCACGGCAAGTACGTCCGGACCCACGGTCGCGGCGAGGCGGACACCGTCGACGTCGCCAAACACTGGGCGTGGGCGCTGGTCCACCTCGACGACTACCCGCCCGCGGTGCGGCTGTATCTGCTGACCGCAGATGCGCTGTGGGATGTGGACCGCGATCAGGCGCACCGGCTGCTCGGTGCGGCGTTGACTCACCGACACGGCCTCGAGCCCGAAACCCTGGTGACGCCCGGCGAGATCGACGGCGTCGGACTTCGTCACGCCGACGACGTGCTGGCCGACCTCACATCGCTGCGCACCCACCTTCCCGACGGCGCCGAACTCGACCGCACGGCATTCGACCGCACCAGTATTGATGGGTTGGTGGCGTAGCCTCGCCCGGCCCGACCGGTCAGCGACGCCGTTGCTGCCGACGGATGTCGACGCTCTGCCTGCTGAAGTAGGCGCGTGAGCGCCGGTTCCATAGCAGGTAGTACATGAAAACGTTGATCGCGATGACAATCACGGCGATGACGATCACGATCACAATGGCGGCTTCCACCTGTCCTCCTTGATCACGCGTAGGCGAAGAGGGCGGCGAAGCCCACGAAGTACAAGACCACGAACGCGACGGGGATGAGCACCACCACCGAGATCCGGATAATTCCGATGACCGTGTAGTACAGGTACGCCCCGCGCGCGCCTCGCAGATACGAAATGGCGATCCACAGATCAATCGCCCAGAAAACCAGCACGGCTATCGACACGGCGAGCAGGTAGTCGTGATAGCCGGTGAGATCCCAGCCCGAGACGGTGGTGGTCTCGTACCCGTAGTCCGAGTACGTCGTGCTGCTCGACGGGGCTTGGGACCAGCTGTCGATGCTGAGGAACCACACCCACCAGATCGCCTCGCTGACCCCGATCAACACGAGCCCGATGACCTGCCACCACCCGAAGAACGTCACCTGCCAGGGACGCCGGGTGGCGACCTCGACCGGATCGGCACCGAGCACGATCACCGGTTGGTACACGTGCAGGGGAGCCACGGCGGGCGTCGCCAGCACCGGCGCGGCCACCACGGGTCCCGAGACGACAGTCCCGGCTACCACGGGCGCTGCGGCAGAGGCCGGAACCGGCAGCGGCCAGTCCTGAGATCGGCGATGCGATGCCCTCGATGACGGAGGGGTCGACGCACCCGACGGTGGTGGAGGGGGCGGCGGAGGCGGTACCGACCGCGCCTTGGGCGGAGGCGGTGGGGGTGGCGGCGGCGGTGCGGCAGCCGCGCCGAACGTACTCGGCCGAGCGGGACGCGGTCCGGACGGCGGGCCGGGATACGACATTGTCCGATTTTAGGGCCCCGGACCTGCGCAGATCTGTCGCCCATTCAGAGGAAATCGACAGCGCCGCCTCATCACCGACAGCACCCTCACCCGCGTTGACAGCGCTCTCGTCCACGTTGACAGCGCTGTCGTCATCACCGACTCAGGCGGCGACGTCGAGTCCGTCACCGAATCGACCGATCTCGCGACGCGGTCCGTCGGTGGCACGGGGTAGGCCGAGGTGCTTGCCCATTTCTAGACATCCCGCCGAGTACAGAAAGGCGGTGACCTGCGGTTTTGGCGCGAGGCTACTTCGAGAATGTCTAGAAATGGGCAACGGGGTGGCATGCGCGACGCAGACGGCACCGTACGCGAGGCGTGTGGGGTGGTCGTTTCTGATGGGACTGGTGTGTTGTGGAGGTTGGTCGACGCGACGTTGACGGCGCCCATATACGAGCGCCGTCAACCTTCGTCCCACTCAGTCCTCAGTCGACCGCAGCCGAGCGTCGCCGGCCTCGACCCCGCACGAGATAGTTGTCGGCCGCGAACACTCCCGCATTGGCGAAGCCCACGGCGAGGAGCCCGGCGATCAGCGCGAGAGGCCATTCCCAGCCGGCCTTGCCGTCGGCCACCCAGAAGCCCAGGTCCCAGTGGACGTAGTAGATCGCGCCGATCATGTCGATGACCAGCAGCACCGAGACGATGGGCAGCAGCAATCCGAGGATCAGCAGGATGCCACCGACGAACTCCACCCAGGTCACGGCGTAGGCGGAGAAGCCAGGCGCGACCACGCCCATCCCTTCGAAGTTCGCCTTCACACCGGAGATGTGGAAGGTGTTGAGTTTCTGCCACCCGTGGGCGATGAAGATGCAGCCGAGGATCACTCGGGCCGCCAAGAGGGCTATGCCCCGGAATCCGTTCATCTTGCTCTCCTTTTCGACGAGTACGTCTTGTGGACTGTCTCCGCTATCGACCACCACAACCTATACGGACCACGGTCCGTTTACAACGTGGCCCGACCGGAGCCAACCGATGCGCACGATTGCCGGAAGGTAGTCTGAGTGTCCGCAAGGTCGGAGCGACATCGGTCCATCTCGGGTCGATCGTCATCTGGTCGAGAGCTTCGACATCAGCCTGTGACCAGATCGCGATGCACCGTGACATCGCGTCTCCGACGCGGGCAGTTCGGCGAGTTCATGAAGAGGCGAGGAGATGTGGGTGCCGGGTAAGTCGGGCAGAGGCGCACGGCAACCGGGCTCCGGGCAACCGGTATTGGGTTCGCCGACCGACGTCCTCGATCCCTACCTGCCGGACAACGGAAACCTCGGCTACCGCATCAGCCGATACGACCTCGACCTCATGTACAAGGTCGCCGGTAACCGGCTCGAGGGCACCGCCACCCTGACCGCGACGTCGCACATCGATCTCCGCCGGTTCAGCCTCGACCTGGCCAGCACTCTCACCGTCACGCGCGTGAGCGTCAACGACAAACGCGTTCGCTATTCGCACCGCAACAAGAAGCTGACGATCACCCCGGCCGATCCCATCCCGCCCGGTGGCGCGATGACGATCGTCGTCCGCTACCACGGCTCCCCGCGCCCCATCCGCAGTTCCTGGGGCGAGGTGGGCTGGGAAGAACTCACCGAGGGCGCGCTGTGCGCCAATCAGCCCAACGGTGCGGCGTCCTGGTTCCCCTGCGACGACCACCCGATCGCCAAGGCGCCCTACCGCATCTCCATCACCACCGACAGCCCGTATTACGCTCTGGCCAACGGCGTTCTGGAGTCCAAGCGGGCACGCGCCGCCCAGACCACGTGGGTGTATCACCAGGTGGAACCGATGCCGACCTACCTCGCGTCGATCCAGATCGGGCCGTACAAGAAGGTCTCACTGGCCACCAAGCCGTTGCCCGTCGACGCGGTGATCCCGCCGCGGCTGTCCAAGAACTTCGACGTCGACTTCGGCCGGCAACTCGAGATGATCGACGTCTTCGTCGAGATGTTCGGCCCGTATCCGTTTCCGCGTTACACCGTCGTCGTCACCGACGATCCCCTCGAGATTCCCATTGAGGCACAGAGCTTTTCGACGTTCGGCGCGAACCACTGCAATGGCACCCGCAATTCGGAACGACTCGTCGCACACGAACTGGCGCATCAGTGGTTCGGTAATTCGGTGACGCTGGCGCGGTGGCGTGACATCTGGCTGCACGAGGGATTCGCCTGCTACGCGGAGTGGTTGTGGAGCCAGCGTTCCGGTGGCCGCAGCGCCGACGAATGGGCGCGCCACTACTACCAGAAGCTCGCCGCCTCCTCCGTCCGCGTCCCCCTCGCCGACCCGGGTCCGCGAAAGATGTTCGACGACTGGGTGTACAAGCGCGGTGCGATCACCCTGCACGCCTTGCGTCTGACCATCGGCGACGGCAACTTCTTCGCTCTCCTGCACCGGTGGACCGAGAAGTACCGCTACGGATCGGTGACCACCGAGGACTTCATCGCCCTGGCGGCCAACTTCTCGTCCGCCCCGCTGCAGGATCTGTGGCAGCGCTGGTTGTTCACCCCTGCCCTGCCGCCGTTCCCGGCCTGAATCGTCCCGTTCTCCGGCGGCCATTCCTTCAGAGCCCCCTCAGATACTCCGTGACCTCGTCGTACCGCGGCAGCAATCCGGACTGGGCGGCTTCCGAAAGGCCGGGCGCCGCCGTGTCTTTCGCGGACAGCTCGTAGCTCAGCGCAGTACCGTCGCGCGCGAGAGTCGGCCACTCGATGCCGAGCTCTTCGTCGAGCGGGTTGATGCCGTGTTCGGCACCCGGGTTGTATCCCGTCGAGCACAGATAGGTCACCGTCGAACCGTCGGCCAGCGAGAGGAACGCATGCCCCAGCCCCTCCGAGAGATATACCGTGCGGCGGTCGACGTCGTCGAGCAGTACCGTGTCGTAGGTGCCGAAAGTCGGTGAGCCGACCCGGATGTCGACGATCACGTCGAGGATGGCCCCCGACGGACAGGTGACGTACTTCGCCTGTCCGGGCGGGACGTCGGCGAAGTGCACGCCCCGCAACACGCCGGCCGCCGACACGGACAGATTCACCTGCGCGAGGTCGAAGCGATGGCCGATGGTCTCGCCGATGACGTCGGCCTTGAACGCCTCGGTGAACAGCCCACGTGCGTCGCCGTGCAGCACCGGGGTGAACTCCCACGCCCCGGCAATGGACAGTGGCCGAACCTTCACGCGAATCCCTTTCCGCGGGCGAGGATGTCGAGGAGATAGTCACCGTAGCCCGACTTGCGCAGCCGTTCCGCCCGGGCGGCCAGCTCGTCGTCGCTGAGATACCCGCGCCGCCAAGCGATTTCCTCGGGTACCGCGATCTTGAGTCCCTGCCGCTGTTCGACGGTGCGAACGAAGTTCCCGGCGTCGAGCAGCGAGTCGAAGGTGCCGGTGTCGAGCCAGGCGGTCCCGCGCGGCAGCACGGTCACCTTGAGTTCGCCACGTTCGAGGTAGTGGGCGTTGATGTCGGTGATCTCGTATTCGCCGCGCGCACTGGGTCGCAGACCGCGGGCGATCTCGATCACGTCGTTGTCATAGAAGTACAGTCCCGGCACCGCATAGTTCGATTTCGGTGCGGCCGGCTTCTCCTCCAGCGACACCGCGGTCCCCGTCTGATCGAATTCGACGACGCCGTACGCGCTCGGCTCGGCCACCCAGTAGGCGAAGATCGCCCCGCCCTCGATGTCGCCGAAACCCTGCAACTGCGAACCGAGCCCGGGGCCGTAGAAGATGTTGTCGCCGAGCACCAGGGCCACCGACTCGTCGCCGATGTGGTCGGCGCCGAGGGTGAACGCCTGCGCGAGGCCCTCGGGCGCGGGTTGGGTGATGTAACTCAGCTCGATCCCGAACTGCGATCCGTCACCGAGCAGCCCCCGGAACGCCGCCTCGTCCGACGGTGTGGTGATGATCAGGATCTCGCGGATACCGGCCAGCATCAGCGTCGAGAGTGGGTAGTAGATCATCGGCTTGTCGTAGACAGGGACGAGCTGTTTGCTCACCCCCTGCGTGATGGGGTGCAGCCGACTCCCCGTTCCTCCGGCCAGAATGATCCCGCGCATGGGGGCAAGCCTAGTGGTTCGTGCATCCCCACGCCGAGGCGTGCGCGGCGTCTCACATCGCCACGCCGCCCGGCGACCGTCCGACCACCTCGGTATCGTCTGACCCACACGATCACTCGAGGAGAAGTGGGAGACGATGCGCGTTCTGGTCACCGGGGGTGCCGGATTCATCGGCGCGAACTTTGTGCTTCGTACCGTCGCACAGCGTCCTGACGTGCGCATTCGCGTCCTCGACAAGCTCACCTATGCCGCGAATCCGGCCACGCTGGCGCCGGTGTCGGATGTCGTCGAACTGATCGAGGGCGACGTCGCCGACGCGGCCCTGGTCGATCGGCTCGTCGGCGACTGTGACCTGGTGGTGCATTTCGCCGCCGAATCCCACAATGACAATTCGCTCGCCGACCCGTCGGCGTTCATCCAGACCAACCTGGTGGGCACCTACACCCTGCTCGAGGCGGTGCGCCGGCACGACGTCCGCTATCACCACATCAGCACCGACGAGGTGTACGGCGACCTCGAACTCGACGATCCGGCCCGCTTCACCGAGGCGACCCCGTACAACCCGTCGAGCCCGTACAGCTCCACCAAGGCCGGTAGTGATCTGCTGGTACGTGCCTGGGTGCGTTCCTTCGGGGTGGCCGCGACCATCTCGAACTGCTCCAACAACTACGGCCCGTTTCAGCATGTGGAGAAGTTCATCCCGCGCCAGATCACCAACGTGCTCTCCGGTGTCCGGCCCCGCCTCTACGGCGACGGCCGCAACGTGCGCGACTGGATTCACGTCGACGACCACAACGACGCCGTGTGGACCATCATCGAGAAGGGCCGGATCGGGGAGACCTATCTGATCGGCGCCGACGGCGAGGTGGACAACCGCACCGTCGTCGAGACCATCCTGGAACTGACCGGGCAACCGCGCGACGCCTTCGACTTCGTCACCGACCGCCCCGGCCACGACCTTCGCTACGCGATCGACTCCACCCGCCTGCGCACCGAATTGGGTTGGCGGCCACAGTATGTCGACTTCCGTTCCGGCCTGGCCGCTACCATCGACTGGTATCGGGCCAACCCCGACTGGTGGCAGCGGGCCAAGGAATCCGCGGAGTCGAAATACGCTGTCACCGAACGGGTTCTGGGATGAGTTCGCCGACCGCTGCGGTCAGCACGACGATCACCGGGCATCGTCGTCGTCATCGGCGCCAAAACGGCGGCGACGGCCGGTCACCACGCTGATGAGGGCGTAGATCCCGCCGACGAACCACAGGATCATGACGACGATCAGCACGTAGTCCCAGATCACCCGACCCTCCCTCACACCCCCACCGGCACCGTCGCCGTCAGGAACGCGATCTGATCGCCGACCACCCGCTCGAACGCGTCCCCGACGTAGATGTCGAAGTGCCCGTACGGGTAACGCTCCAGCGTGATCATCGGATTCGCTTGCGCCGCACGCACAGTCGGACCCACCGGCGCGACGGTGTCGGCGTCGCAGGCGCACACCAGGGTGGGGATGCGGATCTTTTTCATCGACCGCGCCGGCGAATGCACCGAGATCGCCAGACCGATCCGGGCCGCCACCTCGTTGCGGAACGTCGATCCCTCGGGCACCAGGCCCAGGTACCCGGGCACCACGTCGGGTGCGGTCATCAGCGCCGTGTCGTGACCGGTGCCGGCGAGCTCGACGAGGACCGGTTCACGACGCAGAACCATCGACACGAGGTCGGCGACGCCCCGCGCCGACACCTTGGCCGCGCCGAGGCGATCGAGCGCCAACGTCGACGCCACACCACTGGTGAACGGGCACTGCGAGATCGCGGCGGCCAGATCGGGGTGGCGGGCGGCCAGCACCAGCGCATGACCGCCGGAGAACGACGTCCCCCACACGATGACGCGGGCCGCGTCGACGCCGGGCAGGCTGCGCGCGTACGCGATGGCGGCGTCGTAGTCGGCGAGTTGCCGACGGACCGACAGCAACTGCCGGGGTTGCCCGTCGCTGTCACCGAAGTGCCGGTAGTCGAAGACCAGGCACGCATACCCCGCCTGGGTGAAACGCTCGGCGAAGGCATCGAGTCGCATGCCGCGCACCCCGCCGAGGCCGTGCGCCATCACGATGACCGGCGGATCCGGCGTTCCCGGCTCCGCATCCGGACGGTACAACCACGCCCGGATCGTCGTCCCCGACGACGCGAACTCCACGTCGGACCGCTGCACACCCATACCCACCCCTAGAAGTCTCCTGAACCACGCGTGCGTCGCCACTGTCGTCCGGTCGCGCGGATCACAGCATCCTCGCGGCCATCTGTCAGGCTCGCCGCCTACCGTGAACAGTATGCGTGTACTCGTCAGCGGCGGAGCCGGCTACATCGGCTCACACACCGTCATCAGACTCGTCGAATCCGGCCACGACGTGCTCATCGTCGACGACTTCTCCAACTCCAAGCCGACGGTCATCGGCCGGCTCGAGGCCCTGACCGGCACACATATCCCCGTGCATGCCTTCGACCTGACCGACGTCGACAAGACCGAGCATCTGTTCGCCCACGAGCAGATCGACGCCGTCATCCATTTCGCCGGCTTCAAGGCCGTCGGCGAGTCGGTGGCCAAACCGCTCGATTACTACCAGAACAACCTCGACTCGACGTTCTCGCTGCTGCGGGCGATGGGCCGGCACTGCGTGTCGACGTTGGTGTTCTCGTCGTCGGCGACGGTCTACGGCGCCGAGCCGGTGCTGCCGATGACCGAGGACTCCCCCACCTCGGCGACCAACCCGTACGGCTGGACCAAGGTGATGATCGAGCAGGTGCTGCGCGACGTCGCCGCCAGTGACGACGCCTGGCGCATCGCGGCGCTGCGGTACTTCAACCCCGTCGGCGCCCACCCGAGCGGGCAGATCGGCGAGGACCCGTCCGGCATCCCCAACAATCTGATGCCCTTCGTCGCGCAGGTGGCGGTGGGCCGTCGGGACAAGCTGTCGGTGTTCGGTGACGACTACGACACCCCGGACGGCACCGGGGTGCGCGACTACATCCACGTCGACGACCTCGCCGCCGGTCACGTCGCCGCCCTGGAGCGGATCAGCACCGCCGACCCCGGCCTCTCGGTGTGGAATCTCGGTACCGGACAAGGCGTTTCGGTGCTCGAGGTGATCAAGGCCTTCGAGCGTGCCAGTGGCCGGGAGATCCCGTATGAGATCGCACCGCGCCGCGCCGGCGACATCGCCGCGTCCTACGCCGATCCGTCGCGCGCCAACGCCGACCTGCACTGGAGCGCGGAGAAGACCATCGACGACATGTGCACCGACACCTGGCGGTGGCAGTCGGGCAATCCGAACGGCTACCCCGACGCCTGACCCCCCGCCGGAAACTCATCACCACGGGCCCTGGCCGGATATTAGTTGTAGTTCTACAATCTTTGTATGTCCACAACTACCTCCGTCGAGTTGACGCCTCGCCGCAAGGCGATCATCCTCGCGACCTGTTGTATGAGCCTGCTGATCGTGTCCATGGACGCGACGATCGTGAACGTCGCCCTTCCCGCGATCCGCACCGACCTCGACGCCTCGGTCTCCTCCCTGCAGTGGGTCATCGACATCTACACCCTGGTACTGGCCAGCCTGCTGATGCTGTCCGGGGCGACCGCCGACCGGTACGGCCGGCGCCGCGTCTTCCAGATCGGGCTGATCACCTTCGCCGTCGGCTCCCTCGCCTGCAGTCTCGCCCCGTCGATCGGCATCCTCATCGCCGCCCGCGCCTTGCAGGCGATCGGCGGCTCGATGCTCAATCCGGTGGCGATGTCGATCATCACGCAGGTCTTCGCCGACCCCAAGGAACGCGCCCGGGCCATCGGCATGTGGGGTGCGGTCGTCGGGATCTCGATGGCCGTCGGCCCGATGGTCGGCGGCGCGCTCATCGACCTCATCGACTGGCGGGCGGTGTTCTGGGTGAACATCCCGATCTGCCTCATCGCGGTGACGTTGACCGCGCTCTACGTGCCAGAATCACGCTCGCCCGTCATGCGCACGCTGGATCCCGTCGGCCAGGCGCTGGCCGTCCTCGCGCTCGCCGCGGTCGTCTACGGCCTGATCGAGGGACCTGGTCACGGGTGGGGATCGCCGCGCACGATCATCGTGTTCGCCGTGGCCGCACTCGCCTTCGTCGGATTCCTCATCGCCGAACGCCGTCATCGCGATCCGTTCATCGACCTGCGCTTCTTCCGGAGCGTGCCGTTCTCCGCGGCGACCGCCATCGCGGTCTGCGCCTTCGCGAGCTGGGGTGCGTTCCTGTTCCTGATGTCGCTCTACCTACAGGAGATCCGCGGCCTGTCCGCGATCGCGACCGGTGCGATGCTCGTACCCGCCGCGCTCGCCGTACTGATCCTCTCGCCGCTGTCCGGGCGGGCGGTCGCCCAGTTCGGTACGCGTCCGTCCCTGGTGGTGGCCGGCGTCGCGATGCTGATCAGTTCGGCCCTGATGATCACCATCGACGCCGGCACCTCCCTGGTGCAGATCGGCATCATCTTCGCGATCTTCGGCATCGGATTCGGCGCCATCAACGCCCCGATCACCAACTCCGCGGTCAGCGGCATGCCACGGCACCGGGCGGGTGCGGCGGCCGCGGTGGCCTCGACCAGCCGCCAGGTCGGCGTCAGCATCGGCGTGGCCCTGGCAGGCAGCATCACCGGCGTCGCCGCGGCCGGGATCGGCCCGTCGTTCAGTACCGACATGCACCCGATGTGGCTGCTGGTCGTGGTGTTCTCCGCGACCATCCTGATCCTGGGAATCGTGTCGACGACGCGGTGGGCCAAGCGCACCTCCGACGAGGTGGCTCGCGTGCTGATCGATCCGGAGCCGAGTCGTGGCTGATGACACCCCGGTGAATGCCGACGAACTTCGGGCGGAGCTGTGGCGGACGATCGTGTCGGCGGTGATGAATTCGCGCGAGGAATGGCGACGCGCGGTGATCGCGGCCACCGGCCTGCCCTTCAGCCGTATCCGCATCCTGCGGCGCGTGGCACGAGAACCGTTGACCCTCACAGAGTTGGCCCGCGCGGCGACAGTCGACGCCCCGGCCGCCTCGGTCGCCGTATCCGAGCTCGAAGAGGCGGGCTATGTGGTCCGCGAGGTCTCCACCAGAGATCGCCGAAGAAAGTACGTGCGCATCACGCCGGCAGGTCTCGACATCGTCAATACTGTTGCCGCCGTTCCTGATCCGGCCCCGCCGGCACTCCAGGACGCAACGCTGGACCAGCTGCTGGTGATCGGCGAGGTCTTTCGCGCGGTGACATGAGCATTCGTGCCGCCGCCGTTCTCAGCCATCGTCGGAGGCCACGGCCAGCGGAATTCGCACTTCAAAGCGGGCCCCCGACGCGGTGTTCGACGCGGTGATCGACCCGTTCTGCGCATCGACGAGCCCACGCGCGATCGCCAGGCCCATTCCCGAGCCCGTGGGAACGGTCGCAGAGTGCCCCGGCGAGCGCGCCGCGCTGCCACCGCGATAGGCCATTTCGAAGATGCGGGGCAGATCGTCCTCGTCGATACCCGAACCCGAATCGTCGACGCGGCACCATCCGACGGCATGCTGCGCCTGCCCATCCGGCGCATCGGCAGCAGCCACCCCGGTGGCGATGCGGATACACCCACCCGGTGGGGTGTGCGCGAGCGCGTTGGTGACCAGGTTCGTCACCACGCGCGACATCGCCGGTGCGCTCCCGGTTACCCCCACTGCGTCATCCGGCGCCAGCACGTCCAGGGTGATCTGACCTCGTTCCGCGACCGAGCGCACCGACCCGACCACTTCGTCGATCACCTCTCGCAGGTCGATCTCCTCCATGTCCAGTTGAAGCGCATCGGCATTGATCGTCGACATCTCGAAGAGATCATCGACCATCGCCGACAACCGGTCGACGTCTCGTCCGATCTGCGTCGCGAATGCGACGGTGTCGTCGGCGCCGGTGACCACACCGTCGGTGAGGGACTCGGCGAGGATCTTGATGTCGGTGATCGGGGTGCGCAGGTCGTGACTGATCCACGCGATCAGGTCCCGGCGTGACTGATCGGCTGCTCTCTCCTGCTCCCGCATCTGTCGCTCCCATACCGTCCGGCGGGCTTGCAGCCTCCCCAACAACAGAACCGCGGGCACGGTCACCACCGCAACGGCCGCGAGAACCGTTGCGGTGCGGCGCAGATCGCCGGTGACCATCAACCCGCTCGTCGCGAAAACCCCGACGAAGGTGGCCACCAACGGGATCAGCGCCATCACGACAAGGCTCACGAGCAACGACATACGCCGTTGCCACCACAGCAGCGAAGAACCGGCGATCACCAGCGGCGCCGTCCAGACCAAGGCCACCACGAGAATCCGGAAGGTATCTGTGATCACGGGCTCGACTCGCGTGTCGATGCACTCGTCCACCGGTAGCCCCGACCCCACACGGTGTCGATATGCGCGGCCGGTCCCAGTTTCGTGCGAATCCGCTTGACGTGCACTGTCACCGTCGACTGATCGCCGAAAGTCCAACCCCACACCTTGTCCAACAACACTTCTCGGCTGAACACCTCGTCCGGGTGCGCCATCAGAAAGGCGATCAGATCGAACTCGCGTTTGGTCGTCGGCAGCGCCCGACCACCGACGGTGACCACCTGCGCGCGGGTATCGACGACCACATCGCCGTCGACCAACTCCGTGGCATCGTCGGCACCGACGCCGTCGGAGATCGCGCGGGTGGTGCGCCGGAGAACGGACTGCACACGCAGAATCAGTTCACGCGGGCTGAACGGCTTGGTGACGTAGTCATCGGCGCCCGACTCGAGGCCCAGGACGCGGTCGTCGGGAGAGCCGAGTGCGGTGAGCAGGATCAGTGGCAGGTCCGGGTGGGTACCGGATCGCGCCCGACGGCACACCTCGATCCCGTCGAGGTGCGGCATCATCACATCGAGCACGGCAAGGTCGACGGTTCCGCCCTCGATCTCGTCGATGGCGGCAGCTCCATCGCTCACCGCGACCACGTCCATTCCGGCGTGCCGCAGGTAGCGGCCGACCACATCGAGCACCACCCCGTCGTCGTCGGCGACGAGAATCCGCATCACGTACCGCCTTTCACCAGTAGGTGAGCACCAGATGGTTGACCAGCAGCGCCACGACCAGCTGCGCGCCGAGCCACCACCGCGCCGACCGTACGGGAAGCACTGCGGTCAGCGTCATCATCCACACCGTGAAGGGTAGCCAGATTCGTTCGGTCTCGGCCTTGCTGAGCGCGCTGACATCGGCGATCAGCAGCGCCATCAGCCCTGCCACGCCGAGCCACAACTCCGGCCGACGCAGCAGTGAGCGGTCGGCGGCGCGGCCCAGCGCGGCCACCGTCGCCGGTCCGACGGCGATCGCGGTGGCGGCCAGATTCGCCCACCCCCAATACGCGAAGGGACGTTGCGAGGCAATTCCCTGGTAGTACCGTTGCACCACCAGGTGGTAGCCATCCAGCCACCAGAACCCGCCGGCCCAGAACGCACCGACGACGATCAGGGCACCGATCACGGCCCACAGCAGAGGTTTCCACGCTCGCGCCGCCGCCGGCACCGCGATCGCCGGCACCGCGGCCAGGATCAGGCCGTAGTTGAGGAACAATCCGAAACCCAACACGAGTCCGGATGCCAGTCCCGCCGCCACCGCCCGGCCGCCCACGGTGGTCGCCGCGATCGCCAGCAACGCAATGCCCCACGCCGTCACACCCATGTAGTACCCGTCGGCGGATACGCCGACCCAGATCAGTCCGGGAAAGAACGCGAGGAACGGCGCACATCGGCGCGCGGTGTCCACCGCGCCGAGACGAACGAGTGTGATGATGACCGCGGCAAGCCCGGAGGTACCCACCACGATGCAGAAGAGTCCGGCCCATGCCCCGCCACCCAAGCCCAGACGGTCCAGGACGACGAACGTGAGCAGCGAACCCGGCGGGTGCCCGGACACATGCGTGGTCCACGAGTCGGGTTGAAAGTCGAGTATTCGTCCGGAGAATCCCGAGAGCATGGCACCTATGTCATGGATACCGGGAACCTCTGCCAGATACTCGTCGGGACGGGTCAGCCGACCGGCGATACCGCGCTGCCATCCGTCGATCATCGCGAGACTCAGAGTCCACAACGCACCGAACAACCACGTCCACAGCGCCAGCGGCAGTGCCGGTTGGCGATGGAGAAACCGCGGGATCACCGTCACGGCCAGCAGCGCCAGAACCAATGAGGTGACAGTGCCCGGACCGACATGCGGTTCCCACCGGCCGAACAGTGGTGCCGCCAGCGCAAATATCCTGCTGCGCAACCGATCACCCAGAATGAAGGGCGCGGCGACAGCAACGGCGACGAGGAGCAGCCCCACCGCGACAGCGATCGCCGCCCGACGCGCCGGCCACCGCGAATCCTTACCGGCCGCAGCATCAGATCCCCGGATCCGTTGATCTACAGAGCTGTTCACTGTTGCGACCGTAATACCGCGGAGGCACACCACCACCGATGGGATGCGGATGTCATTGTTTCGTAAGACACCGGAACCGAGGGTCACACTTTGGTAAGCGGCCGTGACCTGGTGAACGAGGAATGTCGTTCATACGCTTGACCCGTGCTGTCATCAGAGGTCACCGTCATCATTCCGTGCCACAACGAAGAGGCGTCACTCCCCTATGTGTTACAGGGCATTCCCGACCGATTTCAGGCACTGGTCGTGGACAACGGCTCCACCGATCAGACGGCGCTCATCGGGCGGGCACTCGGGGCTCACGTGATCCACGAGCCTCGCCTGGGCTACGGGTCGGCGGTCCACGCCGGGATCGTCGCCGCGCAGACACCGATCGTGTGCACCATCGACGGCGACGGCTCACTCGACCCGGAGGATCTGACACTGCTGCTCGCCGCCCTCGACGACGGCGCCGATCTGGCGGTCGGTAGGCGCAGGCCGACCGAGCGCGGTGTACTACCGTGGCACGCGCAAGCCGGGACCACCCTCGCCGCGTGGCGGTTGCGTCACCGCTTCGGCATCTGTGTCCGCGATATCGGACCGATGCGAGCATCTCGCCGAGATACGTTGCTGAGCTTGCTAATCGGAGATCGTCGTTCGGGATACCCGGTCGAGTTGCTCCGCCGGGCCGCGGACCGGGGACTGTACGTGTCCGAGGTCGACGTCACCTACCGGCCCAGATTCGGCGGTCGGTCTAAGGTCTCGGGTTCGGTGACCGGCTCATTGCGTGCCGGCCGTGACTTCCTGGCGGCGCTGTCGTGAACACTGACACCCGGCCGGAATCGGCCATTCTGATAGTGGCCAAGGCACCGGTTCCCGGCCTGGCCAAGACCCGGTTGGCCCCGGTGTTCGGCGATGACGGGGCAGCCGAATTGGCCGCGGCCGCTTTGCTGGACACGCTGCACGCAGCTCGCGGCGTGACCGGCACGCGGGTGCTTGTCGCGTGGCATGGGGAGATCGGTGCGGCCAGACGGCACACCGAGATCGCCACCGAACTCCGCGGGTGCGAGGTATTCACCCAATCCGGCACGAGCTTTGCCGATCGGCTGGTGCACGCTCACCATACGGCGGCCACCATGGGCGTCCGCCGGGTTCTCCAGATCGGCATGGACACACCGCAACTCGACTCCGATACGCTCTCCGAGGCGATGTGCATGGTCAACTCGACACCCGAGAAGACCTGCCTGCTGGGTCCGGCCGCCGACGGCGGCTGGTGGGGCCTGGGATTGCCCGACCTGTCGAGCGCACGCTGCCTGCGCGGGGTGCCGATGTCGCGGCCCGACACCGCCGAACGTACCATCGAGGCACTGTGCGGAGTTGGCTGCAGGGTTGAACTCCTTGCCTGTGCGCACGACGTGGATCTCCCTTCCGATGTCCATGTGGTTGCTCAAACATGCTCACCGACAAGCCACTTCGCGAGGTCGGCGGCTGCCACACGCACTCCGGCGAGGTGCCGGTGACCGCCCCCGGCGACACCGCTGATCGCACCGCAGACCTCGGCGATCACATCGGATTCGAGCACACCTGGACCAGCGTGGCATGTGTCCTGAGGGGTCATGACGGAAGCCGGAGCCAACTGCCCATGTCACGGTGGCGGGGAACATCCCGGGACTCCGAGGACCTGGCGTTCGACCACGAGGTGGTGTCCCGTTGTACGGGACCCACCATCGACCTGGGATGCGGACCGGGACGCCTGGTACAGGCATTGGTCACCACCGGAACAGCGGCACTCGGAGTCGACGCCGCACACGCGGCTGTCGCGGTCGCACGCGAACGGGGGGTACCGGTACTGCAGCGCAACATCTTTGACCGCTTACCCGGCGAGGGGCGCTGGGCGAACGCCCTGTTGATCGACGGCAACATCGGTATCGGAGGCGACCCGGCCCGACTCCTGGGACGGGTCGCGACCCTGCTTCGACCCGAGGGTATCGCACTCATCGAGGTCGATCCCGACGTGCCGCACCGCAGAACCGACTTCGTCCGCACCGAGAGCGCCGAGCACACCGGGCCCTGGTTTCGGTGGACCAGGGTCGGTCCCGACGGACTGTCAGATCTGTTACCGCAGTACGGAATGCGAGCAGGTGAGATGATAGCGGTCGGCGAGCGCCGAATCCTCGAGGTGATGACGCGGTGAGTGAGGCGCCGGAGGTCACCGCCGGCCGGGTGCCGATCACCGCCGAGGAACCTCCTGTCACCAC
The DNA here is from genome assembly GCF_040044975.1 of Gordonia oleivorans. Taxonomy (NCBI): domain Bacteria; kingdom Bacillati; phylum Actinomycetota; class Actinomycetes; order Mycobacteriales; family Gordoniaceae; genus Gordonia; species Gordonia oleivorans. The sequence continues at coordinate 160,403 of NZ_JBDZDI010000007.1, forward strand.
CGTCCGGGTTGGTCTCGCACTGGGTATCGCCTTCACCATCTGCTTCGTCACCGGGGTGATCAGTCACCTCATTCAGCACCCGCCGACCTGGTTCTCGTGGCCGGCGCATCCGGTGTGGTTGTACCGGGTCACACAGGGGCTTCACGTCCTGTCCGGAATCACCGCGATCCCGCTGCTGCTCGTCAAACTCGCGATCGTGTACCGAAAGTTGTTCGAACGCCCCCTGATAGGTTCGCCCGTCCGGATGGCCGAACGACTGAGCATCGCTGTGCTCGTCGCCTCCGGAGTGTTCGAGTTGGTGACCGGGCTGATGAACACCGCCCATTGGTATCCGTGGAAGTTCTTCTTTCCTGCCGCCCATCACGCGGTTGCCTACGTCGCAATCGGGGCCGTCGCCATCCACATCGCCGTCAAACTGCCGGTGATCCGGGCGGCTCTCGGTGAGCACACCGAGATCGCCGACGGGACACCAGATTCGGAGAAGACCGACACCGCGCCCGCCGACAAGGACCCGGGCCCCACCCGGCGGACGGTCCTGACGGCCACGGTCATCGGTGTCGGAGTTGCGTTTGTCGCCTTTGCCGGGGCGACCATCACGCCCTTGCGGCGGCTGGCATTTCTGTCACCGCGATCCGGTGACGGTCCCCAGGGTGTGCCGATCAATCGCACGGCCGAAACCGCCGGGGTCAGTACCAAGGCGGTCGCACCCGACTACCGGCTCACCATCGCGGCCGGAGCGGTGTCGCGTTCGCTGGCCCTGTCCCAACTCAAGGCGCTACCCCAACGGCGGGTGCGCCTGCCGATCGCCTGCGTGGAGGGGTGGAGTGCATCCGCCGAATGGTCGGGAATCCGACTGAGCGAGTTGCTCACCAGCGTGGGCGCCGTCCCGGGAACGGGTGCACGGATGGTCTCACTGGAACGCGGGTCCTATGCCGTCACCGACATCCCGGCCACACATGCCTGGGACGACCTGACGCTCATCGCCCTCACCATCAATGGCGACCAACTGTCACTCGATCACGGATACCCGGCACGACTGATCGCCCCGAATCTGCCCGGCGTCATGCAGACCAAATGGCTGGAGCGGATCGAGGTACTGTCGTGACCGCTCCGAGCGCGCGGGGCCACCGCGGGGTGTCGGTGACGCTGATCGTGCGGTCGCTGCTGATATCGGCCGGCATCGCGAGCATCGCCTATGGCATCTCACTGGCTCTGCGCTTCGTTCACCCGGCCGACTGGCGGTCGCTGGTCACCTGGCTCGCCGGCGGGGTGATCGTCCACGACGGTGTCATTGCTCCGTTGTGGTTGGCGGTCTGGTGGGCCATTCGGCGGTCGCGGCGAACCATCACAGCAGCCGTCCCGATCGCGACCGGCGTGGCATTCACCGCAATCCTGCTGCTCCTGTCCGTTCCGGTCCTGGCCCCGCGACCATCTGGGCAGTATCCCGCCGACAATCCCACCCTGCTCGACCGGCCATATGCGCTCAACCTGTCGATCGCCATCGGCATCGTCTGGATCATCCTGGCGTTGTGGATCTTTCGTCGAACCTCGCGTTCCCGGCTCACACCCGAACAGCGGTACCCGCATCAACCTCACCAACCCGATCAAGGAGAACAGATGAGCACCACACCGCCGGCCGTCGGAATCCTCGGCGGAACCGGATTCTACGACTTCCTCGCCGACGACCCCGATGCCCTTGCCCATGACATCGATACTCCCTTCGGCAGGCCGTCGGCACCCCCTGTGGTGGGCACCGTCGCCGGGCGGCGCGTGGTGTTCATTCCCCGCCACGGACGGCACCACGAATGGCTGCCGCACGAGGTGCCCTACCGCGCCAATCTCTGGGCACTGCGCTCTCTCGGTGTACGCGTGATCATCTCTGCGACAGCGGTCGGGTCACTGACGCCGCACTACGGACCCGGCACGTTGGTGGTGCCCGACCAGCTCATCGACCGCACCAGTTCCCGGCCCGCCACTTTTGTCGATCACGCGGCAGGGCTGAAATTCCATCCGCCCATCCATATCTCGTTCGCAGACCCGTACTGCCCACGAGTCCGTGAGTCGCTGATGAGCTCGGCCGAGGAAACCCACGACGGCGGGACCATGATCGTCATCGATGGTCCGCGGTTCTCGACTCGTGCCGAATCCCGGATGTATGCGACGTGGGGTGCCGATCTCATCAACATGACCGGACAGCCGGAGGCAACATTGGCCCGGGAGCTCGGACTATGTTATGCCGCTTTGTGTTTGGTCACAGATCTCGATGCCGGGGTTGCTCCCGGACAGGGTGTGGAGGCAGCGGAGGTCTTCGCCGAGTTCGCCCGCAACCTCCCGCGGTTGACCGATTCGGTACGCCATGCGGTGAGGGCGGTCGATCCCGCCGAGGAGTGCTCCTGCACACCCACCGACCACGACGTCGACGCCATGGTTGCAGCGATCACCCGGTCGCACGACGACTCGCCGGCTGTGCAGGTTGTCCGGTGAGCCGGGTTCTGGTGACCGGAGCCGCGGGCTTCATCGGCTCCCGGGTGGTCGCGGCACTGCACCGCCGTGGCCACGACGTCGTCGGAGTCGACGCCATGGTGCCCAGCGCGCATGCGCCGGGCACACAGCCACCACCCGGGGTCGCGGTGATCGACATCGCCGACGCGGATGCCCTGTCGCCACTGTTGGACGGCGTCGACGTCGTTTCGCACCAGGCAGCCCTGGTCGGTATGGGTCACGGATTCCTCGACGCCCCGGCATTCGCCCGGCACAATGATCTCGGCACCGCCGGCCTCCTCGCGACGATGGCCGAATCCGGGGTGGGGACACTGGTGTTGGCGTCGTCGATGGTGGTGTACGGCAACGGATCACACCTCACCAGCTCCGGTGAGGCGATGTCGGAGCCAGCGCCCCGGCGGACCGATGACCTGACGCGCGGCCAGTTCGAGCACGTCGGACCCGATGGTTGTCCGACCCAGTGGGCACCGACCTCCGAGGACGCGCCGTTGATTCCCCACAATCACTACGCGGCCAGCAAAGCGGCTCAGGAACACTACGTCCGGGCGTGGGCGTCCTGCGTCGGCGGATCTGCCATCGCACTGCGTTATCACAATGTGTACGGTCCGAATATGCCTCGCGACACCCCCTATGCCGGGGTCGCATCAATCTTTCGCTCCGCGCTCGCGGCCGGGCGTGCCCCGACAGTCTTCGAGGACGGTGGCCAGACCCGCGACTTCGTCCACGTCGACGACGTCGCCGAGGCGAACGCACTCGCCGTGGAGGCCGCCCTCGGCAACGCATCCGGCTCCTATCTGCCCCTCAACATCGCCTCGGGGCATCCGATCACCATCGGCGAGGTGGCACACACGCTCTCGGAGTGCGTGCCCGGGCCGCAGCCGAGTATCAACTGCGAGTTTCGAGTCGGAGATGTGCGGCATGTGGTCGCCGATCCGGCTCGCGCCGCGCAGATCCTCGGATTCCGGGCACGTATCGCCCCGTCAGAAGGGTTGCGCGCGTTCGCCACCGAACCGCTGCGAGTGGCAGCGACGACGTGATTGTGAGCCGCACGACGCCACGGCGAATCCAGACCGACCACACGCGAGCGGCATCAGCGACCTGCCCGACCGGTGGTGTTGCGATGCCCGATAATCACCACCGCCAGGCACAGAAGTGCCGCACCGATCCCGACGATGAACATGTCGGTGTAGGTGATGGTGTCGAAGGTCTCTGAAATCGCGGCGAGTACGGCCGGCACCGCGAACCCCAGATACGTGACCCCGTAGAACACCGCGGTCAATCCGGCGAGATCACTACGGCCGGAGGGATTCTGCGCGCCGTAGGCACCCGCGATGCGCTGCACCTCCAGCAGTCCGGCGATCATCGCCATGCCGTAGCCGCAGCCCAGCACCGTCGCAGCGACCAGCGATAGCCACACCGTCAGGACGTGAGCAGCCAAGGCCGCCAACACCATTCCGACCGCGAGGACCACCAGCGCACTGACCACGCCACGCACGCCGTCGGGGTCGTCGATGCGGCGACCCAACGATTGGATGCCGAAACCCGCGGCGAGGCCGAGCACACAGCACAACGCCGCGAAGGCGATCGGCGCTCCCGCGGTGCGCGCGGACATCAGCGCCGGAATGACCGCATAGGCCGACGCGCACGCCCCGAACACCCACGGCGCCACCGGGAGCACGACGAGCAGGAAGCGGCGATGTCCGGCCGACGGGATCTTCAGGTCGTCGAACAGTCGCCCCGGGTCCGTCTGCCGCGCAACCGTTTCCGGGACTCGCAGGATCAGCACGGCGGCGATCGCGGCGATCGTGATGTTGACGGCGTAGGCGAGGACATGCGGCCATGGCGCCCACTGGGCCAGCGCTCCGGCCACCCCGGCGCCGATGCCGAAGCCGGCGGTCAGGCTCATCGCGGCGCGCCGTGCCCCCGCGGCCGCCTTGTCGCCGCCCCGGATGCTCAGCTCGGTGATCCAGCTGCCGCCGACGGCCATCGACAATCCCAGTGCCACACCGCTGCACACGCGTCCGATCGACAGCAGCACGACCGAATGCGCACCGAGCGCCAGGAGCACCGACCCGAGTGCGGCGAAGATCGGCGCCGGCATCATCAGGGGCCGTCGGCCGAACCGGTCCGAGAGCGGGCCGCCGATCAGCAGGGCCGGCACGATGCCCAGCACGTAGAGGAACAGCAGGGCGTCGACCATGACGGCGGAGAACTCGCCGCTCTGCCGGTACATCACCAGCAGCGGGGTGAACTCGTTGCCGCCCCAGGCCGAGGCGAACACGGCCAGGGCGACCGCGGGCCACGCAGGGCGGCGGGTCGTCGTCGACGACGGGGATTCGGTGGTGAGGGTCATCGGTCACCTCCGGTCCGGGTGTGCGCGGCACCGACGTTGTGGACGGCGTCGAGGTGTCTGGCCAATGCGGCGTCGAAGCCGTCGGTGTCGCGCTGCGCGATGAGTTCGAGGAGTTCGGCGTGATCGGCGAGGATGCGCGCAGCGATGCGCGGATCACGGTGGACGCTGGCGGTCGTCATCCGGCGATGACGTTCGCCGAGTCCGGTGAAGAAGCCGGCGAGCAACTCGTTGTCGCCGGCGGCGACGATGAGTTGATGGAACTGTGCGTCGATCCGCGCGAAATCGGCGATGTCGTCGGCGGGCACGAGACGATGCCGGTCGAGATTGTCACGCAGATCCACGGCCAGCGCCGCCGCCGTCGCATCACCCACGGCCCGCACCGCGTGGCCCTCGAGCAATCGGCGGGCGTCGACGACGTCGCGCGCCTCACGCTCGGTCACCGGCAGCACCAGGGCACCGCGTTTGGGGTAGAGACGCATCCAGCCCTCGGCCTGCAGCCGCAGGAAGGCCTCCCGCACCGGAGTGCGGCTGACCTCGCAGCGGCCAGCGACCTCGCCCTCGGAGATCAGCTCACCGCCGGCGATCTCATTGGTCAGGATGAGCTCCTTGACCTCGCCGTACACCCGGTCGGCGGCCGACGGCGCGTTCGCATGCAACATAGACACAAGATGGATGCTAGCGGCGGACCGGGCGGAACGGCCACCCCGGTGTTGCCGGGAACACAACATCGGGACCACTGTGACCGCATCGTAGAGCGCGGGTGAGACACTTGCGAGCAATCCGCGTGGCGCCTGACCAGGCATGCGATGCGGATGCAACGTGCGACGGCTGACGGCATACCCCCCGCGCTGGCGCCGAGCACGACCACGCCGCGACGCGTCAACGCCGACACGTCGCGCAGAACAGGTGACGCTGAGCCCGTCGCCCGACCAGGAGGAAATGCCCGTGACGAGTACGGACGACAACACCACAACACGACCCGGCGAGCCCACCATCGCCGACGCCCCCATCACCGACGACGAGATCTTTCTGGCCCATGCCGGCGGCAAACTGACCGTGGAACTGCGCTCCCCCATCGAGACCAAGCGCGACCTGTCCATCGCCTACACGCCCGGAGTGGCCCAGGTGTCACGAGCCATCGACGCCGAGGCCGACCTGGTCAACCGCTACACCTGGACCGACCGCCTCGTCGCCGTCGTGAGCGACGGATCGGCCGTCCTCGGCCTCGGCGACATCGGCCCGCGCGCGTCACTGCCGGTGATGGAGGGCAAGTCGGCACTGTTCCGCACCTTCGCCGGCCTCAACTCGATCCCGCTCGTGCTCGACACCAAGGACCCCGACGAGATCGTCGAGACCCTCGTCCGGCTGCGCCCGAGCTTCGGCGCGGTCAACCTCGAGGACATCTCCGCGCCGCGCTGTTTCGAGATCGAACGCCGCGTGATCGAGGCCCTCGACTGCCCGGTCATGCACGACGATCAGCACGGCACGGCCATCGTCGTGCTCGCCGCGCTCAAGGGTGCCGCGCGGTTGCTGCATCACGGCCTGACCGATCTGCGTGTGGTGATCTCCGGTGCCGGTGCCGCAGGGGTCGCGTGCGCCAACATCCTGCTGGCCGCGGGCGTCGCCGACGTGGTGGTGCTCGACTCCAAGGGCATCGTCTCCGTCGGCCGCGACGGCCTCAACGAGTTCAAGGAAGACCTCGCCCAGCGGACCAATCCGCGCGGTCTGGTCGGCGGGGCGGCCGAGGCGTTGGCCGGCGCCGACGTGTTCATCGGCGTCTCGGCGGGGCAGATCGACGAGGCGTTCATCGCCTCGATGAACGACAACGCGATCGTCTTCGCCCTGTCCAACCCGGACCCGGAGATCCACCCGGAGGTCGCGGCCAAGCACGCCGCCGTCGTCGCCACCGGACGCAGCGACTTCCCGAATCAGATCAACAACGTCCTTGCCTTCCCCGGCGTGTTCAAGGGTGCCCTCGACGCCGGTGCGCGCCGCATCACCGAAAGCATGAAGATCGCTGCGGCAGAAGCGATCCTGTCGGTGGTCGCCGACGATCTCACCGTCGACAAGATCGTCCCGAGCCCGCTGGATCACCGGGTCGCACCGGCCGTGGCCGCCGCCGTGGCCGCGGCTGCGCATGCCGAAGGGATCTGCTGAGCGGGCACCTGCCACGATGACCACAAACGTCCCCGTGAGCCGCTCTCACCGCAATAATCCCGAGTCGGCCGCCCACGGGGACGTTTGCAGTCATTCGGTCTGGGCACCCTCCCGTTCCTGCCAGGTACACAGACAGATCTCGTTGCCCTCGGCATCGGCAAGCACCCAGAACGCCGGCGCATACTCGTCAGTGACCAACCGCCCCCCACCTCGGCCGCCCCTGTCACCCCGGCCGCACACGCCGGACGCGACCTGCCCAGCGGGCACCTGCCACGATGACCACAAACGTCCCCGTGAGCCGCTCTCACCGCAATAATCCCGAGTCGGCCGCCCACGGGGACGTTTGCAGTCATTCGGCCTGGACACCCTCCCGCTCCTGCCACGTACACAGACAGATCTCGTTCCCCTCGGCGTCGGCGAGCACCCAGAACGCCGGCGCATGCTCGTCAGTGACCAGTCGGCCGCCGGCGTCGAGGGCCGCGGCCATCCGTTCGGAGACCACGTCGTGCGGCAACCAGAGATCGACGTGCATCCGGCTGCGTTGTGGCCGTGGGGAATCCATCTGCTGAAACCACACCGGCGGGAGCAGGCCGTCGGGATCGGTGAGGTCGGCGAGGGTGTGCTCGGGATCGTCGCGGTAGCCGAGCACCGCACGCCAGAACGGACGGATCGCCTCGACGTCGAGGGCGTCGATCGCGAGGTCGAACCGGGCGGTCGGCGCGGCGAGTGGGGAGAGATCCATCTCGGCGGCGATGTCGGCGATGGCGCCGGCCAACGCGACGTCGGCCGCGGTGATCCGATGTGAACTGTGCGTGCTCAACGTGAGATGCACTGAGCCGTAATGCAGGTCGATGTCGGGGTGATGATTCGCCGCCTCGGCCGCGTCGATGATGCGGGCGACGAATCGACCACCGATCACCATGGTCGACGTGGCGTAGGCCGCCTTCAGCGCGTCGCCGATCACGCGCCACGGATCGGCGACGGCGGCGGTGACCTCGGCGGCGGTCAGGGGTGTGCGTGGGGTTTCGATCATGCCCCGACGATACGACCCGCAATCACCTGTGACGCGCGGATATCGCTACTACCCTGGGCGCCATGCTGATACCGGTACGGCTGACGGGACGCATCGTCGACGGCGAGGTGGATCTGGCCTTTCGACGGTGGACGTCGCCGCGTGTCGCAGCGGGTTCACGGTTCATCAGCAACGAGATCGTCGTCGAGGTGACCTCGGTCGAGGAGGTCGCCCTCGCCGACATCACCGATGACGACGCCCGCCGCGCCGGTTTCGATTCCGTCGCCGACGCCGGTAAGGCGTTGCGTCGCAACGATGCTCCCATCTTCCGGATCGGACTGAGATATGCCGGACCGGACCCCCGCATCGCACTGCGCAACGACGCCACACTCTCCGACGACGACCTCACCGACCTGCGACGACGACTCGATCGCCTCGACGCCCACTCCACGCACGGTCCGTGGACGCGAGAAGTGTTGTCCCTCATCGCCCGTCGCCCCGCGGTGGTCTCCACCGAGTTGGCCGCCGAGATCGGGCAACCGCGGCCGGAGTTCAAGCTCGACGTCCGCAAGCTCAAGAAGCTCGGGCTGACCCACAGCCTCGACGTCGGATACGAATTGTCGCCGCGGGGCGCGGAGTTCCTCCGCCGCGACGCGCAGGACTCATAATCGATCCATGCCCTCGCTTCCGCCTGCGCGTCACCTGCTCCGTGCGAAGGAACTGGTCGACGCCCGATTCGCCGAACCGCTCACCGTCGAGGACATGGCCGCGGCCGCCGGACTGTCGCGGGCACATTTCACCCGACAGTTCACCGCGACCTTCGGGGAGACGCCCCGCGCCTATCTGCAGACGCGGCGGATGGAGCGAGCCGCGGCGATGCTGCGCGGCACCGACCGCAGCGTCGCCGACATCTGCGTCGCGGTGGGTTTGACCAGCGTCGGGTCGTTCACGTCGAGCTTCCGGCGCGCCTTCGGCAGGTCGCCGACGGAGTACCGGGAATCGTTCCCGCCCGCAGCCACCTGGGCGCACGTCCCCGCGTGTGTGCTGCGGGTCTACGGCCGACCGGGTGCCACCTCACGGGTCCCGGAGAGCGACCGGGCCAAGACAGCACACGGGAAGAAGACCTCACCGCCGGCGTCGTCCTAGCGTGGACGACGTACCACCAACCGCACCAGCGGAATGACGACTACCTCAGGAGGACACCATGATTCGGATCGCCACCGCCCAGTTGTGGGTGCATGACCAGGACGCCGCGCTCGAGTTCTACACCACCAAGCTTGGCATGGAGGTCCGTCAGGACGTCACGATGCCGGAGATGGGCGGCTTCCGGTGGCTCACCGTCGGTCCGCCCGGACAGGACGACATGGCCATCGTCCTGATGGCCATCCCCGGCCCGCCGATGATCGACGCGACGACGGAGGGCGAGATCACGTCGTTGATGGCGAAAGGTTTCGCCGGCACGGTCTTTCTGACCACCGACGACTGCCGCGCCTCGTATGAGGAACTGTTGGCGCGCGGCGTCGAGTTCACCGAAGCACCCGAGGAACGGCCGTACGGCGTCGACGCCGGCTTCCGCGATCCGTCGGGCAACAGCCTGCGGCTCACTCAGATCTCGGAGCAGTTCGCGGCGCTGTGACGTGTGGCGCCCGCAGTGCATGAGCGGCGTCGTGTGAATCGGTCCCGAGTCCATGCCGCGGCGCGCACAATGACCACATGAGACGGTGGCGCTGGTCGACGGTTGTCGCGGTGTCGGCGGCCCTGATGATCGTCGGCATCGGTCATGCGTCCGCGGCGCCGTACCCGGTGACCACCGACGTGGTCGCCGCGCAGGTCGCCGGGTACACGCGGCCGGCAACCGTGTCTCCGGCCGGGTCGAACGTGCCTCGGTGCGTGGACCGATACGGCCGTGACCCGGTGATCCTGCTGCACGGCACCGCGTCCAATCAGGTGTCGGCGTGGTCGTTCCTCGCTCCGACGCTGGCCAACGCGGGTTTCTGCGTCTACAGCCTGACCTACGGGCAGACACCGTGGAGTGGCAACGTCGGGGCGTTGGCCGACAAGTCGCAGTCGACCGCGGAGGTCGCCGCGTTCATGGATCGGGTGCGGGCGCGGACTGGGGCTCAGAAGGTGGATCTCGCCGGACACTCACAGGGCGGCGCGATCGCGCAATTGGTCACGCAGCTGCCCGGTCGAGCCGAGCAGATCGACACCATCGTCGACGTCTCCGCACCCAACCGCGGCTACGCCGACGCACCGTGGGCCGGTCCGCGGACGCCACCGCCACCCGGCGAAGGTGACAACGGTCCCCTGCATCCGGGTATCCGATACGTCAACATCGCCACCACTCACGACGAGGTGGTGTATCCGCTGGCCAACGCGTTGATGGACCCGGCGCCGAATGTCACCAACGTCGTCGTGCAGTCGGTGTGTCCGGACTCCCGCGTCGGCCACCTCGGGATGATCTACTCGCCGACCGTCGGGGCGCTGATCCGCACCGCCCTCGACCCCTCACGTTCCGTCCCGGTGCTGTGCGGCGCCGACTTCCCCGGGTGAGCCGTAACCCGTTTTTGTTCGGCCCGCCCGACTCGCTACACTCGTGGGCGCTGCCTCGCGCAGCACGCCGCCCTAGCTCAGTCGGTAGAGCAATTCACTCGTAATGAATAGGTCAGGGGTTCGATTCCCCTGGGCGGCTCCACGAGAACATGCGTTGACAGCAGTCTTCGAGCGTGACCGCATCGCTGGTTCCGGCACGCAGATTCCCCAGCACGTACGCGACACCGTACTCGACGCCTTCCTGCGACCTAGAGTCATGGCATGCCACAGTCGCGTTCACCGGCCCATGAACGCTGGTGCTCCGAACGCTGCGCCGCACTCGACAGTTTGGAGCATGTACACGGGACAATGACGGGCAAGCGACGGGGACGACAATACGCCACGGACCAACTGAACCTGGCGTTGTTCGTCAGCCTCGCTGCGCAGTTCCAAGGCTATTGTCGAGACCTCCACGACGATGCTGCTGTGCAAATCGCCCTGAGTCTGATGCCGGGGAGCGAACGACAGATGCCCGTCGTTCTGAACGCACTTGTGCGGAGCCGAAAGCTCGACGTCGGGAACGCCTCTACCGGCGGAATCGGCAACGACTTCGCCATTCTCGGGATGACATTCTGGCCGGACGTAAAGGCTTCCTATCCCTCGAAGGGGCCCAAGTGGAACGCGACGCTGGAAAGCCTCAATACGGTGCGCAACGCGATCGCCCACGGCCGGGCCGACAAACTTGCAGAAGTCCGACGGGAACAACCAATGAACCTCGCGACATTCAATAAGTGGAGACGTTCACTCAACGGCGCTGCATCTGGCTTCGATAGGGTGGTGGGTGAATACTTGCAGAACCTCACGGGCACTGGTTGGGACTAGCAGGAGGTTGCAGACATGAGCAGGAGTCGCAAGAGCCCTGCGATCAAGCCGGGCGATCACATCCGAGTGGACTTCGGTGGACGGCTCGTTTACGGCGTAGTCACCAGTGTCCGCGGCGACCGGGTTCACGTCCAACTGGACATCGAGGGCACCGACGAGCCTGTGGCCGGACTGTACGAAGAGAAGCAACTTGTCCACATGTGACCCGACGACCGCAGCCCACCACCCGAACCCGCGATAGTCTCTCGGCGTGGAGGAATCTTCCGTCGGGGCCACGCCATCGTCTCCCGCTCAGCCCGTGCGCGTGCCATGGCCGAGACCGGCACGTCGAGTCATGCTCTGGTTCTGGGGTGTCTGGACGATCGCGTTCGTGATCACGTTGATCGTCATCACGCTGGTCGCCACCGAACTGTTCCTGCTCATCTTCGTGCCGTTCCCGGCGTTCCTGATCGCCGGCATCATCGTCCCGTGGCTCACCCCGTGGTCACTGCCGCACATCGCCTGGGCGATCATGGCGGGCACCGCGTTCGCGGTTTTCGTGACCGGTCTGATCTTCTACGGCATGGGGCTCTACGTCGGACCCATTCTGTTCCTCTATGCGGCGCTGATTCGAGGTCTCCTCGCGCTGGTCTTCGATACGCGTGCACGGCGATTACGGACGGCCCAATACGCTTGAGCAGGAGCAGAATTCAGACCACCAGTGCAGCGCACTGCTGCCCTTTGATTCTGTGTACTTCTCGGTTGCCGAGAACTCACCTGCCCGCATCGGAGGTTGCCCGCGGGCCTCGCCGCCGGTCGTCCGTGCCGTTCAAGTTCCGGCGCGCCACCGAGGCCGCGTACGCCGCGATGACGACCACCATGCCGATCACCCCGGCAACCACCACCACAGTCGACGATCCGATGGCGGTGACGACGATGGCCACGAAAGCCCACAGCAGGGTCAGCGGATACGCCGGCAATGCCGACCCGACCACGTAGGTGATGACCGCACCCACGAGCACCGCTGCGATCAGCAGGACCAACTGCCACCCGACCGACGTCGCGTCGGCGCCGGCGCGGGCGATGTCGGAGGCCCAGTTGACGAAGGTCGCGGCGGTCGCCCATGCCGCGTAGATGCCGATAGTGATGCGCACCAGCGTCGTCGTCGCGGACGTCTCACCGGAGTCCACGGGTCGACCGGCGATCAGCGCGGCGTCCACCAGGACCACCGCCAGGACGGTGAGGAGGATCGACGGGAGCCAGTTCAGCGACGCCGCCGAGACGACGAGCCACGTCGCGGCGGCGGCACACGCCACCGCGAGGTCGACGGCCAGGCGTTGCGGCGACGCGGTCCCCGACGTCCGGGTGCGGACGAAGACGATGCCGACCGCGATCGACAAGAGGTAGATGATCCCCCAGATCGCGAATGCGTAGCCCGCCGGACTGATGAACAGATCGACGCCGTCGTCGTTGGGTTCCCCACCGAAGACGAGCAGCGGCAGGAAGACGGCGACTGCCTGAGCAACCGCGAAGACCAGCACCGACCAGGCCGCGACCGGAGATATTCGTGAGGTAGCCATGACTCGACCATACGGACGTAGCGGACATGTGAACGGCCGCCCCGGGTAACCTCTAGCGATGTCGATGACCGCCGAACGACCCGACATTGTGGAGTATACGTGATCCTGCCGATGATCCTGGCACTGGTTGCCGCCATGCTCTTCGCGCTGGCCTCGGTACTCCAGGCGAAGGGCACCCAGGGATTGCCGGACGAGGGCGCGACCGGCGCAGGATTCCTGGTGACTCTCGCCCGCCGCAAGACCTGGCTGCTCGGGATCAGTGCCGACATCCTCGGATTCGTGGTGCAGGCGTGGGCGTTGGCGGTCGGCAGTCTCATGCTGGTTCAGCCATTGTTGGTGAGCACCTTGCTGTTTGCGCTGCCGCTGGCCGCGATCACCGCGCACCGCAGACTGCTCGCCCGCGAATGGTTCTGGGCGGCAATACTCTTCGCCTCACTGGTGGTGTTCATGGTGCTGGGGCAACCGATGCACGGCATCGAGGATCCCGCGTTCAGTGCGTGGATCATTCCGATCGTCATCATCGTCCCACTGGTCGCGGTGTGTGTCGGAGTCGGATCGCGACTGCCGCACGGCACCTGGCGGTCGTTGACGCTGGCGATCGCAGCCGGTGTGCTGCTGGGGGTTTCGGCGCCGCTGACCAAGACCACGATCGCCGAGTTCGGCCATGGCCTCCTGACCGGATTGGCGAGTTGGGAGTTCTGGGCGATGGCGGTGACGGCCACCCTCGGAACCCTGTGGCAGCAGTCGAGTTACCAGGCCGGCGACGTCCAGACGAGTCTGCCCGCGGTGACCGTGCTCAAACCCGTTGCCGCAATGGCGTTGGGCCTGACCATCTACCAGGAAAGCCTGCGGGTCGGGCACGCCGGAGACATCGTCGTGATCGTCGCGCTCGCCCTCATGTTGGCATCGACGATCATGCTGGGCCGACTGTCGGCACCCGACAACGCCTCTGCCGCAACCGATTCCGGAACCGTGACGTCGAACGGCACACTGGGCGCACCCCAGACCGACTGATCCGGGATGCGCCGAGGAAGTTTGGACAAGACCGGGGGATTTCTGTAATCCACCCCGGCCTCTGGTTCAACAAGCGAGTTACAGCATCGCGTGAACGTGGTGACGAGAGTATCAGGTCGCCGAGCGTGAACGCCAATCGGTTTCCCGGACCCGGCGGAACCGGGTTCCCGACAGTCGCCGATCAGCCGGTTGACACGCGCCGGAAAACGCTGTTACACAGCAGCTTTGACCGGTCAGGCTATACGTTGCCGCCGCGGAGATGTCACTCCCCGTTCCATCCGCGTCGGAACTCGCGCACCAGGATGTCCCACACGGTGTAGACCACGAAGGCGATCGCCGCGAAGACCAGCCCACTCACCACCGCATCCCAGAAACTCTGGTTGCCCCACGTCGCCGCCAGGATCGTCGTGATGACGAACAGGATCAGTGCGGCTTCGATGTTCTTGCGGATTCCCCCGAGCGTGCTCATTCGATGAGAGTAAGGCATGGACGGCGCTGTCGGCGGAATGTCCGCCAGGTGTACGACGCGACGATGCCCGGGGACAGCGACGGTCCCCGGGCATCGGCGCATGCTTTCGGTCTGCGACGACCTCAGGCTGCCGGCGTGACCGCGGGACTCGACGCCGGGTCGGCGGCCGTCTCGTCTGCCGGAGGCTCGTCGTCGGTCGCATCGTCGGAGCCGTCGTCAACGGTGACCGGTTCCTCGGATAGTGCATCTTCGGTTTCCGACTGCGGGGCCGGATTCGGCGGGTCGATCGCGTCATCGTCGTTGGCATCGTTCACGACGACCGGCGCAGGCGTGTCGACCTCGTCCGGGGCCTGATCCACGTCGGCCTCACCACCGATCCCGGTACCTGTCTCCACCCCGCCGGCCGCACCGCCGCCGGTGGAGCCGCCGTCGCCCGCACCACCGGCACCGGAATCATCGGCACTCGCATCAGGATCGATCGACGGATCGTCCTCCGCGGACACAGTCATCAAGGTCGGCTGGGCCTCGCGCAGCGACAACGTCGAGACTGTGGCGCTCGCCGGCGACGAGGAGCCGAGGCCCGACAGCCAGTTGCCGGTGTTGAAGGCGGGGATGGTGAAGAGGTCCAGCACGTTGAAGGATGAGACATCGAAGGTAGGTATCAGCTGGAGCGCCGAGGACGGTGTGCCGAAGGAGAAGGTGGGGAGGCTGAGGTAGTTGACGAAGTCCTCACCCAGCCCCAGCGGGTTGCCGTGTGCCTTGAACGTTCCGGGGAAAAGCACAAGCTGCGACCCCAGCCACCCGATTGTCACCGGACCCGTGTAGCCGTAGCTGCTTGTCAGTGCAATGCCTGAGCCCTCGCCATTCAAGGTCAGACGCGCGAAGTCCTGGGTGAGGTAGATCGGCTCACCGGTCAGTGCAGCGAGCAGGATCAGGCCGAGCTGTTCGGTGTCGGTGAGGACGCTGAGCGCCGACAACGGGTTCGTCAACGCGAGTTCCACGCGGCCATCCGGCTTGTCGTAGCGAAGATCAACCGTCGCAGCGATATTGGCGCATGATCCGGCGGTGGAGGAGTTCGCCACCGCGAGACCGCCGAAGCAGAAGATGACGTCTTCGGGGAGGAGGGATTCGATTCCCGTGATGATCGGGGGCCCTAGAACCGGCACACCGTTAATCGCATCGATCACGTCTTGAGGAAGGTAGTTTTCGAGGTCGTTGACGCCTGCGGTGGCGGCGGCCAGACCGAGAATTGCTAATGCGAACGTGGTGTTATCACCACCGAGCGCCGCACCAGCCGCCAAGCCCGGAAGCAACGCTATTGTCGTCGAGTTGCCAAGTCGCGAATCGTAGTACTCCAAAATGTCGTCGACTCCCACGCCTAGCGCTGTCAGCACAGCTTGAACCGACGATGGCAGACTATCGAACCCATCTTCGATGAAATCCCTAACCTCCCCAGCCGGATCCAACGACACGCCACCCAGCGCGCTCGTCGACTCGATCCCCAACTGCGCGATGATCTGGTTCAACAAGGCCGTCGTCTGGTCGTGAATGCTGGCCAACCCGCTCGTGACCTGAGGGTTCGCCGCCTGCGCCTGCCCATCGCCGAACGCCAGTCCGGCGGTCAGGGCAGCTGAGGCGGTCAGGGCGGCGGCGCCGACGGCAGCGCGGCGAGTGAAGGGTTTGCGAACGAGACTGTGTCGTCCCATGGGTGAGGCTCCTTGTGTCGTGTCCGGTGGAGAAGGAGCCCCCCGCTTCCCCGCAGTGCACCACGGAGATTAATCCAGACAAACGACGCAGATCTGTCTAATCGCGGATTTTCTCTCAGGTTCGTATGAGTGGACGATAGCGATCAAAGAGGTTGCGCACGTGCAGTGATGGGTTTGATCATCCATCTCGGTGACCGCTGGGTATTCAGGATTATCTCAGCAGATTCTCAGCGGCGTGTCGGCGGTCCAGGGGCGGTCAGGACGGCCGTTTCATGGTTCCAGCATCTCGTCACCGGGTCTCGGCCGACGGACGGGATCGCCGACCGGAGGCTCGGCGGGTGGCCGACGCTTCGGTGGGTGGGGCAGCGTTCAGTCCGGTAGGCCACCCCGTTGACGTCTGCGTCGGCGAAGATGCCCTGCCCGGCCAGGATGGCGCGATCTGTCCAACCATCGTCTCGACCAGGATGACGAAGTTGGCTGGAAGCTCGGTCAGCGAACCCGCAGAGTATTGGACACCGCCGCAGTGATCGCGCCCAGACACCGTAGGGACTGAGCACAAGTGTCGGTGCGAGACCGAAGGACAAGATGAGCCGAATCAACGCCTCAAGATTGGCCGCGACTCGGGAGGCGAGCTCCACGAGATGGCACCCACCGCGGTGAGCGCCTGCCCCCAACGGGTCCACTCCGCCGAGCGCCGACGTGGGAGCGAGCACCGCGTCGACGGCGAGTTGACCGACGAGCCGGGCACACTCCGCCTGCACTGCGACGACGGCAGGTGATAACGGTATCGTCTTGTCCTCCTGCACATTTCCGCACGTACTTTATACCGGCTCCGACTCAGGCCGCCGGCTTGACTGCGGGACTCGACGCCGGATCGACGTTTGGTTCGTCTTCCTGCGTTTCGTCGTCAGTCGGGTCGTTGATCTCGACGTCACCGCTCGCCGCTTCCTCGGATGGTGCACGCTCCGGCTCTGGTTCTGGCTGCGGGTCGGGATTCGCCTGGTCGGAATCGTCATCGTCCACAACGACTTGCGCAGGCACGTCGTCCTCAACCGGGTCTAGGAGCGGGGCCGGGTTCACGTTGCCCTCACCACCGGTCTCGGCCCCCGTCTCCAAATCACCGCCCGTACCGCCACCGGTGGAGCCGCCGTCGTCCGCCCCGCCGTCGCCCGAATCATCAGCATTCGCAACAAGATCGATCGACTGGTCGTCCTCGGCGGAGACACTCATCAGGCTCGGCTGGGCCTTACGCAGCGACAGTGCAGACACCGTGGCGCTCGCCGACGACGAGGAGCCCAGACCTGGCAGCCATTCACCGGTGTTGAAGCCGGGGATCGTGAAGAGGTCCAGCACATTGAAGTCCGCGACGTCGAAGGTGGGGATCAGCTGGAGCGCCGACGACGGTGTGTTGAAGGAGAACGTCGGGAGGCTGAGGTAGTTGACGAAGTCCGGTCCGTTGACCCCGTGTGTCGTGGCCGTCCCCGGAGAGAGGACCAGGTTCGAACCCAGCCATGAGATCCTCAGAGGACCGACGTAACCGTAGTTGCTTGTGAGAGCGAGATTCTCGGGACCGTTGAGACTGAGTCGCAGGAAGTCTCGGGTGATATGGATCGGGTCACCACTGACGGCCTGATCCACTATCTCGCTCAGTTGGTCGGGGTCGGTGACAAGGCGGATCAGCGACAGCGGATTGGTCAGTGCGAGTTGCACTTCGCCGGATTGTGCGCCGTCGGAGATCTTGAGGTAGCGCGCGTCGACGGTAAGCAGGATGTTGACGCACGATCCGGCCGTCTTCGAGTTGGCGGCCGCAAAGACACCGAGGCAGACGACGGTGTCATCAGGGAGATTGCTGCGTTTGATGCCGGCACGTTGGGCAAGATCCCCGACGGTCGTGCCGGGACGGCCCAGTATTCCCGGGATGATCACCACATCCCAGATGTCGTTGATGGTATCGGTCAGCCCATCCGTGGCAACTGCGGCACCAAGAATGGCCAGCGCGGCCGCACTACTACCTTCACCCGACGGAATTGCCGCAGCAACTCCCGGCAGAATTGCTATCGCCGTTCCGTTGCCGAATTGCACGCCCGCCACGCGAAGAATGCCGAGGACTCGCTCAATGGTCGCTGAATCGATATTCAGCAACTCAGACAGCGCACTTGCCAAATTTTCCGGCGACACCGCGGTTCCACCCGCAATCCCCCGACTCTCGATCCCGAGCGCCGCGATCAGCTGATCGAACGTGGCCGTCGACCAGTTGTGAACGCTGGCCAGCCCGCTGGTCACTTGGGGTATGGCCGCCTGCGCCTGCCCGTCCCCAAACGCCAGTCCGGCCGTCAGGGCAGCTGAGGCGGTCAGTGCGGCGGCACCGACAACGGCGCGGCGGGTGAAGGGTTCGCGAACGAGACCGTGTCGTCCCATGGGTGCGGGCTCCTCGTGTCGTTTCCGGTGGAGAAGGAGCCCCCGCTTCCCCGCAGTTGCACAAGGGAGATTAATCCAGACAAACGACGCAGATCTGTCTAATCGCGGTGTTTCTCTCAGGTTCGTATGAGTGGAGGATAGGGATCAAAGGGACTGCGTAAGTGAGGTGATGGGTTTGATCGTCCATCTCGGGGACGGTTGGGTAATCAGGATTCTCTCAGCCGATTCTCAGAGACGGGTCGGCGGTGAAGGGGCGACCGTTTCGTAGGTCCCAGCGTCTCGTCACCGGGTCTCGACTCGGGCTCCGCTGGCGCTCCGCCCGGCTCGACCGACGGAAGGGGGTGAGCTTGTGAGCGGGTTCCAGCCGCTTCTCACCAGGTCTCGACCGACGGGTGGAGGCGGCCGATCAGTAGGCAGGGCAGGATCCGCCCGGCTCGACCGACGAGTGAAGCCGGCCGACCAGCAGGCTGGGCGAGCAGCAGCGGCCTACGAGGGCGGGACGAGCCGAGGCGGCCGACCGACGGACCGGAGGCCACGGTGGTTCAGTGGAATGGGGAGGCGTTCAGCCGGGTAGGCCGACGCCGTTGACGTCTGCGCTGGCGAGGACGCCTTTCCCGGTCAGGATGGCGACGATCTGACCGATCATCGTCTCGACCAGGATGACGAAGTTGGCCGGAAGCTCGGTCGGCGAACCCTGCAAGATGTTGGACACCGCGGCAATGATCGCGCCCAGCCCACCGTAGGGACTGAGAACGGGTGTCGGAGTGAGACCGAACGACAGGATGAGCCGAGTCAATGCTTCGAGATTCGCGGCGAACTCGGTGGGCGAACTGCGCAGGACGACACCCACCGCGGTCAGCAACTGCCCCAACGGATCCACTCCGCCGAGCGCCGGCGTGGGATCGAGGCCCGCGTCGACGGCGAGTTGACCGACGAGCTCGGCGACCTCCGCCCGCACCTCCACGACGGCGGGTGACGACGGTATCGTCGTGTCCGCCTGCACATTTCCGGACGTAAGACCGACGCACATCACCGCCGACGCGACGAGAGATGTCGCGGCGACGGTGATGCGACGGCGGCGGGTTTCATTGATCACGGTGTGCTGCCCATGGCGCCTGCTCCTTCGACGGTCGAATGTGGAGAAGGAGCCCCCCGCTTCCCAGTGAGGCACAAGGTTAGCCGACGCCGCGTTGCCCGATCGGGTCAATTCGGAAAATTCACCCGACACTTCACTTAGCCTGATTAATAAGCACGCCTTTGCTTTTCACGCGGCGAACGCCGACAGCCTGCGCGCGTCCTCCACCCCCGAGTAGTGCGATGCGTCGCCCAGCAGGACCTGGCTGGACTGCCCGTGGACGTCGACGGGCACATCACCGGCCAGCGTGATCCGGTGCAGTTGCCGCTGCTGATTGCCGAAGTCGGCGATGCCGTAGTGCTGAGTGGCTCGGTTGTCCCAGATCACCAGATCCCCATAACTCCAGTTCCACCGGAAGGTGTTCTCCAG
This sequence comes from Gordonia oleivorans, assembly GCF_040044975.1. Lineage (NCBI taxonomy): Bacteria > Bacillati > Actinomycetota > Actinomycetes > Mycobacteriales > Gordoniaceae > Gordonia > Gordonia oleivorans. The sequence continues at coordinate 180,511 of NZ_JBDZDI010000007.1, forward strand.
CTTGGTGATCCGTGCCTGCAGGAGCGCATACAGACTCGCGAACTCCGACGCCTTGAGACCGCGGAACTCCTTGGCGAAATGTCCGAGCAGCAGGCTCCGCTCCCCCGTCTCCGGATGCACCCGCACCACCGGATGCAGGGTCTCGTATTCGGTCTTGGTGAACTCCGCGTAGTGCTCTTCCTTCTGCACCACGTCGATCCCGCCGGACGGCTCCTTCTGCCCGACATAGTCATACAGATTGGAGTGCGTCGCCCACAGGTCATCGACCAACGAACGCAGCGGCTTCGGCAACTGCTCGTACGCCGCGACCGTCGACGCCCAGGTGGTGGCGCCACCGTAGGAGGGCAACACGATCGGGCGCAGCAACGATGCCTTCGGAATGCGATCGACGAACGTCACATCCGAATGCCAACTGTTGGCCGCCCCCTCGATGGTGAGCAGCTGATCACCGCGCGAGGTGACGGTCGGGTGCGGCGCGGTCGGCTCACCGAGCCGCTGCGCGAATGCGTACTGACTCTCGTCGTCGAGGTGCTCCTGGCCGGAGAAGGCGATCACCTTGTTGACGGCCAGCGCGGTCCGGATCGCCTCGGCCTGTTCGTCGGTGACGTCGCCGCCGAGTCGCACGCCCTCCACGCGAGCACCGATGTGCTCACCCAGCTTGGTCATCGTGATACCGGCCGACCGGTAGAGGTCCTGCGCCGCCGCCTCGTGATCACCACGGGTCTCGATCTGTGCCAAAGTCATTGTCATATCCTTTCTTTCGCGATAGGTCCACTCTCGGTGCCGACGTCGACGAGCACAGCGTTCTGGCTCACCCTGATTGCAACGCTCAGTCCGCGTGATACTCCGCGCTCTCCTCGATCTCGCGGCGGACCACCGCGGGCACACGAACCTCGCCAGGTCGATAGGTCACGGCACGCAGAGCCGGACCGAAACGGAACACCCCACGCCGAGAACGCAACTCCGCGTCCACCGGCCCCCGCGCATCCAGCCCCACCGAGATCCCCGTCCAGGGCGCCATCCCGACCAGTTGGAATTGATTGTCCAACTTGGCGAGTACCTCGCTCTGGGCGCCGACGGTCGCCTCGACGGTGAAGTCCCAGCGCACCTGCGGACTGGCCACCGCACGCAGGGTCAGCCGCTGGGTCCCCGCGGGGATCTCGACCGACACCCGCGCGATGCGGCCGTAGGAGTTGAACACGAAGTGTGCCCAACCACCCTCGACGTAGAGCAGATAGCCACCCTGCTGATCGCCGTGGGACACCAGCACACCCTCATCCGCCACCGTCCAGCCGTCGAGTTCGACCTCGATGTCGAAGTCGCGGTACGCGATCAACGCACTGGATCGATAGCGCTCCAGGGTGGGGGTCCCGGCCAGAATCCGCACCGGATCACTCAGCCGCCCCTCCTCGGGGCGTCGTCGGATCTGGTCGGGCACGGTGTCGAAGAGCGGGAACACCGTGTTGTGCCACGCCGCCTCGTCCCAGGCCCGGGCCAGCTCGGCGACGAGCTCGGGCCGCTCGGCGGCCAGGCCGCGCGTTTCCGCGGGGTCGACGGTGACGTCGTACAGTTCCCAGATCGGCCTGTCGACGTCGGCGGGATCGCGATGCAGCGACACCAGTTTCCATCCGTCACGGTAGAAGCCGCGATGCCCGCCGAACTCGGCGTACTGCTCGGTGTGAGCACTCGCAGCGGCCGGATCGCGCAGGAATGGCGCCGCACTGACGCCGTCACGTTCCTGAGCCGGCCGACCGTTGCGTTCGGCCGGCGCCTCGAGTCCGGCCAGGTCCAGCAAGGTCGGCACGATGTCGGTCACGTAGGAGTACTGCCGCCGAACCCCTTTGTCCGACTCCCCCTTCCGAATCCCCTCGGGCCAGGAGATCACGAAGGGAACCCGGACCCCGCCGGCGAAGGTCTGTCCCTTGTAGAAGCGGAACGGCGTATTCGACGCCTGTCCCCATCCCCGCGGGTAGTGCACTCCGAGTGCCGCCGAGCCGATCAGCTCCTCGTCGTGGGGCACGTCGCGCTCCCAGTCCGGCGGCACCGGACCGTGCACGAATTGGCTGAAATACGAACGGGTTCCGTCCGGACCCCCCCTCGGCGGTGCCACCGTTGTCGGAGGTGAAGACGATGATCGTGTTGTCGAGTTCCCCGAGTTCGGTGAGCGTGTCCACGATACGGCCGACACTCTGATCGACCGAGTCGACCATCGCCGCATACACTTCCTGGTAGCGCTGGAACCGCTCCTGCTCGGCGGGATCGAGGTCCTCCCACAGCGGTGCGTCGTAGCCGGGTTCGGTGTTGCGCTCGGCGATCGGCGTCCCCTCGTCAAAGATCCCGGCGTGAACCTGGCGTTCGAAACGCCTGCGCCGGATGACATCCCAGCCCTCCGCGTAGCGGCCGCGGTACTTCTCCAGGTCGGACTGCTTGACCTGATGCGGTCCGTGCATCGCGATGTGTGCGAAGTACAGGAAGAACGGCTTGTCTGCGTCGTGGGCGCGGAGCGCCTTGATCTGCGCGATCGCCCGATCGGTCAGGTCATCGGTGACGTAGTAGCCGTCGGGGTACTCCTCGACGTCGACGACGGAGTTGTCGGCGAGAAGATGATTGGGATAGAAGAAGGAGTTGAGTCCCTCCAACGATCCGTAGTAGCTGTCGAATCCGCGCTGCACCGGCCAGGAATCCCGGCTTCGCCCGGGCCCCATGTTGGCATCCCGCACCAGATGCCACTTCCCCACCGCGTGGGTGGCATAGCCGTTGTGCCGCAGGATCTCCGGTAGCGACAACACATCGTCGGCCAACTCCAGCCGCAGACCGGGAAAGCCCGGGTCGGAGTTGGCCACACTGCCGTAGCCTGCGCGGTGCGGGTTGAGTCCGGTCAACAGCGCGGCACGAGCCGGCGAGCACACCGGTGTCGTGTGGTAGTTCGACAGGCTGAGTCCGCGCCGCGCCAGGGCCTCGATGTTCGGGGTGTCGATCTCCGCGCCGAACGGCGAGATGTCGGAGTAGCCCATGTCGTCGATGAGGATCACCACGATGTTCGGCGCACCGTCGGGCGCACTCGGCTGCGGCTTCCACCACGGCACCGACTGTGACGAGGTGCGGCCCACGACACCGCCGAAATCGTCGTAACCTCGTGCGTGGGGCGGTATCTCGGGTGACCCTTCGGGCATGGGAATCCTCCTGTCGCGCGTTCGACTCCGGGTTTCCGGTAGCGCGGGTCACACCATGGCGAACGACTCCGAGGGTGTCAACCCTTTCTCCGAGCCGACTGCGAAACGCGTCGCGAACTTGATGATCACGGCCGGTTGCCGGAAGTGTGAACGTCGTTGACGCCGATCGGCGCGTCGGCTCAGCCATCCGTGACGAAAGACCATGAACCACATGTCCACATCCCGATTACGTTCGGCCACCCTTGCCGCTCTCACCGTGATCATGGTGGCGGCTGTGGCCGGATGTAGTTCTGCCGTTGCACAGCAACAGAATTCGTCGGCCACGTCGCTGGCTCCCGGCCAACCCGTGCCCACCGGAGGCGATCTGCGCATCGGTGTGCTCGGCGACCTGTCGCCCAAGACCTTCCTGCAGATCGGGACCGGATCACTCAACGGCCAGGTGGTCGCGAACGTCTACGACACGTTGATCCGCTACTCCCGCGATGATCTGACGGTACGCCCCGCCCTCGCCACCGCCTGGCAACTCGCCCCGGACGGCCGGAGCCTGACCCTCGATCTACGCCGCGACGTCCGCTACCACGACGGTCGCCCATTCGTCTCCGGTGACGTCGAGGCCTCGATCAAGGCGTACCTGGCGGGTCCGTGGACACCGCAGTTCAAGAGGACCGCCGCCGCGATCACGTCATTCGACACCTCCGACCCACATCGGGTGGTGCTGGGATTCGAGCACCCGCTGAGCAACATCTTCGACCTGCTCGACTCCGCCCCGATCATCGACGGCAACACCCTGCCGCAGCTGAAGGCGGGCACCGAGTTCAACGGCACCGGCCCGTTCAGATTCTCCTCGTGGCAACCGAATTCGTCGGTTCGCCTGACCCGCAACAACGAATACTGGGGCGGGAAACCGAATCTCGACTCCATCACCTTCGCCATCATCCCGGACGCCCAGGCGCTCTACACCCGTCTGCGCACCGGGCAGATCGACGGCGCCCTCGGGCTGAACTATCACGATCAGCAATTGGCCACCACCCGTTACGGATTCCGGGAGGTGACGATGACGGGCGCGGAGTCACAGGAGTACGTCGGCATCAACGTGGCCAACCCGGTGCTCGCCGACGTCCGGTTACGAAAGGCGATCGCGTATGCGATCGACCGCCCGCGCATCATCAACGATGTGTTCCGCAGCAGCGGATATGTCGTCAACCTGCCCTGGCCGACGTGGTCGCCGGCCTACGACGAACAGGCCAACACCACCTACGCCCGCGACATCGAGAAGGCGAAAGCCCTCGTCGCCGAACACGGTCCGATCACCGAGCCCATCCCGCTGGACTACTCGACACTCGGCGTCGACGATGTGGTCGCGCAGATCGTGCAGTCCAATCTCAAGGACATCGGCATCCCGGTCACGCTCCGTCCCAACGATCAGACGCAGCAGTCGGCCAAACTGATCGGCGGCAAGTTCGACGGACTGTGGTTGCTGCAGCACGCTTTTGCCCAGTTCACCCCGTCGACGCTCGCGGTGTCGGCGTATCCGTTCAACGCGGCGAAGAACTCGTCGAACTATCTGAATCCCGCCTACGCGGCCGCCGCGAATGCGGCATGGACCGCGACGGACCCCGAATCGCCCGCGGCACTCGCGGCCTATCGCGCGCTCGACAAGGTCTGGCTCGACGACCTGTTCCTCGTCGAGATCGGCGTGGTGTTCACCAAGGTGACGGTGTCACCGGCGGTCGGCAACGTCGACTGGGACCGCCGCAACCAGCTGCACCTGTCCACCGCTTACCTTGCGACACAAGGACGGAACTCCTGATGACCGCGTACCTACTCCGGCGGGTGCCATCCGCTCTGCTCGTTCTCGTGGTGGCCTCCATCCTCATCTTCGCCATCTTGCGCCTGATCCCCGGCGGACCGGAGTCGGCACTCGCCGGCCCCGACGCCACCCCGGCGCAACTGGCCACGATCCGCCATGACCTCGGCCTGGACCGCAGCTTCGCCGCCCAGTACCTGACCTGGATCGGCTCGGTGGCCACGCTCGACTTCGGCCAGAGCTACCAGGTCGGCGGAGACATCGGCTCTCTCGTCGGGTTCGGGCTGGTGCACACCGTGGTTCTGACGGTGACGGCCCTGATCCTCGCGATCGCCCTCGCACTGGCGTTGAGCCTGGCGGCCACCATCTATGACAACCGGTACGTGTCCTGGCTGGTGACCGCCGTCAACGCGGTGGCCATCGCCGTACCCACCTTCGTCATCGGGTCGGCACTGATCCTCGGCTTCGGTGTCCGCTGGCAGATCCTGCCCGCAGGGGGCACACCACCGGACGGTCTGTGGGCCGATCCGTCTATCACCGCGCAGTACCTGCTGCTGCCCGCCCTCACCCTCGCGCTACCGGCGGGCGCGATGCTCGCCCGATTCCTCACCGAGGCGCTGCGCACCGAGCTTCGACGGCCCTACGTGACCACCGCCCGTGCACTGGGCGTCGGCCGCCGCCGCCTCGTACTCGACACCGCCCTTCGAAATGCGTTGCCCTCCAGCGTCACCGCACTCGGTCTGGTCACCGGTGGACTGCTGGGTGGCGCCATCCTCGTCGAGGCCATCTTCGGGTGGCCCGGCCTCGGACTGCTCACCGAGCAGGGCATCTTCGCCCGCGATTATCCCCTCGTGCAGGTCCTGGTGCTGCTGTCGGTCGCCGTCTTCGTGGTGATCCAGCTGTTCGCCGACGTCCTGCATGCCTGGCTCGATCCCCGAATCCGATTGGCAGGTCAGTGATGTCGACTCCCCGCGTATCGACCGGTACCGAAGCACCGAATGACACCGACAGCCCGGCGACCGGCGGCACCGTCGACGTCGGCCCCGGCCTCATCCCGGAAACCCCGACCGACCGCGATCGACGTGGCACCCGCGAACCACTGTGGCGGGCGTTCGTCAGCGGCCCGGGACTCGTGGGCACGATCCTGGTGGCGACGGTCATCCTGCTCGGTCTCACCGCGCCGCTCTGGACCGCCTACGGTGCCGATCAGCAGATCGACGGCGCCTACCTGCTGCCGCCCGGTGCGGATCACTGGCTGGGCACCGACGACCTCAATCGCGACGTCTTCACGCGCGTCCTCTACGGAATCCGCGTCGACCTGCTGATCATCTTCATCGCGGTCCCCATCGGAGCCGCCCTCGGGATCACGGTGGGCCTGCTGACGGTGTCACATCCCGTCACCGACGTTCTCGCACAACGCAGTTTCGACGTCATCCTCGCCTTCCCCGCACTCATCCTCGGTATCGCACTGACCGCGGTCCTCTCCCCCGGCGCCACCACCATCGGCATCGTCATCGTGGTCGCCGAGATCCCCATCTTCGGCCGGCTGACCCGCACCGCGGTTCTCGAGGTCCGCGAACTGCCCTACGTCGAGGCGGCCCGCGTCAGCGGCGCCAGCACACCGTACGTGCTGCGCCGGCACGTCCTGCCGAATTCGGTGGAGTCCCTCGGCGTGCAGTTCGCGCTGTCGCTGTCCCTGGCGGTGTTCGTCGAAGGCGCACTGAGCTTCCTGGGAATCGGGGTCACCCCGCCGACGCCATCGCTGGGTGCGATCCTCGCGGCCGGCAACGGCTACCTGGAGACCAATCCGTGGTTCTCGGCCGGCCCGCTGATCGTCATCTCGGCTCTGGTTCTCGGTTTCTACCTGATCTCCCAATCGATTTCGCGCAGCCGGAGGTACTGACATGACCACCACCAACGACAGTCGCACCACCGCCGCCCTCGAGGTGGATGCATTGCGCATCACCTTCGACTACCCCCGCCCGGCGGTCTCCGACATCAGTCTGCGCGTCGACCGTGGCGAGATCGTCGCCCTCGTCGGCGAATCGGGTTCCGGCAAGACGATGACGGCGCGGTCCGCCATCGGATTGCTGCCCGACACCGCACATGCCACCGGCTCGGTGAAGGTGGACGGCGTCGAGGTCCTCGGTCGGCCGCAGAAGGAACTCGCCGCCATCCGAGGTGCGCGCGTGGCGATGATCTTCCAGGAACCGCAGACCGCTCTGAACCCGGTGAAGACGATCGGTTGGCAACTGCAGCAAGCACTTCGGGCGCACACGTCGATCACCCGGCGAGCCGCCGCCCGACGAGCGGTCGAACTGTTGTCACTGGTCGAGATCCCCGATCCGCAGGCCCGGGTGGGCTACTACCCGCATCAGCTCTCCGGTGGGCAGAAACAGCGGGTGGTGATCGCGCTGGCGCTGGCCAACGATCCGGCACTGCTGCTCGCCGACGAACCGACCACCGCACTCGACGTCTCCGTGCAGCGCGAGATCCTGGATCTGCTGGTGCGCCTTCGTGATCGGATCGACGCCGGCATCCTGCTCATCACACACAATCTCGGTGTGGTCGCCGACATCGCCGATCGCGTCGTGGTGGTCCAGTTCGGCGAGGTCGTCGAACGCGGCGATGTCTACCAGATCTTCGCCGCCCCCACACAGACCTACACCCGACAACTCCTCGCCGCGGTGCCCCGACTTCCGGAGGGTGACGGCGACTACGGCACGCCGAGTGCACAATCCGAGGCGGCCGCCCCGGACGACACACCCATCGTCTCGGTGGAGGACCTCACCGTGGTGCATCGTGGACGACTCGGACAGGCCCCGCACACGGCGCTCGACGGCGTGTCGCTCACCGTCGGGATCGGCGAGGTGCTCGGCGTCGTCGGCGAATCCGGTTCCGGGAAAACGACGTTGGGCCGCGCGATCGGAGGTCTCGTCGCCCCGAGATCGGGTCGCATCATCGTCGACGGCCACGACATCGGTACCGTCGGAAAGTCTCGTCTGCAGCAACTGCGTCGCAGCATCGCCTTCGTGCCGCAGGATCCGACGGCCTCGCTGGACCCGAGATTCACGGTGGCCGAGTCGATCCGCGAACCCCTCGACATCCAGCGCGTGGGTACCCGCACCGAGCAACTGCACCGCGTCGACGAACTCCTCGACGCCGTACACCTGCCGCGCTCGTTCGCCGGTCGACTGCCACACGAGTTGTCCGGTGGTCAACGGCAGCGGGTGGCCCTGGCCCGGGCGTTGTCCCTGCGACCGCGGTTGCTGATCGCCGACGAACCGACCAGTGCGCTCGACGTGTCGGTGCAGGCGCGGGTCCTCGAACTCTTCGCCGAACTCCAGCACGATCTGGGCTTCGCCGCACTGTTCATCAGTCACGACCTCGCCGTCGTCGAGCAGGTGGCCGACAGGGTCGCCGTCCTCAAGGACGGCCGGCTGGTGGAGCAGGGCACCGCCCGCGCGGTGCTGACCCATCCCACGGCGACGTACACGAAGTCACTGATCGATGCGGTGCCGTACCCGGATCCGGTCCGTCAGCGGGCGCGGGCGCGCGTCTGACCCACGGCACGCTCCCCGACCTCGTCCGCTACCCGCGCGGCATCAACTCGACGATCGCGATCGGCCGGCTCGTCTTGGCCTGATACTGCGCGTACCGGCCACCGTTCACCTTGTCGGCGATCTCCCAGCGCAGGGCGTAGTCGGGGTCGTCGGGATAGGTGGCGCGGGCGGTCACCGGAATGTGCTTGCGACCCACCTGGATCTCCACCTCGGGGATGGCCTTGAGGTTGGCCAGCCACGCCGGCGGACGGGGTGATCCGCCGTTGGACGCGACGACGAGGTAGGCCTGCCCGTCCCGGGCGTAGGTGAGGGCGGTGGTGCGGGGTTGACCGGTCTTGCGGCCGGTCATGTGCAGGAGCAACGTCGGATTGCCGAACAACAGCCGATGCCCGATCAGGCCACCGGAGTGCTCGTAGATCCACTGGTGCGCCTGCAGGGCGCGCACGAAGAGGCTGGGCACGAGTGACGCCTATGCGGGCGAGCCGCCGCCCTCGGTGTCATCGGACGGCGTGTCAGAGGCCGCAGCGTCGGAGGCGGCAGCGTCGGTCGTCGCTTCGTCACCCTCGTCCGACGATTCGTCGGCGAGCGGGTCGTAACCGGGGACGCCCTCGAGCACGGTGAGTTCGTTGTCGATCGCCGCGCCGATCGCCTTGGCGTCCTCTTTGATCTTGTTGATGAAGTCCGACATGCTCACTCCTCGCCGACCGCGGCACCGGATTCTCCGGCCGATACTCGCCGTCCAGGGTACAAGAGCCGGCGGCCGCGGCCCCGGGAGATGCCCGTGGGCGCGGCCGCCGCCGGTCAGGCCCGCTTGAGGTCGGGGTTCTCCGCGTAGACCTCCTTGATCAGCGACATGTCGAAGATCTGCTCGGCGGTGAGGGTGTATCCCGCCTTGGCCAGCGCCTCGATGTTCTGGTCGATGAGCGCGTCGGTCATGGTCAGCAGGCCGTTGGCCTTGGTGTCGTCGGAGACGACGAGACCGTTCTGTGCGGTGGCCTCCTTGGTCTGCTCGGCCTCGTCGAGTCCGAGGTCCTTGCCGTACTTGGTGACGGCGAGTTTCGCCGATCCGGCCGGGTCGGCGACGGCGTCGTACCAGCCCTGAATATCGGCCTTGAGGAAGGCCTTCACCTTGTCGCGTTCGTTGTCGATGGTTTCCTGCCGCACCACCAGCGTCTCGGCCACCAGCGGCAGGTTGAAATCGGCGAACAGGAAGTTGGTATTGGCGAAACCGGACTCCGCCAACGTGATCGGCTCGTTGGTGACGTAGGCGACCCATCCGTCGACCTCACCCTTGGTCAGCGGTGTCGGGTCGTACTGGACGGTGATCTTCTGGACGTCGGCCTCGGTCATCCCGTTGGCGGTGAGCAGCGCCTTGAAGACGTTCTCGTTGGATGCCTGCACACCGATCTTCTTGCCGGCCATCTGCTGTGGCGTGGTGATCGGCGCGCCGGCCGAGGAGACGATGCAGAAGGGGTTCTTCTGGAAGGTCGCCGCGACGGTCTTGAGGGCGGCGCCCTGCAGGATGACCGGCGCGGTGAGCTGTGGGGCGGTCATCCCGATCCACACCTTGTTCGAGGTCAGGCCGGTCTCCACGCCGGTTCCGGCGCCGCCGCCGGTGAGCAGTTCGGGGGTGCCGAGTCCTGCCTGTTCGAAGTACCCCTTCTCCAAAGCCCAGTATTCACCGGCGAATTCGATGTTCTTCTGCCAGGAGAGTTGCACCTTGGGGTTGGTCGACGAGGCGCCCCCGGTGTCGGAACTGCCGCTGCTGCAGGCCGAGAGGGCCCCTGTGACACCCAGTGCCCCGGCCGCACCGCCCGCCATCAGGGAGTAGCGCAGGAACGATCGGCGATCGAAACCCCGGGCGGGCGTGTGGTGTCGTGTCATTGTTCCTTCTCCCCTCCCGGCGGACGTCGGTGATCCGCCGAGCATTCTCCGGTTGTCTGTTCTCCGGTGTCAGCGAGAGCGCCGTTGCCCTGCATGGTTTTTCGTATCGCCCACCGTCGTGGTCATCTCAGGCCGGCGTCATTCCCATCTGGCTCAGCACGACGGTCTCGATCACGCCGACGATGGCGTAGATGACGATCGACGACACCGTGATCACCAGCACCGAGGCCCACAGTTCGTCGTAGGCCGCGGCCGGAAGTGCTTGCTGCAGAGTTGCTCCCAACCCCTTATTGGTGGCCAGCCACTCGGCGACGGTGGCACCGATGATGGCACCGGGCACCGACACCTTGGCAGCGCTGAACAGCGACGGCACCGCCGACGGGATCGCCGAGACGCGCAACGCGGTCCAGCGACCTCCGCCGTAGACGGCCACCACGTCGTCGAGGTGTTTGGGAGCGGCGGCCAATCCGGTCATGATCATCACCAGGGCGGGGAAGAACACCACGATTCCGCCCATCACCGCCACCACCGCCACACCGCGTCCGACGATCATGGTGATCAGTGGGGTCATCGCGACGAGGGGCACCGACCGCAGCAGCATCGCGATCGGCATGAAGGTCTGCGCCGCGGGCCGCGACACCACGAACACCGCGGCCACCACCAGCGCCGCGATCATTCCGGTGACGAATCCGATTGCGGAGTCCTGCAACGTGATCCAGAGGTTATCGGTGATCTGTTGGCGGTTCTGCCCGGCGTCGGGATCAGTGAACAGGTAGGCGAGAACGTCACTCGGGGTGCGGCCGATGATCGGCCCGATGTCGGGGAAGGCGAGCAGGAACAGCCACCAGATCACCAGGATCAGCACGAACGACAGGACCAGCGATCCGAGGAACTTCGCGATCGTCCACAGACTCGATGCGCCGACACTCATCGCGTCACCGCCGTCCCGGTGGACCACCGGGTGACGAATCGCGCGATCACCGCGATGATCGCGTACCCGATGCCTGCGACCACGCCGCACAGCAGCGCGATCGCCCACACCTGTGGGATGTCACCGGCCTGCTGGGCGATGATCATCGCGGGCCCGGCACCCTGCTCGGGCATCGCGAGGAATTCGCCGAGGACCGCACCCAGCACCGCCGCGGGCGCGGAGATCTTGAGTGCGGCAAGAGTATTGGGAAGTGCGGCCACCGATCGGACGAACCACAGCTGGGCGAAGCGTCCGCCGCCGTACACCCGCACCAGGTCGAGGCTGCCCCGGTGCGGTGACCGCAGGCCGGACAGCGTGCCGATCATGGTGGTGAAGAACACCGAGATCGCGGCGAGGAACACGATCATCGTCTGCACCTCGGCGAAGGCCACCTGGATGATCGGCGCGACCGCGATGATCGGCGTGCAGTAGGAGATGATGGCCAGCTGTGTCGCGAGCCCCTCGACGGGCGGGATGATGATCACCAACAACGCCAACGCGATGGCCAGCCCGTTGCCCCACAGGAATCCGCGGAAGGCCAGCGAGATGGTGGCCGAGAAGTTGTCGACGTAGAACTGCAGTCCCCGATCCCCGATGGCGGCCAGGACCGCCCAGGGCGTCGGGATGGTGCCGTTGAACCATTCGAGGGCACCGGCGAGCCACCAGAGGCCGATGAGTCCGACGATCCCGATGGCACCGGCGGCCCACCGGTCGGGTGCCAGCCGACCCCAGCGGCCGGTCGCGGCCCGCTCGACGACCGCGCTACTCATGCGCGGCCCCGGCGGTTATGGCGGTCTCGCCGGCACCGGTGTCACCGCCGGCGGGCTTGGCCCCAAACAACAGACCGGACAAATGGTCGTGCAGCGCATGGAATTCGGGGGTGCGCATCATCTCGGGGGTGCGTGGGCGCGGCAGGTCGATCGGCACCATCTCGATCACCCGACCGGGCCGCGGACTCATCACCGCGACGACGTCGGACAGGAAGACCGCCTCGGCGATACCGTGGGTGACCATCAGCGTGGTGGCCGGCTTCTCCGTCCAGATCCGCAGCAGTTCGATGTTGAGACGCTGGCGGGTCATGTCGTCGAGCGCGCCGAACGGTTCGTCGAGCAGCAGCGCGGTCGGGCGCACCACCAGGGCGCGCGCGATGGACACGCGCTGACGCATCCCGCCCGAGAGCATCGCCGGTTTGGCCTTCTCGAATCCGGTGAGACCGACGAGTTCGATCAGGTCGGCCACCAGCGCGTCGTCCTTGGGCATCCGGCCCACCTGCAGCGGGAGTTTGATGTTGGATTCGACCGAGCGCCACGGCAGCAGGGCGGAGTCCTGGAAGGCGATCCCGAGCTGGTGGTTGCGTTGCAGCTCCGACGGCGACTGACCGTTCATCAGGACGGTGCCGGTGGTGGCGTCGTCGAGTCCGGCGAGGATGCGCAGCACCGTCGATTTGCCGCACCCCGACGGGCCGAGCAGCGAGAGGAACGCTCCCTCGGAGGTCTGCAGGGACATCTCCGACAATGCGGTGACCGAACTCGATCCGCGGATCGAGCGGGTGGCGAATGTCTTCGTCAGACCGGTGATGTCGAGACCGGTACCGAGTGGACGCGCCGGAACTGGGGCCATGCGAGGCCACGCTAGAAGGTCGGTATTGCCCGCTTATTACCGCTAAGTAACCCCTTGCGGGGTCCCACCGACGCCGCCCCACCCAGGCGCGTCGGACGGCCTACGTCGTACCCGGGTTGCGCATCGCGAGCCCGATCCGGGCGACCATGGCGTCCACCGCGAACTTCGGTTTGACGTTGACCTCCAACGCTTCCCGGCAGTCCAGCACTGCCTCCACACAGCGCAACAGCTGTTCTGGGCTGGCATAGGCGGCCATCGGCCGGGTGATGTCGTCGGTCTTGTCCGGGTGCATCGCGGTCACCGCGGCACCCATCGAGATCACCAGCGCGTCCCGGTAGAGCGCCGCGAGGTCGACCAGCGCACGGTCGAGGACGTCGCGCCCCACCCGGGTGGCCCGTGACTTCTGCCGCTTCTCCAGCTCCTTGAGCGCACCCGCGCTGCCGCGCGGGGCCCGGGCGGTCCCCTTGCCGGTGCCACCGGCACCCAATGCGGTCTTGAGTTCTTCGGTCTCGGCCTCGTCGAGTTCGGCGCTGATCGCCTTGGCCGCCGTCTCCGCCGACCGGACGAGGTCCTCGGCGGCCTTGTAGGCCGTCGCATCTCGCGTGGCCGCACGGGCGATCCCCAACGCCGATTCGCGTTGCGCACGCGCGTCGGCGTCGGTGGCGAGCCGCTTCGCGCGGCCGATGTGACCGCCGCACACCGCGGCCGCCCACGACGCGGCCGGCGGGTCGATGCCGTCACGGTCGATGAGGACCCGTTCGATGTCGGCGGTCGACGGCGTCGCAAGCGGCACGTGTCGGCAGCGCGAGCGCAGGGTCACCGAGATGTCCTCGGGATCGACCGACGGCGCACACAGCAGGAACACCGTCCGCGACGGCGGCTCCTCGACCACCTTCAGCAGGGCGTTGGCGGCCTGCTCGGTGAGCCGGTCGGCGTCCTCGACGATGACGATCTGCCAACGGCCGGTGCCCGGGCGCCGAGAGGCCACCTGAACGATCTCGCGCATCGAGTCCACCGACAGGCTCAATCCCTGCGGGACGATGTTGCGGACGTCGGCGTGGGTCTGGGCCATCACCGTCGTACACGCACGACATTCGCCGCAGCCGACGACGTCCGGGTCCTGGCATTGCAGGGCGGCCGCGAAACACGTCGCGGCCACCGACCGGCCGCTGCCGGGCGGCCCGGTGAACAACCAGGCATGGGTCATCGACGCACGCGCACCCGCATCCAGGGCGGCGTCGGCGCCCGCGTCCGCCTCGTCCGAGAACATCGACACCGACCCCATCGCCGCCTCGTCGAGGCGGTTCGCCAGCCCGCGGGCAGCGCGCGCTGCGTCGGTCAGGTCGGCGACCACGGCCGACTGTCCGATCATGCGGTCAAAGACATTTGTCACAGCAGCCAGCCTAAACCGCAGCTGGGACAGTACTGTCCCGGCCAATCGCGTTTAACAATTGCAAGCAGCCAGCTACCGTGGTTGACGTGGTGCAACGTCGGTCATGGCTGTCCAAGGCCATTCACACGGGGAAATGGCTGGTCCACACCCCGTGGCCGATCCTTGCCCTCGACATGCTGCGCGCCAACCTCGTCGGCGCCCTGTTCACCTTCGCATTCCTGCGGTTCGGCATGCCGGCCAGCGACTCGTTCCGGCTCGACGAGATCACCGCCGTCAACCAGGCGATCTTCGCGGTGTACCTGGTGGTGGCGATGATCGTCGGGGCCCTGCTGAGCATCCAGTTGTCGCTGCCGGTGCTCATCTGGCATCGGCGACGCACCCGATTGGACAACGAAGGGGCACGACGCCGCGCCCTCCAGCTGCCGATGCTGCTGTCGGCGGTGAACGTCGGCATGTGGTTGATCGGCGGCGTCCTGTTCACCGTGGTAAACCTCACCGTCTCGCGGCGCGATGCGTTCATCGTCGCGATGGCCAGTGTCATCGGCGCCCTGGTGACCTGCGTTCTGAGCTTCCTGCAGTTCGAGAAGGTGCTGCGCCCGATCACCGTCGCCGCGATGGCCAACAATCCCGACAACGCGA
Source organism: Gordonia oleivorans (assembly GCF_040044975.1). NCBI lineage: Bacteria > Bacillati > Actinomycetota > Actinomycetes > Mycobacteriales > Gordoniaceae > Gordonia > Gordonia oleivorans. The sequence continues at coordinate 195,560 of NZ_JBDZDI010000007.1, forward strand.
TCGCCCCCGGCGTCACCACCCGCATCACCGTCTTCTGGGTGATCAGCGTCGTCGCCCCGATGGCCGTCATCGTCGGCCTGATCACGATGCAGCGACTGCACTTCATCGAGACCGATGCGACCGGGCTGCTCCGACCCATCCTGTGGATGGCGCTGGCCTCGCTGGCATTCAGTGTGCTTGCGATCTTCCGGGTGGTCGCGGCGATCAACGATCCGATCAAACAGTTGCGGCGCGCGCAGGCGAAGGTTTCCGCGGGCGACCTGAACGCCGCGGTGAAGATCTACGACGGCTCCGACCTCGGGCTGCTGCAGGCCGGGTTCAACGACATGGTCGCCGACCTGCGCGAACGGCAACAACTGCGCAACCTGTTCGGCCGATACGTCGGCGAGGACGTGGCCCGCCGCGCCATCGAGACCGGTACCGAACTCGGAGGCGAGGAACGCTACGTCGGCGTCCTGTTCGTCGACATCGTCGGTTCGACCCGGCTGGCCGTCAACCGGCCACCTCGCGAGGTGGTCGACCTGCTCAACGAGTTCTTCCGGGTGGTGGTGGCCGTCGTCGGCCGCCACGGCGGGTTCGTCAACAAGTTCCAGGGTGATGCGGCGCTGGCCATCTTCGGTGCCCCGCTCGACCTCGAAGACTTCGCCGGCCGAGCGTTGGCGTCGGCGCGGGAACTGCGCGCCGAACTCTACGAGACCCTCGGCGACACCGACATCGGCATCGGGGTGTCGGCGGGCAAGGCGATCGCCGGCCACATCGGGTCGGAGCAGCGACTGGAGTACACGGTGATCGGCGACCCCGTCAATGAGGCCGCCCGGCTCACCGAACTCGCCAAGGATGAACCGGCCCGCGTGCTCGGTTCGGCGCGTGCGGTGTTCCTCGCCTCCCAGGGCGAGGCCGAGCACTGGGAGATCGGCGAGGGCGTCGAACTGCGCGGACGCGGTATCGAGACGCTGCTGGCGCGACCGCTCGTGGAGACGCCGCAGCAGTAGCGGCACGTGCAGCGATAAGGCCGGTCTGTTCCGGGCAGCCGGCTCGGTCAGCCGTCGGCCGGGGGCGTCTTCTGGGCGGCCGTCTTCTTGGCCGTCGTCTTTTTCGCCGTCGTTTTCTTGGCCGCCGTCTTTTTCGCAGCGGTCTTCTTGGCGGCGGTCTTCTTGGCCGGGGCCTTCTTCGCGGCGGCCTTCTTGGTGGTGCGCTTCTTGGCCGGACCGCGGGCGCGACGATCGGCGAGCAGCTCCATGGCACGTTCGACGGTGATGGTGCCGACCTCGTCGCCCTTGCGCAGGCTCGCGTTGGTCTCGCCGTCGGTGACGTACGGGCCGAAGCGGCCGTCCTTGATCACCATCGGCTTGCCGGACACCTCGTCGTTGCGCTCCAGATCACGCAGCGGCGGCGCGGCGGCCTGCCGACCGCGACGCTTGGGCTCGGCGTAGATCTTGAGTGCGTCCTCGAGGGTGACGGTGAAGAGCTGATCCTCGCTGGTCAGTGACCGCGAGTCGGTGCCCTTCTTCAGGTACGGCCCGTACCGGCCGTTCTGCGCGGTGATCTCGTCACCGGATTCCGGGTCGGTTCCGACCACCCGCGGCAGCGACAGCAGCTTCAGTGCATCCTCGAGCGTGACGGTGGCGACGTCCATCGTCTTGAACAGCGAGCCGGTCCGCGGCTTGGGGCCGGCGGCCTTCTTCGCGGTCTTGCGAGCCGTCTTCTTGGCGGCGGTCTTGGTGGCCGTGGTGGTCGAGGCGCCACCCCCGGTCGGGGTCTCGTCGAGCGGGACCACGTCGCCGTCGGCGGCACCACCGTCGCGGGGGGTCGGGCCGGCCGGGATGGTGGCCGGCGCGCCCGACGATCCCCCGTCACCGTCGTCCCCGTCGTCGTCGCTGGGCAGGATCTCGGTGACGTACGGGCCGAAACGTCCTTCCTTGACCACGATTTCGTGGCCGGAGGCCGGATCGACGCCGAGCACGCGACCCTCCTGCGGGGTCGAGAAGAGCTTCTCGGCCACCGCGAGGGTCAGTTCGTCGGGGGTCATGTCGGCGGGCAGATTGGCGCGCTGCAGATCCGGTTCGGCGTCGGGGCTTGCGGCGACATTGCGCTCGAGGTACGGCCCGAAGCGGCCCACCCGGACGTACACCGGACGTCCCTGCTCGTCGTCGAACAGCCGGATCGAGTTGACCTCGCGGGCGTCGATCTCCTCGAGGTTGACCCCGACGAGCTTCTTCAGCCCACCGTGCTTGGCGATCTCGGAGTTCGCGATTTCTGAATCATGTTGTCCCCCAGCCGCATCGTCACCGAAGTAGAACTCGGTGAGCCAGCGGGTGCGGTTCTCCTGACCGCTGGCGATCTGGTCCAGATCGTCCTCGAGGGAGGCGGTGAAGTCGTAGTCGACGAGACTCTCGAAGTAGGCCTCGAGCAGTCCGACCACCGCGAACGCGACCCAGGACGGAACCAGCGCGTTGCCCTTCTTGAGGACGTAACCGCGGTCCTGGATGGTGCCGATGATCGACGCGTACGTCGACGGCCGGCCGATGCCGAGTTCCTCGAGCACCTTGACCAGCGAGGCCTCGGTGTAGCGGGCCGGCGGGTTGGTGGTGTGCCCGTCGGCGGAGGGCTCGGTTGCGGTGAGCGCCTGACCTTCTCGCAGTTGCGGCAGCCGGTTCTCGGCGTCGTCGGCCTGGCCGCCGGCCTGATCGTCGACGGTTTCGACGTAAGCAGACAGGAAGCCCGGGAAGGTGATGGTACGGCCCGACGCCGCGAAGGTGGCGACCTCACCGCTGGTCGCGGTGCCGCTGATGCGCAGGCTCAGGGTGGTGCCCTTGGCGTCGGCCATCTGGCTGGCCACGGTGCGCTGCCAGATCAGTTCGTACAGACGGAATTCGTCGGTCTCGAGCTGCCCGGCGACCTGTCCGGGGGTCCGGAAACTCTCACCGGCCGGCCGGATCGCCTCGTGGGCTTCCTGGGCGTTCTTGACCTTTCGCGTGTACTGACGCGGAGTCGGATGAACGAAGTTGTCGCCGTACAGATCTCGTGCCTGTGCGCGGGCCGCGTTGATCGCCGACTCGCTGAGCGTGGTCGAGTCGGTACGCATGTAGGTGATGAAGCCGTTCTCGTACAACCGCTGCGCGATACGCATCGTGCGGTCGGAGGAGAAGCGCAGCTTGCGGCCGGCCTCCTGCTGCAGCGTCGAGGTCATGAACGGCGCATACGGACGACGCGTGTAGGGCTTTTCCTCGACGGAGGTGACCTGCATCGCCGCGTTGTCGAGGGCTGCGGCCAATGCGGTCGCACGCTGCTGGTCGAGGACAACCACACCGTCGGTCTTCTTCAGCACGCCCTTGGGGGTGAAGTCACGACCGGTGGCCACGCGGGCGTCGTCGACGGAGACCAGGCGCGCGGTGAAGGTGCGCGGGGTCGAGTCGGAGTCGGCACCGGTGTCCATGGTGGCGTCGATGTCCCAGTACTCCGCCGACACGAACGCCATCCGCTCACGTTCACGTTCGACGATGATGCGGGTGGCCACCGACTGCACGCGGCCCGCCGACAGCCTCGGCATGACCTTCTTCCACAGCACCGGGGACACCTCGTAGCCGTACAGGCGGTCGAGGATGCGGCGGGTCTCCTGCGCGTCGACGAGATCGATGTCGAGGTCGCGCGGGCTCTCGGCGGCGGCGCGGATCGCCGGTTCGGTGATCTCGTGGAAGACCATCCGCTTGACCGGGATCTTCGGCTTGAGCGTCTCGAGGAGATGCCAGGCGATCGCCTCCCCCTCGCGGTCACCGTCGGTGGCGAGGTAGAGCTCGTCGACGTCCTTCATCAGGGACTTGAGTTCGGTGACGGTCGATTTCTTGTCCGGCGAGACGACGTAGAGCGGCTCGAAGTTGTCGTCGACGTTGACGCCCAGGCGCGCCCACGGCTGACCCTTGTACTTCGCGGGCACGTCGGCCGCGCCGCGGGGCAGGTCGCGGATGTGACCGCGGGAGGACTCGACCACGTAGTTCGACCCGAGGTACCCGGCGATCTTGCGCGCCTTGGTGGGCGACTCGACGATCACGAGTCGTCGGATCGCCTTCCCACTCGTGGGGGTCGTGGTGCTGGTCTCGGCCAACGCGGGTCCTTCGCTTTCGAACTGTTCGCTTCGGTGGGTGTCGCCGGCGGGTGTTGCCCTGCGCGGTCACCTGCACTGTAGAAGAGAACCGTTCTGGTATCCGTCAGTGGGGTTTGTACCTTATTAATAGCGTCAATTGCACATCCGAATTCCCGCAGGGGCACGCCGGACATTCCGAATGGACGGTCTTGGGGCCGATAATCCGCTGGTCAGACTACATCGGGCGGTTCGGTCACACCGACGACGACCGCCCGGGCCACACCGCGTTCCGTCACCGATCCGTGACCTGACCGGGCGGTCAGGACAGGTCGCCGGGCCAGTCGCCGGCCGATGCGCCCGCGGGGCCGCGGCCGACGTATTCGGCCAGCCGGGTGAGCCGACGCGGCCCTGACACCCGCAACTCCGGGGTGTTGATGCGGGTCCCGACCAGCGTCGGCGCGATGCCGACCCGCATGAGCGCGGTGGCCAGCACCGCGTGCGACTCCGGGCAGTGCGGGTCCAGTCCGAGCAGATACTGACCGTGATCACCGTGTCCGGTGGCCAGTGCCCAGAACCGCAGCGCCCGGGGTGAGGGAACCCAGCCGGTCGGCATCGTCTTGACCGCGCCGGTCGACCACGCGCGGTGCAGCACGTCGAGGTCGTGACAGATCGAGGTGCGCGCGATCGGCGAGCCCTCGTCCGAGGTGATCGATTCGGCGTCGAGTCCCGTGCTGCGCATCTCGTCGACGATCGCGTCGGCACGCCAGCGTGCGCCGACGACCACCGACACCCGGGTTCCCGACCGCGTCGACGACGTCTGGCCCCAACCGGCGAGCAGACCCGCGAGATCGGCCACCACCGGCTCATCGGTCTCGGCTGAGAAGAACGCCAACTGGCCCACGCCACCGACATTACTGCCCGGACACGAAAAACCGCTCCCGGCCTGATATCAGGACGGGAGCGGTTTCTTTGAGAAGCCTGTTCGCGTTTCCGCGAGATCGGCTCAGACGGCGCGGACGCCCGTCGCCTGCGGGCCCTTGGTGCCCTGTCCGACCTCGAACTCAACGCGCTGGTTCTCTTCGAGGGTGCGGAAACCGGATCCCTGGATCTCGGAGTAGTGGACGAACACGTCGTCGGACCCCTCGTCAGGAGCGATGAAGCCGAAGCCCTTCTCCGCGTTGAACCACTTCACAGTTCCCTGTGCCATTACTGCATTCCTTTACATCATGCCAACTGTCAAGTACGGGGTGGCCCCGTACCGTGGCCGGTCTGACCGCCATACCTCGAAGAAGCCCCGCCGGATGGGTGGACACCACCCACGTAGGAGTAAAACTCAGTACCACGGCTGCAACCCGATTCCCCCGAACACCGCAGTGACGATGTACCGAGAGAAGCTGCGGCCGCACATAGTCAATCATGTTCGGGGCGCCAGCGATAGTCACAGCAACCACGACGAATGAAAATGTGGACGATTTCAAGCAGATGGAATCTGTCGGTAACATCTGAGCAGACCCCGCGCCAGTGAGGAACATATCGATCCGGTCTCGAATCCCCGTCCGACAGCGAAACTCTGCGACGTCGGCGAGGCGCGGACACGACCCGATGCACGCTCTATGACTTTGCACACCTACGGAACCGAGCTCCTGCGCCGCTGCCTCGCCGGTACCGAAACGGACTCTGGTCCCCTCACTCACCTGTCCGTCATCCCCTCGCGCACAGCGACTTTCGCCGACTGGCCGGAATGGGTGCCCGACGAGGTCCGATCGGCGTTCGCCGACAACGGCATCGAGCGGCCGTGGGCACACCAGGTGCGGGCCGCCGAGCACGCCCGCGCCGGACGTCACGTGGCCATCTCCACCGGCACCGCATCGGGAAAATCCTTGGCGTATCAACTGCCGATCCTGACCGCCATGCTCAACGAACCGCACCCCACCGCCCTCTACCTCGCTCCCACAAAGGCATTGGGCGCCGACCAGATCCGGGCGGTCTCCGCGGTCACCGCCGGGCGGGCCGCCTTCTCCCATCTCGCGCCGTGCGCCTACGACGGCGACACCGACACCGAGATCCGGCACTGGGCCCGAACCCATTCCCGGTGGATCTTCACCAACCCCGACATGTTGCATCTGGGTATCCTCACCGGCGTGCTGGCCCGCGGCACACCGACGGCGGCCGGGCCGGTGCACGGCCAGTGGCGCCAGTTCTTCCGTCATCTGCGCTACATCGTGATCGACGAATGTCACCACTACCGAGGCGTGTTCGGGTCGCACACCGCCCTGGTGCTGCGGCGCCTGCTGCGTCTGGCACGGGCGTGCGGGTCTGATCCGACGGTGATCGCGGCCAGCGCGACGGTCGCCGATCCGGGCGCCGCCCTGTCGCGGCTCATCGGCGAACCGGCCGTCGGCGTGACGCAGGACTGTTCGCCGCGTGGAGAGCGCACCGTCGCACTGTGGGAGCCGGACTTCCTGCCCGGCATCTCCGGCGAGAACGGCGCACCGGTACGACGCTCCGCGGGAGCCGAATCCTCGCGACTGCTCGCCGATTTCGTGATCGACGGGGCGCGGACACTGTCCTTTCACCGCAGCCGCCGGGGCGTGGAGATCGCCGCCCTCGGTGCACGAAAGTTGTTGTCGCACAGCGCTCCTGAACTGGTGGACAAGATCGCCGCCTACCGGGCGGGTTACCTCGCCGACGATCGGCGCCGCCTCGAGGCGGCGATCTCGGAGGGTGACCTCGTCGGCGTGGCCACCACCAACGCCCTTGAACTCGGCGTGGACATCAGCGGCCTGGACGCGGTCATCATCGCCGGATATCCGGGCACCGTCGCATCGTTCTGGCAGCAGGCCGGCCGGGCCGGGCGTCAACGCACCTCCGGTGACGCCCTGGTGGTGCTGATCGCCCGCGACGATCCCCTCGACACCTACCTCGTCCACCACCCGCAGGCGCTGCTCGGCACCCCGGTGGAGGCACCGGTCATCGATCCGGCCAATCCCTTCATCCTCGGACCGCACCTGCTGTGCGCCGCCACCGAATACCCGTTGCAGGACACCGAGATCGAACGCTGGGGTGCGCGTGACGCGGTCGCCGAGCTCGCCGCGCAGGGATTGCTGCGCCGCCGCGCGGCCGGCTGGTATCCGGCGCCCGGGGTGGACCCACACGGCGACATCGACATCCGCGGCGGGATCGGCGGACAGATCCTCATCGTCGACGCGACGACGTCGGAACTGCTCGGCACCGTCGACGCCGGACGGGCACCGGCGACCGTGCATCCCGGCGCGGTCCACATCCATCAGGGACGCACCTTCGTCGTCGACGAACTCGCCCTCGACGACGGCCTCGCACTCGCCCACCCGGAGGAACCCGACTGGACGACGTCGGCGCGCGAGACCAACGCGATCACCATCACCGACACGCTGTCGCAGGAGTCATTCGGACCACTGCGGACCGCGCTCGTCGACGTCGACGTCACCCACCAGGTGGTCGGCTACCTGCGGACGCTGCTGTCCGGGGAGGTCCTCGACGCGGTGGAACTGGACATGCCGCCCCAGACTCTGCACACCCGCGCGGTGATGTACACCCTCGACCCCGAGGCCCTGGAGGACATCGGCGTCGACGCCACCCGCCTGCCGGGCTCGCTGCACGCCGCCGAACACGCGGCCATCGGGCTGCTGCCACTGGTCGCCACGTGCGACCGCTGGGACATCGGCGGACTGTCGACCAACCTTCATCCCGACACCGGACTACCGACCGTCTTCGTCTACGACGGGTACCTGGGTGGGGCGGGATTCGCCGAACGCGGTTTCGGTGCGTTCGCCACCTGGATCGCCGCGACCCGCGACGCCGTCGCCGGGTGCGGATGCGAGTCGGGATGCCCCTCCTGCGTGCAGTCCCCCAAGTGCGGCAACGGCAACGACCCCCTGGACAAGGCCGGAGCCGTCGCCACCCTGACCTTGATCGGCCGGCTGCTGCAATCGCCGGACTGAGCCGACCATCGACGCCGAAACGCGCTGTTCAGCGGATGTTTCGGGACACCGGCCGCACCGATTGACGATCCCTTGTGGGTGCCCGCACGATCGCGAATTCCGGTGTGTGACGGGACTACCCGCGAGTTCTCGGTGATACTGGTCGAATGCACGACAGGGATTCCCGGCGGAGCACACCGTCGCGGACCATCCTGCGGGCGCGCCCGGTGTACTACCTCCTGGCCCGTCCGACGCAGGAGCCGGATCGTCTGCCGCCGACGATCGGCGAGAGCGACGTGTTCTTCTCCGAGGACGAGGCCCTCGACGCGCTCGACATCCACTACGCCTGGACCGCCGTTCGCCACGACGACAGTGAGTTCGTCGACTCCGCGCACTGGTATCTGCAGAGCGCGATGGTCGGCCCCCGCATCAGCCCGTCGCTGGGCGAGGTGTACCTGGCTACCGTCGACGAGCAGAGCGGTGAGACGTGGGCGGCGGCCGGCGGATTCCTCACCGAGGGCGAGGTGGTGCACTGGGCGCCGTTCGTCGCGGCGGTCCGCCCCCGCATCCGGACCGCCGTCGGCGACACCCCGCTCGAGCTGGCCTACCGCGGCGACGCATCGGTCTACTTCGGGCAGGTCTGGTTCGCGCCCATGCATTCGGTACGGGTGTACCCGAAACGCATCGTGGTGGGCGACGAGGCGCACGGGTGAGGGGCGCGCGGGTGAGGAGCTTCTGGTTTCAGGCGCCGCACTCGAGTGATCGGCCATAGCGCTCGCTACACCAGGCGACCGTGTTCGTCGCATCCCCGAAGCCGGTCATGGCCAGGTAGCGCACGCCGTCGCCGTCCGTCTGCAGGGTTGCGCTGTACGTCGCGCCCGCGTACATGGATCCGCCGCTGCCGGACCCGACCGATGACTGTTGACTCACCAAGGTGATCGCGATGCCCGATCCCGAGCCACGCCAGGTGACCGTCCAGGTCTCGCCGTTGGACGCACCACTGAACACCTCCATGGTGCCGTTGCCGTCGGGATTGAGCGTCATCTGCCGGGTGTGGCCGATCCAGTCACCGGCGTAGGCGGCGGTGTCGACGGCGGGGGTGGTCGCGGTCTGCGTGGCATTGCCACCCCCGCCGGTCGGGGTCTGGGCGGCCGGTGTCGGGGTGATCGTCGTCGGGGGGCCGCCGCCGGGTGGAACGATGACGGTGGCGGTTTCGGTGACCACGACGACCGGCGACGCCGACCCCGCCGATGCCGAATCGGTGCCGGAGTGGCAGGCGGTCAGCGCCACGATCAGCGCCGGGACCATCCCGATGGTGACGACGACGGGGCGTCGCGTGGGACGTCGTGGGAGCGCGGAGAACATGCGGCCCAGTGTCGCAGTGCCGGGAGCGACGGTGCACGCGAAGTGCCGCGGATTCCTTCCACCGGACGAATCGTCGTGGCGGCGGGAGGGGCGCCGCGGGTCGGGGCATCGTCGCATGGCCGAATGACCGCGTTCTCGGGCACAATGACCGCTCATGAACGTCGGTGAGGGTGCCCCGCCGAGCGCGGGTTGGAGAACGCTCGCACGGCCCGCCTGGGTGGACCGATCACCCCGGTCGTACTGGTACACCGTCGCCGGTATCAGCTTCGGCGCGTTGATGGTTCAGCTCGATTCGAGCATCGTCACACTCGCCTTGCCGACCCTGCAGCGCTCGTTCGACGCCTCCCTCGCCTCTGTGCAGTGGGTGTCGGTGGGCTACGTGCTGACGGTGGTCGCGCTGGTCGCGCCGTGCGCCCGGCTCGGCGACGGCCTGGGCCGCAAGACGCTCTACCTCTACGGGTATGCGGTGTTCACGGTGAGTTCACTGCTCTGCAGTGTGGCCCCGGATCTGTTGTCCCTCATCGCCTTTCGTGTCCTGCAAGGTACCGGCGGAGCGGCGATCGCCGGCAATGCGATCGCCATGGTCACCGAGAACATGCCCAAGGACAAGCTCCGCGACGGGCTCGCCGTCCAGGCGGCCATGCAGTCGGCGGGCCTGGCGCTGGGACCGATGTGCGGCGGATTCCTGGTCGACGCCTTCGGCTGGCGGTCGATCTTCTGGGTCAACGTGCCGATCGGGCTTCTCGCGCTGGGGTCGGCCTTCATCCTCCTCCCGCCGGGACCGGCCCGTCGCCGCATGCCTCGATTCGACTGGCCTGGAACGCTTCTGCTCGCCCTGGTCGCCGTCGGCCTGCTGATCGGATTGTCCGGACTCTCCGGCCTTCCCCTGGGCCTGGCCGCCTCCCTCGCGTTGCTGGCGAGTCCCCTGCTCACCGTGCCGGCGTTCTGGCATCGGGAGAAGAATGCCGCCGCCCCACTGATCGATCCGCCGACGATGCGCACCCCGCAGATCGCGATCGGCGCGTTCGGCGCCCTGGTGAGCTACCTCCTGCTGATCGCTCCCACCGTGCTCGTACCGCAGATCCTGGTCCCCCTCGGCAGATCGGTGAGCGAGACCGGCGTGATCCTGTTCGCGATGCCCGCGGGATTCCTGGTGGCCACCGTCGCGTCGACCGTGTGGTTGCACGCATGGGCCGGTAACACGACGCGCACCGCGGTGGCGTGTGTGGTGATGCTCGGGTCGCTGGTCGCGTTGGCGACCCATCCGATCGAGCTCGGCTGGATCGTCCCGGCACTGGTCGCGCTCGGCGTGGGACTCGGCGTGTTCGTGCCCGCCAACAACGCCGCCGTCATGTCGGCGGCCACCGCACGCGGCACCGGGACCGCCGGCTCACTGATCTCGATGTTCCGCAACGTCGGCGTCGCGATCGGTGTGGCCGTCGTGACCCTCACCCTGCACATCGCCGGCCACGACAGCCGCGCCGACGCCACCGATCCGACCGGCCCGGCGCACGCCGACCTGCTCGACGGCGCCCGGGCGGCCTGGCTGGTGCTGCTCGCGTTCGGGCTGGTGGCGGCACTGATCACCGCGGCGTCGGCCGTCGCCGCCAGACGTGCGGCGTCAGCGGCCACCCGGTGACGCCGACGCGTGCCCGCCCTCAACTCACCGGACCGGCACGTGCCGCCGCACCGGCCTCCCGGGACCCGAACACGCCCAACTCGATCGGGACCACGACCTCCACCACCACATCACCTCCCCGGAGCCCGCACGTCCTCAGTTGCGCACCGCTTCGCTGATCGGCGATCACCTCACGTGCCGACGCACACGGATCGGCGGCGGCGCCCACCTGATCGACGGCGGCGGCCAGTGCCGCGAGGTCGGCGGCGGATTGGGCGCGGTGCCGAGCGACCACCGACGCCCCGACGTAGACCACCATCAGCAGCACCGTCAGCACGGCGAGGATCACCCCGGCCGCCACCACCGTCGCATAGCCGTCCTCGTCGGCGACGACACCGGCGCCGAGCCCACCACGCCGCGATGCCGCCGTCACGGTGCAACCCCGGTCACGGAGCAACCCCGGGTGCGAACTCCACCTGATCGGAGCCGTCGGGCTCCGGCACGGCCACCGCGCGGGCGGTCATCGACACGCCCGGCAGCATCGGCACGCCGTCGGTGACCTCGACGACGATCCGGACATCGGTCGTGGTCACCGAGATCCGCGCATCGCCACCGACCAGATCCGTTGCCGCCGAACGTGCCTGCGCATCTCCGGAGGCGGTGAGTCGTGCCACCTCGCGAGCGGCGTCGGTGCACCGGATCTCGGTGACGACCGCACCGATGACCCCGAGGCCCAGGATCAGTATCGCGATGATCGCCGAGATCCCGTACGCCGCTTCGACCGTCACCATCCCGGACTCCCCGGTGATCAGCCGCCGCGGCCACCGGCGTCGAATTCTGCTTTCCTGCAGAGACATTCAGTTCACCGACGTGGACAACGCCTTGTTGATGATGCCGGTCAACGCCGAGACGATGTCACCTCCGGTGACGACGGTGTACAGGATCGCACCGAAGGCCGCCGCAGCCACGGTGCCGATGGCGTATTCGGCGGTGCTCATCGCGTCGTCCTCGCTGATCAGGCGCAGCGTCCGAACGGTGATCCAGTCGCGGGTCTGACGGTATCTGCGGTGAGGTGACATGGGGTGGTCCCTTCGATCGTCGGGTTGATTCACGGGATTGGACGCACCGCAGGGCGCCGCGGTTCCACGAATCCCCGAGAAATTTCGGAGCACACCGAGTAATTCTCTACCGCACCGTCATTCGGGGCCGGCGGTGATCGTCAGCCAGATGATCCGGGCCTGCGCCGCGGCCACCGCCGCGTCCCCCGAGGTGTCGTCCCCGACCATCATGATGTGCTGGGTCGCGGCGCGCTCCACCATCCAGGTGATGGCGGCGACCGCTTCCCGGGTGACCACCGGATCGACCCGGCCGTCGGCCTGCCAGCGGGCGACATTCCCGTATGCGTAGTCGACGAACATCCCGATCCGGCCGTGGTAGAACTCCGCCACCTCGGGGTCGTACGCGGCGACCTCGGCGACCGCACGCATCAGCGGCCAGTGTCCTCGGGTCTCGGCGATCATCGCGGCGACCGCCGACTCCACGCCCGCGACGCGGCATCGAGTGATGCGTCGTCGGCGAACCACGATGCCGGGGCGGCGAACAGTTTCGCCGACGCCACCTCGGCCACCTGGATCAGCAGGTGACTCTTGTTGGGAAAGTACTGATAGAAGTTGGTGCGCGACATGCCCGAGTGCTCCGCGATCCGTTGCACCGGGAGTTCGGTGAATCGTTCGCCGGAGCTCAACAGCTCTTCCACGGCGTCGAGGACGCGGCGGGTGATCTCGGCCCGGCGGCGGGGTCCGTGCCCGCTGTGTGTTCTCGTCACCGAGCCCATGCCGAGATCCTACCGCCCGCCTTGACACATGCGATACGCAGGGATAACGTCGCCTGACTCTGTGTCGGACTGCATGTCGGGGGTCGACGGAGAGGAACATCGATGGACTCTGCCGTCGAGCAGTTCGACGCAGTTGTCGTCGGCGCGCGGATCGCCGGATCGGCCACCGCCACCGCCCGCGCCGAGCGCGGACTTCGGGTGCTGGCCATCGACTCCGCCCGGTTCCCGTCCGACACCCTGTCCACCCATCTGCTGTGGCCGACGACGATGGCCGAGATCGCCGCACTCGGCGCGTTACCTGCTGTCACCGCGATCGGCGCCCCGCGGATGCCGCTGGCGCAGGCCTCGCTCGGCGACCTCGGTTGGCAGACGCCCTATTCACCGGTGTCCGGTATCGACTATGCGATGTGTGTGCGCCGCACCCACCTCGACCGTGCCCTCGTCGACACCGCACGCGCGGCCGGCGCGGAGATCCGGGAACGTTGCAGCGCAACCGATCTCGTGTGGGACGGCGGTCGGGTGGCCGGGCTCGTCTACACCGACGACGACGGCGCGGTGCACGAGGTGCGTGCCCCCGTCGTCATCGGCGCGGACGGACGCAAGAGTCTCGTCGCCACCCTCGTCGGTGCAGCGAGGCCCACCCTCGTCGCACCCAGCGGACGGGCGTGCTACTACGCCTACTGGTCCGACGATCGAGATGACTTGCGGCACATAGCCTCGCAGTGGCGCGTCGACCGCCTGCTGGGCACCGCCTTTCCGTGTGACGGCGGGGATCTGCTGTGCCTGCTGCAGCCTCCGATCGACCTGATCCCCGAGTTCCGCGGACGCCGGGCCCACGACGCCTATCTGCGTGGCATCGAGGCGCTGCCCGGGTTGGCACGTCGACTGCAGGGCTGCGAACTGCGCTCGAGTGTGCGCTCGTGTGTGGGCATCGAATCCTACTTCCGCCGATCGAGCGGACCGGGCTGGGCGCTGCCCGGCGACGCCGGACACTTCAAGGATCCGGTGACCGCCCAGGGCATTCGCGACGGCCTGCACTACGGTCGGCTGCTCGGCGAGTACCTCGCACCGGTGCTGGCCGGGCGTGACGGCGTCGATCCGGCGGCCCTCGACCGGGCGACCCGGATGTGGTCACGACGACGCGAACGGGAATGCATCGATGTCTATCAGTGGACCAACTTCCTGGCCTCCGGCCTGCCACCGTCCCCACTCGAATACGAGTTGTATCGCCAGGCCGGCGCCGACATCGGCTACGCGTCGATCCTCGCCGACATCTACAACCGGGTCCGCCGACCGGCGGAGATGATGCCCGTCACGGCCCTGGCCGGGTCGGTCGCACGTGCGTTACGACGCCCCGACGTGACCCCCGGTGAGGTCGGGACCGATCTGCGCTTCCAGCAGCGGCGCATGCTCGGCGATTGGCGGGAGAAACGTCGATTCCTTTCTCGAGGCTAGGGTCAGATCCCGCCGAGGGTCTGCGCGGCGAGACCCACGACGACCGGCACGATGCCCAGGCACACGAAGGCCGGCAGGAAGCACAGGCCCAACGGTCCGCTGATCATGACGCCGGCGCGTTCGGCGCGCGCCAGGGCATCGTCGTTCGCCCGACGCCGGACGGTTCCGGCGAGGTCGGTGACACCCTGCGAGAGCGCCGACCCGGCCCGCGCCGATCGCCGAGCCAGGGTGGCGAGTTCGTCGAAACATGCTGCGGCGGAATCATTGCGACGACGCCGCCACCATCGGCGATCAGGGCGGGAGGTGGATGCGGGTGCCCACGCCTGCTGCGGATCGGCTCCGAGGGAGAGCAGTTCGGCCGCTGCGGCCAGGGGGCGCGCCACACCCGTCGGGGCACTTTGTGCGGCAACCCGGACCGACACCGCCACAGGCAATCCGGCACGCAGGCAGACCGCGAGCAGATCCAGCGTTGCCGCGACGGCGAAGGGATCGTCGGGGCGCGTGGCGGCGCCGAGCCACCGGGGCTCACGGTTGCGCACCGGCATGTCGACGACCCGGTAGAGGACCCATCGACGCTCCGGCCAGCACCAGCACGCACCGGCGAGACACAGCATCACCATCGTGGTCATCGGGTGATCACCTTGTCGGAAATCCGTTCCGACCACACCAGCCCGGCGGCCACCAACGACGCACCGACCACCAGCAACACCCCGCCGAGCCCACCGCCGGTCAGGATCTGCACCGGACGCGCACCCGTGGCCTGCCCCAACGCGATACCCAGCAGCGGCAGCACCGCGAGAACCGATGCCGTCGCCCGGGGACCGGCCAGTCCGGCCCTGGTGCGATCGTCAAACCCGCGGCGCTCCACCAAATCTGCGCGGACCGAGTCCAGCAGTTCGGCCAGGGGTAGTCCGTATCGGTCCGCGGTCTGCCAGGCGATCGCGATCCGGTTCCACGACTCGTCATCGGTACCCGCATCGGCGTCGACGACGATGGTGCCGCCCAGTTCGGCCCGTCCGGCGAGCACCGACAACGCCGCCGCGACGGTGCTCCTACCGTCGGTTCCCGTCGACATCTCCTGTGCGGCAACCGAACATGCTCGTGCCGGTGGTGCGCCGACCGACAGCTCGGCGATCATCAACGTCAGCGCGGTGAGAAGTTCATCGCGGTGGTGCGCACGCTCGGCGATCCGGCGCCGATGCCGCGACAGCCACCACGCCACCCCGGCCACGATGCCCGCCGCGATCACCGGCGCGACACCGCCGATCACCGCCACGGCACCCAGACCGAGCACCACGATCGGCCACCGCACGAGCGCGGGCACCGACGACCGCGACGCGAGTCGGATGCGTTGCAGTCGGTGTGCGGCACGAGGGCGACCCGACCACAGCACCGCGCACGCGAGCGCGAGAAGAACCGGCGTCATCGGCGTGCCATCAGATCGCGGAGCCGTGGGTGATAGTCGGTGATCCCGCTGCCGGACAACCAGACCGGGACGATCGTGACGAGTCCGTCGGGCTCCCGATGCAGCATCCCGATCTCCGCGATACCCCGGGTGCCGTCCGCTCGTCGGGAGACGCCGATCACCACATCGACCGCGGCACCGAGCTGACTGTGCAGTGCCGCGCGCCCCATTCCGCCCAGTGCCGCAAGCGCTTCCATCCGTGCGGGCACCTCGGCGGTCGAATTGGCGTGCAACGTACCGCCACTGCCGTCGTGCCCGGTGTTGAGCGCGGTGAGCAGGTCGATCACCTCCGCACCGCGCACCTCACCGACGATGATGCGATCGGGCCGCATCCGTAACGCCTGCCGCACCAGCACCCGCACCGGGACCTCGCCGGCACCTTCGACATTCGCGGTTCGTGCGACCAGCCGGACCACATGCGGATGCGTCGGCGTCAACTCCAGGGCGTCCTCGACGCAGACGATGCGCTCGGTGTCGGCCATCTGCTCGATGAGCGCGCCGAGCAGGGTCGTCTTACCCGAGCCGGTGCCGCCGACGATGAGGAAGGACAACCGCGCATCGAGGATGCCGCGGAGGAGATCGGCGGCGTCGGCCGGAATGGCGTCCGCGTCGACGAGTGCATCGAATCCCATACTGGCGGTGCGTAACACGCGCAGCGACAGGCAGGTTCCGTCGGCCGAGAGCGGTGGGATCATCGCGTGCAGCCGCACCGTGTAGCCACGACGTCCCAGGCTCGACAGTTGCCCGTCGACCCACGGTTGGGCGTCGTCGAGGCGTCGGCCGGCGCTCAGTGCGAGACGCCCGGCGAGGCGACGCACCGCGGCGTCGTCGTCGAATCGGATACCGGTGAGCGCCAGTCCCGTTCCACGGTCGACCCACACCCGGTCGGGCCCGACGACGAGGATGTCGGTGATGTCGGGTTCGGCGAGGAGTTCCTCGAGACGACCGGCGCCGGTCAGTTCGGTCTGCAGGTAACGCAGCACCGCGAGCAGGTCGGTGTCACCGAGCACCCCGCCGGATTCGGCCCGGATCGCGTCGGCGATGACCGCCGCGGTCACCTCGGTCTTCTCGGCGGCGAGCCGGGTACGTACCCGATCGAGAAGCGCCTCGTCGGCGTGTGCCGCCCTCATGCGACCGACCGATCACCGGCCGCGGGTGGCGGGGCGAACCGACCGGCAACGGCGGTTCGGACGCCGGGACCCGACGCCGGCCCGTGGTCGGCAACAGTGACGGCGCGATACACCGCCGTCGCCGCCCGCCCCAACGGGCTACGCGAACCCGGTTGCAGCCGTCCGCCTTCCACGCGACCGGGCAGTCTCGGATCCGGACGGAAGGCCGCCAGCAGCGGCAGACCGACGGCATCGGCGATCTGGGCGGGCCGCAGACCGCCCGGCGACGGCCCGCGGATCACCAGCCCCACGTCGGCGGCATCGCCGAGAAGTCTGTCGGCCACCCGGCGGGCCGCGGCGCACCCGGACACCGTCGGAGTGGCGACGAGGACCACCAGATCCACCGATTCGATGACGCCGCGCACGATGTCGGTGTCGGTGCGTGGCAGGTCGACGACCACCAGGTCGCCGTGGGCGCGGCCGGCATCGACGGTGGCGAGCACCGCGTCGGCGGTCAGTGGCGCGCCGTCGTCGCGGCGACCGGTGAGCACCGACAGGCGGTCGTTGGCCTTCGGCAACGCATGACGCAGCGCCTGCCCGTTGACCGCGCCGGCATCGATCGCGAGGTCCTGCCAGCGCAGACCCGGCCGGTCTTCGATGCCGAGCAGCAAATCGATACCGCCGCCGAACTCGTCGACGTCGAGAAGCAGCACCTCCTCGCCTGCGTCGCCGGCGGCGAGGGCGACCGCGGCGGCCAGCACCGAGGCCCCGGCACCGCCGTGTGCCGCCATCAGCGCGGTGGCCCCGGCGGTTGCCTGACGCGGGGCCCGCAGTTCGGTCAGCCGTCGGACCAGGTGGGACTCGTCGGCGGGCAGGAGTGCGGCATCACCGGCGCCGAGATCCATGGCCAGTCGCCACGTGGTCGCTGCCGGAGGCGCGTCGGCGACGAGCAGCACACCCTGCCGTCGGGGGACGGCGGTGTTGCCGAGCACGGCCACCGCCGACGGATCGACGACGACCGCGCGGGCCCGCAGCCACTCGGCGCGGCACAGGTGCGGGTCGGCCACGACGAGGCGGTAACCGGCGGCGGCGGCGCATCGGGCGACGTCGTCGCACAGGGCGGGGTCGACGAGGGCCAGCAATGAGTCGGACATGCCGTCATGGTGACCGAATCCCGGGCAGACGCCGAGGACCCAGACGGATTGACGCACTGATCTGTGGAAACCACGCTGACTGTGCACAGTCGCTCGGTGTTACTCGGGGAAACGTGCCCCAGATAGAGGACGACCCCGGCCAGGGGGGGAGGAGGCCGGGGTCATCGCGTTTCAGCCCCGGGGGGTCGGGCTGAAAGGCACCGGTCCGAAGACCGGGTACTTCCGACTATACACCCTCGATCGCTGTCCGCAAGCGTGATCGACATCCGACACAACGTCGCGCTTTCGTCTCACTGCCTGCGGGTTTACCGACTGGAACGGGGCACTGCGCCGACCGCAACGCGCGAGATGACCGAAGTCGACTTATAGCGTAGTCGGGAGTCGTATCATCCGACGATGAGCGATGGCCGCCCACTCACGCCCGGGCCGGACGTCGCAGCCTTCTTCGATCTGGACAAAACGGTCATCGCCAAATCGTCCATCCTCGCCTTCAGCCGCGAGTTCTTCCACGGGGGACTCCTCGATACCCGAACTCTGATGAAGTCGGCCTACAACCAGCTCACTTTCGCCCTCTCCCCGGCCGACGCCGACCACGTCGAACGCCTGCGGCGCCACGTGACCACCATGTGCCGCGGATGGGATGCGACCCAGGTGCAGCGAATCGTGGCCGAATCGCTCGACGAGGTCGTCACACCGCTGATCTACGCCGGCGCCGCCGAACTCATCGCGTTGCACCACGACCAGGGTCACGACGTCGTCCTGGTGTCCGCATCCGGCCGCGACATCGTCGAACCCATCGGCGCCCTGCTCGGTGTCGACCACGTCCGGGCCAGTGAGATGCGAGTCGACGACGACGGTCACTACACGGGTGAACTGACCTACTACTGCTACGGCGAGGAGAAGCGCGCGGCGATCGAGAGCGTGGCCGCCGAGTACGGCTACGACCTCGACAAGAGCTACGCCTTCACCGACTCCATCACCGACGTCCCGATGCTCGAATCCGTCGGCCATCCGCGTGTGGTCAACCCAGATCGCGCGCTACGTCGGCACGCCGAAAGCCACGGCTGGCCGATCTACGATTTCGCACTGGAGACCGAGCCGTCGGCCGCCTCCGCCGCGGCGCCGGTCCTCGCGGCGGCACTCGTCGTCGGCGTCGGAGCGGCCGTCGGCTACGGGGTGGGAGTACGCCGCGCCTCCCCCCGGTGACCATCTGAATACCGGAAGTTGTTGCCTACCAGCACGAACCGCAGGTTACGAGAACTCCACCGAACGTTGACACGCTTGAGCCTTGCTGTGATCGGCGTCACGGTGTACAAAGGTCTTACGGAACCTCGGAAGGCAACGCTCGACTCGGAAGAGAAGGATCGAGCCCCCATCCCGAGCCTTCCCAGCACGGGCGGCAAGTACCCACGCGGAGCAAGCCGCATACGGCACAAGTGTTGTGCGCCTGCGACATTGAGGCCATGTGACGAAGATGGAATGGCAGCGCCCCGACCCTCGGACAGCGCCGACGGAATCCACGGATGACGTCGTGATGGGACGAGATTGGCAGCGCCGGAACAGAATTCGCTTGCATAGCCGAGGTCAATCGCCGAGGCGGTAAACACAACCCACCAAGCACGCTTGGTAGCTTGAGTCCGTGCTTTGCGGGCGGCACCTTCGTCGAAGACGAGGGCGCCGCCCGCAGTGTCGTGTGGGGAGAAAGTGTTGTGTGGGGAGAACAAGCGCTGTCAGTGAAGAAGCGAGCGCCGTCAACGAGATTCCGAGCGCCGTCAGCGAAGAAGCGAGCGCTGTCAACGAGATTCAGACCGCTGTCAACGACAATCGGGAGCCTTCACTCAACCGGCACGCGCGGCGTCGGCGATCGACCTCGCCTCGGCCGCACCGGCGCTCAATGCCTCGCAACAGAAGATGATCCACTCCCCCAGCGCCTCCGGGCGGCCGGTGCCGAATGCCTTCGAGAGAACCCGGTAGTCGGCGACCCGCCGCAGCCACGTCACCTCCGGCACGCCCAGATTGTGCGGATCGAGGCCCGTCGACATACAGACCAACCGTGACGCGGCGCGCGCCACCACCCCGTTGGCGGTCGGAAACGCCCCCAGACTCAGCAACTCACCGTGCACCACCGCGGCCAGGATCGGAGCCGCCACCCGCGTCGAGCCCGTGATCAGCTGGGCCAGCAGGTCCAGCCGGTCGGCGACCTCGGCACCGGCGCGGGGCCGGCCGAGGTCGTCGGGATCGTCGACCAGATCGGCCGCGGCCAGCATGTGCAGCCGGGCGAAGGCCTGCGCCGGGGCGCGGCGGAAGATCGCGGTCAACGAGTCGGCGGCGTCGCCGTCGAGGGCCTGGGCCACCCGCATCGCGCCCGCCAGGATCGGATCGTCGAAGTCGCCGTCACGGCGCAACTCGACGCTGCCGCCGTCGATCGCGGCCGAGGACCGCCCGGCACGCCACGATGCCTCCGTAGCGGTCTTGTCCCAGCCCCGCAGATTGGCGGGATGACGATGCACGGCCGCGAGCGCGTCCCGCGCGGCGTCGGCGGCGGCGCTCACCCCGGGCAGGTCGGCCAGCGGGGCGAGCGGATCGGCGGTCACGTGCTCGAACCCTACCCGTGGCGCCCACCCGACGGTGACCGGGCGCCGCTCACCGAACGCCACCCACCATTCGTCGCGCGCAGTGGTCGGGGGTGTCTGCAACGGCCATCCAACGTGACTACCCTCACAATAGGTTCCCCACGGTCGCCTCGTCACGCGCGGCGGCCATCCGCGATCCGTTGCCGACCAGCGAAAGGCCATGCAATCCGATGACCACATCCGCATCCGAAACCGTTCCCGGTTACCCGCCGTCGGAGGAGTTCGCCGCCCAGGCCAACGGCACCGCCGAACTCTACGACCGCGCCGAGTCCGACCGCCTGGGCTTCTGGGCCGAGCAGGCCCGGCGCCTGGACTGGGACACCGACTTCTCCCAGGTCCTCGACTGGTCGGACGCCCCGTTCGCGAAGTGGTTCGTCGGCGGCAAGCTGAATGTGTCGGTCAACTGCGTCGACCGCCACGTCGCCGCGGGCAAGGGTGATCGCGTCGCCATCCACTGGGTGGGTGAGCCCGGCGATTCCCGCGACATCACCTACGCCCAGCTCAAGGACGAGGTGTGCCGCGCCGCGAACTACTTCACCGCGATCGGCCTGACCGCCGGTGACCGGGTGGCCATCTACATGCCGATGATCCCCGAGGCGCTGATCTCGATGCTGGCCTGCGCCCGCCTCGGTCTGACCCATTCGGTGGTCTTCGCCGGATTCTCCTCCGGCGCCCTGCGTTCCCGGGTCGACGATGCGTCGGCCAAGCTCGTCATCACCACCGACGGCCAGTACCGCCGCGGCAAGCCCGCCCCGCTGAAGGCCGCCGTCGACGAGGCCCTCGGCACCGGCGACGACGCCGCGGAGTCGGTCGAGAAGGTCATCGTGGTGCGCCGCACCAACCACGATCCGGATCTGCCGTGGGTCCAGGGTCGCGACGTGTGGTGGGAGGACACCGTCGCCGAACAATCCCCCGAACACGAGCCGGAGGCCTTCGACTCCGAGCACCCGCTGTTCCTGCTGTACACCTCCGGCACCACCGGCAAGCCCAAGGGCATCGTGCACACCTCCGGTGGCTACCTCACCCAGGCGTCCTACACCTTCCACTACGTCTTCGACCACAAGGAAGGCCGCGACGTCTTCTGGTGCGGCGCCGACATCGGCTGGGTCACCGGGCACAGCTATCTCGTCTACGGTCCGCTGTCCAACGGCGCCACCGAGGTCGTCTACGAGGGAACCCCCAACTCCCCCAACGAACATCGCCACTTCGAGATCATCGAGCGCTACGGCGTCACCATCTACTACATCGCCCCGACGCTGATCCGCACCTTCATGAAGTGGGGCCGGGAGATCCCCGACGCCCACGACCTGTCCTCGGTGCGTCTGCTCGGTTCGGTCGGCGAGCCGATCAACCCCGAGGCGTGGAAGTGGTACCGCGACGTGATCGGCGGCAACAAGGCCCCGATCGTGGACACCTGGTGGCAGACCGAGACCGGCGCCATCATGATCTCCCCGCTGCCCGGCGTCACCTCCACCAAGCCGGGATCGGCGATGGGCCCGCTGCCCGGTATCAGCGCCACCATCGTCGACGACAACGCCAACCCGGTCGGCGCCGGCGAGCAGGGCTACCTCGTCCTGGACAAGCCGTGGCCGTCGATGCTGCGCGGAATCTGGGGCGACGACGAACGCTACCGCGACACCTACTGGTCTCGCTTCGCCGAGCAGGGCTGGTACTTCGCCGGTGACGGCGCCCGCTACGACGACGATCACGCCCTGTGGGTTCTCGGACGCGTCGACGACGTCATGAACATCTCCGGGCACCGCATCTCCACCGCCGAGGTCGAATCCGCGCTCGTCGGGCACTCCGGGGTCGCCGAGGCCGCCGTGATCGGCGCCGCCGACGAGACCACCGGCCAGGGCATCGTCGCCTTCGTCATCCTGCGCGAGGGGGTCGAGAACACCGGCGAGGTCCTCATCGCCGAACTGCGCCAGCAGGTCTCGATCGAGATCTCACCCATCGCCAAACCCCGTGAGATCAACGTGGTGCCCGAACTGCCCAAGACCCGCTCGGGCAAGATCATGCGACGGCTGCTCAAGGACGTCGCCGAGGGCCGCGAACTCGGCGACACCTCCACCCTCGTGGACCCGTCGGTCTTCGAGGCCATCCGCGCCAAGAAGGCCTGAACAACAGCGCACCACGTGGTCGCACCCGCAGCGAGCGGCGCTCCCCGCCCGGGGCGCCGCTCGCTCGCGTTCGGGTCCGAGCGCGACACTCCATCGACCCCGACGCGGGGCAGCATGGCAACATAACCCACACACCCCAGAGACGGAGGATGCTGTGAGCCGAAACGACAACGGCCAGTCTGCACCGAGCAGCCGGCCGGTCCCCGCGATCCCGCTGTCGGACGCGGATCTCGGCCCCAAGGGCGAGCCGACCATCGGCAACCTGGTCAAGGACGCGACCGCGAGCATGTCGACGCTGGTCCGTTCCGAGGTCGCACTGGCCAAGGCGGAACTCGTCGACGAGGCCAAGAAGGCCGGTGCCGGTACCGGCGCACTGATCGTCGCCGGCGTGACCGCCCTCTACGCCAGCCTGTTCTTCTTCATCTTCCTCGCCGAGCTGATCGCGGTGTGGTTGCCGCGCTGGGCGGCCTACCTGATCGTGCTGGGACTGCTGATTCTCATCACCATCGTCGTGGCGATCGCGGGATACCTGTTCTTCCGCAAGGTCCGCGGGCCCAAGAAGACGATCGCCTCCGTCAAGGAGATCCAGACCGTCCTGCCGTCGTCGTCGGTGCATACCGACCGATCCAAGGCGGCCGTCGCCACGGACCATCCGGACATCCCGCCCGCCCGCGAAGGCTGACACCGTGGTCGCGCCCGACCCGTCGAGCGTGCGGCTGCCCGGCGTCTGGCGTCACCTCGACGTCCGGGCCAACGGTCTCCGGTTCCATGCCGTCGAGGTCGACGAACCGATCGCCGACCGCCCGCTGGTGCTGTTGCTACACGGGTTCGGCGAGTTCTGGTGGAGCTGGCGGCACCAGTTGGGTGCGCTCTCGCAGGCCGGTTTCCGGGCCGTCGCGGTGGACCTGCGCGGCTACGGCGACAGCGACAAACCGCCACGCGGTTACGACGGCTGGACGCTCGCCGGCGACACGAACGGGCTGATCCGCGCGCTCGGCCACACCAGCGCCACCCTCGTCGGGCACGCCGACGGCGGCCTCGTGTGCTGGGCGACGGCCACCCTGCATCCCCGCGTGGTCTCGGCCATCGCGGTGATCGCCTCACCGCATCCCCGATCGCTGCGGCACGACGTACTCCTGCGCACCGATCTGCGATCGTCGTTCCTGCCCGGCTTCCTGGTCAATCAGCTTCCCCGCTACGCCGAGTCACGGCTGACCCGACGCGACGGCGCCTTCGTCGGCCGCTACTTCGGGCGGCGCGCCGGGGCGGCCTGGAAACGCACCGACGACTACGCCGAGGCGATCACCCGCAACCGTTCGGCGATCCAGATCCCCTATGTCGCGCACTCCGGCCTGGAGTATCAGCGATGGGCATTCCGCTCCCAGTTCCGGCCCGAGGGCATCAGGTTCATGCGCCTGATGCACCGGCGACTGCACATCCCGACGCTGTCGCTGCGCGGCGCCGACGACCCGTTCATCACCGAACACGTGATGGCCGAAAGCCACACGTGGGCCGAGGAATTCACCCACCACGAGATCCCCGGCAGCGGACACTTCGCCCATCAGGAACAGCCCGGGGCACTCAACGCCCATCTGATCGAGTTGCTGCGGACGACGCGGACATAGCGGCATCGGTGCGGGTCCGGCCGGGTGCATCGCGGACGGCCCGTCACTCGCGCAGGCACACCCCGGTCCGCACCTGCGCATAGCGTCCTTGCGCCCGTTCCAGATCACTGCGGACGACGTTGGCGGTCAGCGCATATCCGGTCTCGTCGGCCGGGTTCTCCGCGGTTGCGAAGACGACGCCGAGAACCTCACCGTTTGCATTGATCATCGGCCCACCGGAATTGCCCTGCCGGATGACGCCCCGCACCGTGTACACCTCGCGCACCACCTGCCGGTTGCGGTAGATGTTGGCGGTCGGCAGTTCGCCCACACCACGTATCCGGACCGCCGTCGAACGGAACGGCCCGGCCTCCGGGAACCCCAGGACGATCGCGTCGTCGCCGGTCGCCGCCTCGCGCGCGGCGAACTCCAGGGGCTCGGCGCCGAGGTCGCTGACCCGTAGCACCGCGACGTCATTGCCGGCGTCGAAGAGCACCACGTCGGCGTCGTAGGCGGCGCCGCCGTCCGGGGTCACCGTCAGGGTGGTGGTACCGGCCACCACGTGCGCGTTGGTCATCACCAGATCGGGACCGACGACGAAACCGCTGCCCTCGAGCGCCTGACCGCATCCCGGTGCCTCACCCTCGATCTTCACCACGCTCGCGCGGACCTGCCGGACCACGCGCGAATTCGCGAGAGCGGCATCGGGCGGATCGACCTGACTGGCCGTGGTGGTGGGGCGCAGCACCCCGTCGAACACCTCGCCCTGGAACAGTTCGTCGAAGCGGTCGGCGGCACGCGCCTCCAGGCCCGCCGGTGCGGCCTGCCCGACCGCACCGAGCACCGCCGAGTTGTCGATGGCCTGCTTGAGCGGGGACCCTTCGTGCGACAGCGGGATCGACAGCAACCACATCGCCAACACGGCCGCGACGGCCTGCAGTACCAGGCCGACGCCGCTGTCGACGGCACGCAGTTCCGGTGACCGGATACCGCTGCGCAGGGCGCTGCCCAGGATCATCCCGGCGAGCTCACCGATGACCACCAGCCCGACGAGGACGACGACGGTGATCACCAGCTTCATGTTCGGGTCGTCGGTGATCGAATAGACATGCGGCACAAGCAGAATGCCGGCGACTGCGCCGAGCAGGACCCCGAGCACGGCCAGCGCCGAGGCCACCGCACCGTGCCGGTAGCCGCTGATCGCCGCGATCAGCGCCACCGCGATCACCACGATGTCCACCCACGTCGAGGACGTCACGTCGCCGTCCCGTCGTGCTGGTCGCGCAGATGCGCGGGCAGCACCGCGGCCGCACCGGTCTGCTGCGGGCTGCCGGCCAGCTCGATCATCTCGTCGAGGGGTCGGACGTCATCGGCGTTCCACGGCACCGTCCATCCCGAGGCGTCACTGATCGCGGCCAGCAGGCCACCGGTGAAACCCCAGACGAGCAGACCGTCGACGAAGAACGCGGGCCCCTTGTAGACCTGGC
Organism: Gordonia oleivorans; assembly: GCF_040044975.1. Taxonomy (NCBI): domain Bacteria; kingdom Bacillati; phylum Actinomycetota; class Actinomycetes; order Mycobacteriales; family Gordoniaceae; genus Gordonia; species Gordonia oleivorans. The sequence continues at coordinate 221,447 of NZ_JBDZDI010000007.1, forward strand.
CACCGAGCACCGACCGACGAACCTGGAAACGATTCTGCGGCGCGAGCAATTCACGCAGCGACACCCGGGCCACCCGGGCGGTCTCCCCCGGGTCGACGGCCCACACCGGTCCCGGCGTACTCCAGTGCGCGAGCACCGGCACCACGTCGAACCCGGAGACCGGCACCGGGAAGCTGGGCAGCGTGGCCAGGACGTCGACGCCGTGGGCCGACAGTCCCGTCTCCTCGTCGGCTTCACGCAGGGCGGTGCCGACCGGGAAGTCGTCGCCCGGATCGACGCCGCCACCGGGGAAGGCAACCTGCCCGCTGTGCTGACGCAGCGTCGGCGCCCGCTCGGTCAGCAGCACCTCCGCGTCGGCGGGCAGGCCGCCCGGATGCAGCGGATCGGCATCCCACGAGCCGGAGATCAGGATGAGCACCGACGCCGACCGGCGGTTGCGGCCCAGCATCGCGGCCCAACGCGTCCGATCACCACCGCGGGAAAGGACCCGCTCGCGCACCGCGGTGACGTCGTCGGTCAGCGTGCGCATCCACGGTGGGATCTGCTCCCGCGGAACGAGTGGACCGACCGTCTCGGGAACCTCACCCGATTCCGGCGCACCACCATCGGCCCGACTACCGCTGCCGGAATCCGCGCCGCCGGAATCCGCGCTGCCGGAATCCGCGCTGCCCGAATGGCCGGAGCGGTGAAAGATACTCACGTAGTGACCCCCGTCGCCGACCGCACCTCGTCGGCGATCTGTTGGGGATCGTCGAACACCGTGGGCGCGATCCTGGCCACACTACCGTCCGCGCGCAGAATGATCGTCGACGGAAACACCCGTGGCGCCCGCAACGCCGCGGCCACCGCACCGTCGGTGTCGAGGACGACCGGCAGATGCACGCCGACCTCGGTCAGAAATCGCAGCACCAGATACGGGTTGCCCGCCCCCTCCTTGGCATGCACGGTGAGCACGGTCACCTGGTCTCCCGCGCGCTGTGCGTAGTCGGCAAGCACCGGCAGTTCGCGGCGGCACGGCTCGCACCAGACCGCCCACATGTTGATGATCAGCGGCTTGCCGAGGGTCCCCGCCCCGACGTCGTAGGGCGCGCCGGTGGCCAGACACGGCACGCTCACCCCGGCCAGCACCGCCGAGGCACCCGGCCGCGGACCGCCGACCTGCGGACACGGTGCGATCGCCGCGTCGGTGCGTGCCTGCGCCAATTGCGCGTCGTCGACCTGCAGATCGGTCGCCGACAACGCCCCGGACGGGCGGACCTGCTCCGACGACGAGGACGACGATCCGTCCTCACGCGGCCAGATCGCCACCACCAGCGCGATGACGACGATGAAGAACACCACCGTCCAGCGCGCGGCGGGCGGGAACCGTGACCCACGCGGTCGGGACTCCGGCGGCGCGGGCGGGGAGATCGGCGTCTGTCCGGACGTGCTCTCCGGCGCGTCGGGCGAACCCTGTGCGTCGCTGTGGTCGGTCGTCATCAGGGCCGGATCCCCGCCAGTTCCAGCAGATGATCGGTCTCCGGTCCCTTCACCAGTGCCGCCGCCTGTTCCTTGTCCATCGGTCCCGTGCCGACCGACGGACAGTCCTTGGCCAGGATGCACACCCCACACGCCGGCTTCCGGGCGTGACAGACCCGACGGCCGTGGAAGATCACCCGATGCGACAGATCGGTCCAGTCCTTGCGTTCGATCAGCTCGCCGACCGCGTGCTCGACCTTCACCGGGTCGGTCTCCTCGGTCCACTGCCACCGGCGCACCAACCGGCCGAAATGGGTGTCGACGGTGATGCCGGGCACCCCGAAAGCGTTCCCCAGCACCACATTGGCGGTCTTGCGGCCGAAACCGGGCAGTGATACCAGTTCGGAAAGCGTGTGCGGTACCTCGCCGTCGAAGCGTTCGACCAGCGCCTGCCCCAGGCCGATGATGGAGTTGGCCTTGTTGCGGTAGAACCCCGTCGACCGGATCATCTCCTCGAGTTCGATCCGATCGGCCTGCGCGTAATCCCAGGCGGTCCGGTACTTCGCGAACAGCGCCGGCGTCACCTGATTGACCCGCACGTCGGTGCACTGGGCCGACAGGATCGTCGCCACCGACAACTCCAGCGGCGTGGCGAAGTCGAGTTCGCAGTACACATGAGGAAACGCGACCATCAGCGCGCGATTCATCCGACGTGCACGACGCACCAGACCCAGGTGGGTCTCGTTTTTCACCGACCTCGTCGACGGCACCGCTGCGGCGGTCGGCACCTTCGCCATCCGTGCCGGCGATCCCGGGGCCTTGCGTGCACTCACCTGTCCAGATTAGCGATCGCGCTCGGAGTGATCGGCGCGCGCGTCGCCGCACCCGCCGCCAACGCTTTGGTCACAAAGCGATCACCGCGGCCATTCTGGTTGGGAGTCGGCAACCCCTCCGGTGTTTACTGGGGCCATGCAAGGACTCGCCGTGCTGCTGTTCCCGGCTGTACTGATGCTCTTCGCGCTCGGCATGGAGAAGGTTCAGGCGTGGACCGACAAGGTCACGGTCAACCGTGACAACGTCGAGGAATTCCTGGAGGGCGCGGAGCCGGAGCACGTGGACACCCTCGCCCGCGAGGGGATGCCGGCCGCGCTGGACGAACTCCGCAACCGTCGCGCAGGCTGAGTCGTCGCATATTTCCCGTTTCGGGACACGCTCGCCATTGCGACGCCGGTGACCCATTCAACACTTATGCTGATGGCGAGAGTAGCGTTGCACAGGGTGCGATGATCCGGTCGCACCCGGTGTTGTCACAGTGAGAAGGGACTCCTTGGTGGAGGAAGTACTGGCGCGGGCGGGCATATTCCAGGGTGTTGAGCCCTCTGCCGTTGCGGCGTTGACCAAGCAGCTGCAGCCCGCCGATTTTCCGCGTGGGCATGTCATCTTCCACGAGGGCGAACCCGGCGACCGGCTCTACATCATCCTGTCCGGCAAGGTGAAGGTCGGCCGTCGCTCGCCGGACGGACGCGAGAACCTGCTGACGATCATGGGGCCGTCGGACATGTTCGGTGAGCTGTCCATCTTCGACCCCGGCCCGCGGACGAGCTCGGCCACCACAGTGACCGAGGTGCGCGCGGTGTCGATGGACCGCGACGCGCTGCGCGCCTGGATCAAGGACCGCCCGGAGATCGCCGAGCAGTTGCTGCGGGTCCTCGCCCGCCGCCTGCGTCGCACCAACAACAACCTCGCGGACCTGATCTTCACCGACGTCCCCGGCCGCGTCGCCAAGCAGCTCCTGCAGCTCGCGCAACGTTTCGGTACCCAGGAGGGCGGCTCACTGCGCGTCACCCACGACCTCACCCAGGAAGAGATCGCCCAGCTCGTCGGCGCCTCCCGCGAGACCGTGAACAAGGCGCTCGCCGATTTCGCCCAGCGCGGCTGGCTGCGTCTTGAGGGCAAGAGCGTGCTGATCGCCGACTCGGAGCGCCTGGCCAGACGCGCTCGGTAGTTTGGCGCCGCCTCCGGCGACGCGTGTGTGCGCGCCTCAGGCACCGCTCTTCGTCGTCAGCGACGCCACTCGCTTCGCTCGCTGGTCGCTTCCTCCTGCATCGCGGTGCGGCGCGCACCCGTTCTTGGGCACAGCGCGCACACGTTCTTCGGCACAGGTGGGAGTGATCACTGCCCCCGCAGGTACTCCAACTGCGCCTTCACCGACATCCGGGCCGCCGGCCAGAGCTTCTTGTCGACGTCGGCGTAGACCTTCTTGACCACCTTCATCGGCTTGGCCTGGTGCGCGGTGACGCCCATCTCGTCGAGCGCGGCCTGGATCTGATCGATGCGCTCCTCGCGGTGCGCCTTGTAGAAGCGGGCCACCGGCTCGAGGGCCGGATGGTCGGGTCCGTGCGCGGGTAGCAGCGCCGCGTCGGCACCGTCGACGATGAGCCGGTTCAGTGACGCCATGTAGTCGCGCAGGCTGCCGTCGGCGGGGTCGATGACGGTGGTGCCGCTGCCGAGGATGGTGTCGCCGGTGAGGACGGCGCGTGAATCCTCGTGCTCGACCAGGAAACTCACCGAGTCACCGGAATGGCCGGGGGTGAACAGGACGGTGATGCGGAGTCCGGCGATCTCGATGATCTCCCGGTCGCGCAGCGGCGGCGCGTTGCGACTGTGTTCGGCCAGCCGGGCGCGGGTGGGTGCACCGGTGTGTTTGGTCAGCCGATCGATGGCGCCGGTGTGGTCGAAATGCCGGTGGGTGATCAGCGTCAACGCGATACCCGGTTGGGCCGCAACGTTTTTCACATGCTTCTTGTGACGTGGCGGGCCCGGGTCGACGACCACACATTCGGCGTGGCCGGGTGCCCGCAGGATGTAGGTGTTGGTCCCGTCGAGTTCCATCACGCCCGGGTTCTCACAGAGCAGCACCGACGCGAACGGGGTGACCTCGCGCAGCACGCCGTAGGCGGGATGGGAGACCGGCTCGTTCGCCGGGGTGTGTTCGTCGGGGGCTCCGACACCGGAATCCGTCATGCGCCCAGGGTAATCGCGCTCACACCGGCCGCCGGTTCGGGTAGCCCGTGGCGCCCGCCGCTCACCCGGTGATCAGGTCGTAGGACAGCTTCGCCACCATCACCACGACGACGGCCAGCAGCACCCAGCGTACGAAAGCACTGCCGCGCCCCAGCGCCATCCGTGCCCCGATCTGCGCGCCGATCACGTTGCCGACCGCCAACGCCGCCCCGAGCAGCCACATCACGTGGCCCTGCGTGGCGAACACCGCCAGCGCCCCGAGATTGGTGCCGGTGTTGATCACCTTGGCCGTCGCCGAACTCTCCAGGAAGTTCGTCCCGACCAGCGCGGTCAGGGTGATGATGAGGAAGGTTCCGGTGCCCGGACCCATCACACCGTCGTAGAAGGCGATGACAACGCCCGCGATCACCAGTCCGGCGATCATCGACGCCCGCGAACGTGGTGTGGCCGAACCGGATCCGAAGCCGGGGTTCAGGGCGACGAAGAGTCCGACGGCCACCAGCATCACCAGCACGATGGGCGTGAACACGTCGGTGGGCAGGCGGCTCGCGACGAAGGCGCCGGCACCCGAGCACAGCACGGCGCAGGCGAACACCGGCGCCAGGCGTCGCCAGTGCAGCGGCACCGCACGGGAGTATTGCCACGCCGCCGACGCGGTACCCACGACCGCGGCGAGTTTGTTGGTGGCCAGCGCCGACGCCGGAGCGACGCCGGGCTGACCGATCAACAGCGCCGGGATGAGGATGAGCCCCCCGCCGCCGACGACGGCGTCGACCCATCCGGCGGCCGCCGCGGCGAGGATCAACGCCGCGACGACCTCAACGCTCACTGATCGGCGACCTCGACGATGAGTTCGACCTCGACCGGCGAGCCGAGCGGGAGTTCGGTCACGCCGACCGCCGATCGGGCGTGGACGCCGGCGTCGCCGAAGATCTCACCGAGCAGGTCCGACGCGCCGTTGAGCACTCCGGGCTGACCGGTGAAGCCGGGGGCCGACGCGACGAAACCGGTCACCTTGACCACACGCACGACCGCGTCGATCCCGACCAGACCGTCGACGGCGGCCAAGGCATTGATGGTGCACTGCCGGGCGGCGGCGGTGGCCTGATCCGGTTTGACGATGCCCTCGGCACCGACGCACACCTTGCCGCGCGCACTCAGCTCGCCGTCGACAAAGGGCAGCTGACCGGAGGTGTACACGAGGTTTCCCGACCGCACCGCCGGCACGTAGTTGGCCACCGGCTTCGGTGCGGTGGGCAGGGCGATTCCCAGTTCGTCGAGACGTCGAGTCCAGGTACCCACTGCGATCAGCCCTTCGGTCGCTTCAGGTAGGCGACGTGCTGCTCACCGGTCGGTCCGGGCAGCACGCTGACCAGCTCCCAGCCGTCGGCGCCCCACTGATCGAGAATCTGTTTGGTGGCATGGGTCAGCAGCGGAACCGTCACGTACTCCCATGTGGTGACTTCACTCATGGGGGCCAGCCTAACCGCTTTGTTCCCGAGGACTTCCACAGTGGATAGGGTGGGGCGATGGTCGACGATACTGCCGATGACGGCACGACACACACCGCCGGGGGTGGCGCCGGCGACAGCCCGCGGGGGGCGACACCGGCAAGGACCGACGATCTGGCCGACGATGTGACCGCGGCGGCCCTGCGTGAGGACACCGAGGACGTGACCGCGCAGAACTCCTGGCCGGACTCCGCGGCCCGCGCCCGGTTGCACTTCGTCTCCGGCAAGGGCGGCACCGGCAAGTCCACGGTCGCAGCGGCTCTGGCACTGACCCTCGCCGCCGACGGCAAACGCGTTCTGCTTGTCGAATGCGAAGGTCGTCAGGGCATCGCACAACTCTTCGACAGCCCACCGCTACCACCCACCGACACGCGTATCGCCACATCCGAGGGCGGCGGCGAGGTGTGGGCGCTGGCCATCGACATCGAGCACGCTCTGCTCGAATACCTCGATATGTTCTACAACCTGGGCTTCGCCGGCCGTGCGATGAAGCGCATCGGCGCGATCGACTTCGTCACCACCGTGGCCCCCGGTCTTCGCGACGTGCTCATCACCGGCAAGGTCAAGGAACGCATCATCGCGACCGACAAGAAGGGCGCCCGGGTCTACGACGCGGTCGTCGTCGATTCGCCACCCACCGGCCGCATCGGCAGCTTCCTCGACGTCACCAAGGCGATGGCCGACCTGGCCAAGTCGGGACCGATCCGCAACCAGAGCGAGGGCGTGGCCCGGCTGCTGCACTCGGAGGAGACGGTGATCCATCTGGTCACCCTCCTCGAGGCGATGCCGATCACCGAGACCATCGAGGCGGTCGACGAACTGCGCGGCAAGGATCTGCACATCGGCAGCCTGATCATCAACCGCGTCAACCCGATTCATCTGCCCGCCGATTCGATCGACGACATCGCCGAGGGACACATCGATGCGGCCACGGTGGCGAAGGGACTGACCGCGGTCGGCATCGACGCCTCCGAATCCGACTTCGCCGGACTGCTCACCGAGACCATCGAGCACGCCTCCCGACTCCAGGCCCAGCAGGTCGCCAAGGCGCAGCTCGACGAGGTCGAGGTGCCCACTCTGGAACTGCCAACCCTCGGCGACGGCATCGACCTCGGCGGGCTCTACGAGCTGGCCAATCTGCTGCAGAAAGCGGGGGCATGATGCCACTGGACCTGAAGATGGGCGCCGTGCTGGCCGACCCGGAGACCCGAGTGGTGATCTGTTGTGGCGCAGGCGGAGTCGGCAAGACGACGACGGCCGCCGCGATGGCGCTGCACGCCGCGGAGGCCGGTCGCACGGTCGCGGTGCTGACCATCGACCCGGCCAAGCGGCTCGCCCAGTCGCTGGGGATGAGCGAACTCACCAACGACCCGCAACCGGTCGCCGTCGATGGTGCCGGAACGCTGGACGCGATGATGCTCGACATGCGCCGCACCTTCGACGAGATGGTGCTCGAATACTCGACACCCGAACGCGCCGCGGCGATCATGGAGAACTCCTTCTACCAGACCGTGGCCGAATCCTTCTCCGGCACACAGGAATACATGGCCATGGAGAAGCTCGGCAAGCTGTTGGAGACCAATCGCTGGGATCTGATCGTCGTCGACACCCCGCCGTCGCGGAATGCGCTGGACTTCCTCGACGCCCCGCAACGCCTCGGTTCGTTCCTGTCCGGACGGCTGATGAAGATGCTCGTCGGCGGTGGCCGCGGGGTGGGCCGGATGGTCACTGGCGCGATGAGCCTGGCGATGCGTGGTGTCTCCACCATCATCGGTGGCGACATGCTGCGTGACGTCGCCACCTTCGTGCAGTCACTGGACTCGATGTTCGGCGGTTTCCAGGACCGGGCGATGAAGACCTACGAACTGCTCAAGCAGCCCGGCACCCGGTTCGCCGTGGTGGCCGCCGCGGAACCGGATGCCCTGCGCGAGGCCGCGTTCTTCGTTGATCGGCTCTCCGAGGAGTCGATGCCGCTGACCGGGCTGATCCTCAACCGCACCCACCCCAACCTCACCGGCATCACCGAGGACGCCGCGCGGGCGGCTCAGGAGCGCAGCGACGGCGACCTCGACGAACTCACCCGCGGCGTGCTGCTGGTGCACGCCGAACGCGCCGGGACGGCCAAGCGTGAGGTCCACCTGCTGCAGCGGTTCACCGCCGCGCATCCCACCGTGCCGATCGTCGGTGTCCCGTCGCTGCCCTTCGAGGTCGCCGACCGGGTCGCGTTGCGCGCGGTCGCCGAGCAGATCACCGGGCGGGGCTGACGCATCACACACATCGGGGGATGGGCGCGCCACTGTGCGGGTTCGGCGGTTCTCGGCGGGTTGCTCGCCACGTTCGGCGCGGCACTGTTCCAGGGACTGGCCAGCACCGGCGGCCGCGGGTTCGTGACCTACATCGCGGTGTGGCCGGAACCCGACGATGGCTTCGGGTCGGAGACGCTGCGTTATCTGACCGTCGCGGTGATCGGCATCCTGATCGGCGCGCTCGCCGCAACGGTCTCGTATGTGACCGGCGCACGGGCCGCCCCGGCCGGCTCACGCGTCGGCCTGACCGTGACGGCCGGACTCGTCGGCATCACGCTGGGACTGGCGCCCGTTCTCGCGATGCTGACGGTCACCGACTACTATCCGGACCTCTCACCGCTGCTGATCTACGGGATCTGTGGCGTCCTCGCGTATGTGCTCGCCGTGGCCGCGGTCGGTCTGGCGCTGCGGGCCGTCGGAGATGAGCGGGTGCGGTCGACGATGTACGCCACCGCGGCCGTGTTACCGATCGGGGCGGTGGCGGCCACGGCCGGCGGGGTGCTGAGTGCATGGACGCTCGGGTTCTCGACCACGACGTCGACCTGGATCGTCGTGGTGATCCTGGTGATCGGTGTGCTGGGCGCCACGCTCGCGGTGGCGCGCGGGGTGGCACTGCGGCGGGCGGGCCGGGGTGCGGGCCACGACTCTCACCCGGTCTGAACGCGAATCGTTCCGCCCGGTTCCGACCTGGATCAGAAACGTCACATCACCGGCGGGATGTACCCGGCCGGTGATGTGTGAAGTGACTTCTCTGCGCTACCTCAGCCCGCGACCCGCTGACGCCGACGCTGCGCCTCGAAGAACTCCGCCCACGAGGTGACCTCGGGATGCTGACGCAGCAGCGCGCGACGCTGACGTTCGGTCATGCCGCCCCAGACGCCGAATTCGACCCGATTATCGAGCGCGTCGGCGCCGCACTGCAGTTGCACGGGGCAGTGGCGGCAGATGGTGGCGGCCTTGCGCTGGGCGGCGCCACGAACGAACAGATCGTCGGGATTCTCGCCGCGGCAGCGCGCCTGCGACACCCACGTCAATCGCGCCTCTTCCGTTGAAACCGCCGCTGTCGCCATCGTCGCCCCTGTCTGTCGTTGTGTGCCGGCCACCCGCGTCGCCGGCTTCTCGACTGCAACCCGCCTATTCGAGATCGCCGCGTCGTATTTGATACATACAACACTCTGTCGGACCTGATGTTAAGTGAGTCACATTCTGCCCTCAATCTAGGGATCTGTGCTGAGGACCGCAACCCCTGGGCCGGAAAAACTGGCACACACGTGCAGACTTGACGAATCGTCGCAGTTCAGAAGGCATGCCGTGGTCGATGACGTCGCCCGCGGTCGAGGCTGCGCGGGTGTTGACGAAATCACACGTATCCTGTCGTGGTGCCGATCTCGAAGAAGCTGGGGCCACTCGCCGCGGCGTGTGTGCTCGCCGGTGTGTTGGTCGCCGGACTCCTCTATCCCGTGGCCACCGGAATCGGAGTCGTCTCCAATCGGGCGGCATCGGCGGTGGAGAACGTCTCCTCCGAACTGCTCAACGGCACCCTGCCGGAGGTCACCACGATGACCGACGCGGCGGGCAATCCGATCGCGTTGCTCTTCGATCAGTACCGCTATCAGGTCGGCTACAACGACATCTCGCAGAACATGATCGGCGCGATCATCTCGATCGAGGATCGGCGCTTCCTCGAACACGACGGGGTCGACTGGAAGGGCACGATCCGCGCGGCGCTGAAGAACTCGTCGTCCGGCGAGGTGCAGCAGGGCGCGTCGACCCTGGATCAGCAGTACATCAAGAACTATCAACTGCTCGTGCTCGCCCGTACCGAGGCCGACCGGCAGGCCGCCACCGAGACCACCCCGGCGCGCAAGCTGCGTGAGGTACGGATGGCGTTGACGATGGAGCAGTCGCTGATCGAGCAGGCCAAACGCAAGGGCCTCTCGGACGCCGCCGCCAAGCAGGAGGCGAAGAAGCAGATCGTCACCCGCTATCTGAACGTCGTGCCGTTCGGCAACAACGCCTACGGCATCGAGGCCGCGGCGCAGGTGTACTTCAACTCGCACGCCAAGGATCTGACTGTCGAGCAGGCGGCGCTGCTCGCCGGAATGGTGCAGTCCAGTAGCGCGCTGAATCCGTACACGAACCCCGAGGCGGCGTTGGCGCGGCGCAACACCGTGCTCGACACGATGATCCAGAACTTCCCGGATCGCCGCGACGAACTCATCGCCGCCAAGGCCAAGCCGCTGGGCGTGGTGCCCAACCCGAACATCCCGACCCAGGGGTGCATCGGCGCCGGGAACAACGGCTTCTTCTGTGACTACGCGCTGCAGTTCCTGGCCGAGAACGGCATCTCGCGGGACTCGGTGATGCGCGGCGGCTACATCATCAAGACCACGATGGATCCGCAGGTGCAGCGGTCGGTGCAACGCGCCCTGCAGACCCAGGCCGACCCGCAGGCCGACGGCGTCGCCAGCGTCATGAGCGCGATCCGGCCGGGCACGACGTCACACCCCGTGCTGGGCATGTCGTCGAGCCGCAACTACGGCCTGAACCAAAACGCCGACGAGACCGTGCAACCGCAGCCGTTCTCCCTCGTCGGTGACGGCGCCGGGTCGGTGTTCAAGGTGTTCACCACGGCTGCGGCCCTGGAGAAGGGCGTCATCGGCACCGGCTCCAACATCCCGGTGCCCGCCTTCCTCGCCGTCCAGGGCATGGGTAACAGTGGCGGTTCCTACGGCTGCCCGGCCAACAGTTACTGCGTGCGCAACGACGGGCGGTACCCGGCGACGATGTCGATCAGCCAGGCGCTCGCGCAGTCCCCGAACACCGCGTTCGTCGGGTTGCTGCAGCAGACCGGGGTGAAACCGACCGTCGACATGGCGGTGCGGCTGGGTCTGCGGTCCTACAACACCCCCGGCACGTCGGGCAGCGGCGACAAGTCGATCGCCCAGTACGTCAAGGACGGCAACTTCGGTTCGTTCACCCTCGGGCCGTTCCCGGTCAACGGGCTGGAACTGTCCAACGTCGCCGCGACGCTGGCCTCCGGCGGTGTGTGGTGCCCGCCCAATCCGATCGGGTCGATCAACACGATCAAACGCGACGAGAACCTCAACGCGGTCCCGGGACCGGACGGCAATCCGGTGCTCAACGCCGTGCCGTTCAACCCGCCGGCCTGTGACCGCGTCGTCGAAGAGGGACTGGCCAATTCGCTGGCCGTCGCGATGGGCCAGGACGATCGTGGGGGAGGCACCTCGGCCGCCGCGGCCGGGGCCACCGGATGGAATCTGCCCGTCTCCGCCAAGACCGGTACCACCGAGGCGCATCGTTCCGCGGCGTTCCTCGGCTTCACCAACAACATCGCCGGCTCGGTGTACGTCTACAGCGACGGACCCAACCCGGAGGGCATCTGCACCAGCCCGCTGCGGTCCTGCTACGACGGAAACCTGTACGGCGGTTACGAACCCGCGCGCACCTGGTACTCGGCGATGCTGCCGGTGGCCAACAACTTCGGCCCGACCGCGTTGCCGCCGTCCGATCCGCGGTATGTGGCCGGCACCAGCCGTGGCCGCATCCCGAACGTCACCGGACTGACCGCCAGCGACGCGACCTCGCGCCTGCAGGCCGCCGGATTCAAGGTCACCCAGCTCGAGGTCGACTCCGCCCGCCCGCAGGGCACCGTGCTCTTCACCGCGCCGTCGGATTCCGCACAGCCGGGTACCACCATCACGATGTACGTGAGCAATGGTCGTCGCGCCGAGGGCGGCAGCGGTGAGCCGACGCAGACCACCGTGCAGGTGCCCGGCGTCGGACCGGTGATCATCGACCTGCCCGGCTGAGGCGCGCGCCGGCGTGCCCGGTGAACACGCCAACCGGCGTGTCGGGCAACCGGTGTACGCGTATCGTGGGGTGATGTCCATCCTCGATGCGAACCTGGTTCGGCAGCTCGATCGCCACCTCCCGACGTCGACGACGGCCCGCTCGGTGGCAGCCGGCGCCGGACTCGCGGCCGCCGGACTCTTCTACTCGACGGTGATCGAACGCAATGCGTTCACGCTGCGGCACACCACCATGTCGGTGCTCGAGCCGGGCGCCACACCGCTGCGGGTGCTGCACATCAGCGATCTGCACATGATGCCCGATCAGCGCCTCAAGCAGGCGTGGGTGTCCGAACTCGATGCGCTCGAACCCGACCTGGTGATCAACACCGGCGACAATCTCGCTCACCCGCAAGCGGTTCCGGCGGTCATCCAGTCCCTCGGCGGGCTGCTGTCGCGGCCCGGCCTGTTCGTCTTCGGGTCCAATGACTACTTCGGCCCGAAACCGAAGAACCCCTTCAAGTACTTCCGGACCGAACACAAGCGGACCCACGGGGCACCGCTGCCGTGGCAGGATCTGCGGGCCGCTTTTGTCGAACGCGGCTGGCTCGACGCCACCCACACCGTGCGCGAACTCGAGGTCGCCGGCGTCCGGGTGGTCGCTGCGGGCGTCGACGACCCGCACATCGAACGCGACCGCTACGACACGATCGCCGGCCGTCCCAACCCGCTCGCCCAACTCCGACTCGGGCTGACCCACTCGCCCGAGCCCCGGGTTCTGGATCGCTTCGCCGCCGACGGCTACGACCTCGTGCTGGCCGGGCACACCCACGGCGGCCAGCTCTGCCTGCCGTTCGTCGGTGCCCTCGTCACCAACTGCCACCTGGATCGTTCCCGGGTGAAGGGCCCATCCAATTGGGGCTCGACGATGAAGCTGCACGTCAGCGCCGGCCTGGGCACCTCGCCGTATGCCCCGGCCCGATTCTGCTGCCGCCCTGAGGCCAGCCTGCTCACGCTGACGCCCGTCTCGCACGGTGACGCCACCTTCGACGAGGATCAGTCACTGCCGCAGCTGGCCACCGACGCGCACTGAGACGCGGCCACGTGCCCACCGTCGGCGACAGTCTGGCCGAGGAGGTCTCGGTTTTCGCCTTCGACACCTTCGGGACCGTCACCGACTGGTTCAGCGGTATCCGTGCCGCGGTGGCCGAGGAGATCGGCGACGTCGACGCCGCCGAGTTCACCCGCGAGTGGCGTCGGCGCTACTCCCCCATCCTGGCCCGGGTCGAATCCGGTGAACTGGAATGGCGCGGCCTGGACGATCTGCAGGCCGAGACCCTCGGCCTGGTGGCAACCGGGTTCGGCGTCACTCTCGACACCGGCGCCGCCACCCGACTGGTACGGGCGTGGCGAACCATCCCCGGCTGGCCCGACGCGGCATCCGGTCTCGCTCGCCTGCGGAGCCGATTCACGGTGTGCGCGTTGAGCAATGGGAGTGTGGCGTTACTATCCGCGATGGCCAAGCACAACGGCTTCGGTTGGGATGTCATCGGCGGTTCGGACCTCTGGCGGCATTACAAGCCGCATCCGGCGACCTACCTCGGCATCGCCGAACTCCTCGAGGTGACGACCGATCAGGTGATGATGGTGGCGACCCATCAATCCGACCTCGACGCCGCACGTTCGGTCGGCCTGCACACCGCATTCATCGAACGCCCCCTCGAATGGGGTGATGCGTCATTGAAAGACGATTCCGGGTCGGCGGACAACGATGTCCATGCCCGCGACATCCTCGATCTGGCAAGCCAACTCGGCTGTTGATCCCGACCAGCGGGTTCATCCTTTTCGGGCGATGCCCACCCATGTGACCGGGCGTGAGAATGATTTCCGGAAACATTTTCACGAAAGGGGCATTGTCATGTCGGCACCAGTTCAGGATCGGCATCCGGTCCGCCAGGGGTTCGCGGGCGGCGCCACCATCGGCGCCGGCGTCCTGCTGCTCGTCGCCGGCGTCCTCGGCTTCCTGTCGGGGATCTCGGCCATCGTCAACGACGACCTGTTCGTCGTCGGACCGCAGTACGTCTACCAGTTCGACCTCACCACGTGGGGCTGGATCCACCTCATCGTCGGCATCCTCGCGATCGCCATCGCCTTCGGGATGTTCGTCGGCGCCACCTGGGCCCGCGTGTGCGCGGTGATCATCGCGGCGATCTCGATCATCGCGAACTTCCTGTGGCTGCCCTACTACCCCTGGTGGTCGGTCCTGGTCATCGCGTTGGATCTGTTCGTCATCTGGGCCGTGTGCACCTGGAAGACCGACTGAGAACCGGGCCACCGTCGCATCCGGTGATACGACGACGACCCGGCCGAGTTCGCACTCGGCCGGGTCGTGTCATGCGGCGATCGGATTCGATCGATGGGCGATTATCGACGGGCGATGAAGTGTGACTGAGGTCGTCGCCTGCACTTCCGATCACCGTCGGTTCACTCCGCGTTCCGTCGCTTTGGAGTGACCCGTTTCCGCCAGAAGGATGATCACCACACCCACGTGCTTATCCTCGGGATCATCGCAAACGATGTACCAGATTCGACCTCCACCAGTCACCTCGTACTGTCAGCGAACATACTCGCGCCCTTCGTAAGTCGCCGTCGCGAGCTTTCCCTTCAACGGGTGTACACGACCTTGGCGCCTCTCCAACGGCGTGCGCGTGAGATAGTCCCACGCGTCGGTCGCAGCATACTTCGCTCCCGCGAGGAACGCCTGCCAACCTTGGTGCGCCCTGCTGTTTCCGCAACAGACCAGGCACTCCGACTTCTTGACAGGACGGGGTACCTGATTACGAATGTCACTCAAGGCTGCTCGGCAGGGACCGGGGAGGTCGTGATCTCGGGACCATTACCAGGGATGAACCCGGCAGCATAGGCCGCCGCGGTTCCCCGCCACGCGTCGTACTCATCGAGCAATCGCTGATAGATCCCGAGTTCAACGGCGCTCCACAGCAAGCTGTCGATCTCCGCAGCACATTCCTGCTGCTGGTCATCGTCCAACTGACCGAACCACGCGTCGACAGCGCGAAGAGCATCGATCACATGCCCGTGCGTATGGGTGGCACGCATGAGCCGCGACGCCAAAGCAATCCCCGCCTCGCGGCTTTCGAGGTCACCAGCCCGCATCAGCACAAGGTCCGCAGCATCACGACGCGTGATACGGACAGCACCGTGCTCTGCCTCTGCGATCACCTCATTGGGGTGGCGCAGCAGGTCGGTAAGAGTGTGAGTGGTGCCCATGGTGTCAATCTTAGTGCACATCAGATAAACCTCTGATGTTTCTTCCACAAGCCGCGCGGACCCGGAAATGGTGCCGTCAGAGCCACTATTCGCGAGGAGTCCACCGCACTTCGGACCGTCGGCTCACCACCGCGACCACAGTCAGCGGGCCGGCCGTTCCGGCCATACGGACAAGTAAGGCGCTGACCCGGAAAACCAGGTCAGCGCCCTGCTGTCGTCTCAACCAACGAGTCGGGGTGGCGGGATTCGAACCCACGACCTCTTCGTCCCGAACGAAGCGCGCTACCAAGCTGCGCCACACCCCGTGTGCAACCTGCGATAGCTTACCCCCGGAGTCCGCCGGGAGTTAAATCGGCTGGTCAGCGTGCCAATCCACGACTCATTGTGAGTCGAATCCGCCCAACACATCCCCTCCGATCTCAGGTTCGCGTAAGGATGGGATCACGCACGTCGCGTACAGGAAAGGACCGCACATCATGAGCAGTTCCATCGAGGATCGCGAGATCAACTCGTCCACCAAGACCGGCTTCGCACTCGGGATCTCGATCGTCGCCGCGGCGTTGCTGTTCGTCGCCGGCATCGTGGCGATCTTCGAGGGCATCGCAGCCCTCAGCAACGACGAGATCCTGGTGGTGGGCGTCGACTACACCTTTGAGCTCGATCTGACGTCGTGGGGCTGGATCCACATCATCGTGGGCGTCATCGCCGTCGTCATCGCCGGTGGTCTCGCCGTCGGTACCGCCTGGGGCCGGGTGGCGGCGATCGTCATCGCGTCGCTGTCGATCATCGCCCAGTTCCTGTGGCTGCCCTACTACCCCGCCTGGGCCATCCTCATCATCGTCCTCGACATCATCGTGATCTGGGCGGTGGCCACCTGGAGTCCGGCCAACGCCTGACGGCGCTCGGGTGTCGACGGGCTGCCTCGTGGCGGCCCAGCCCGCCGTCGTCTCCGGCGGGCACCGCTCACCCATCCGGATCACCCGTTCGCGGCGAATGGCTGACGTTCACAGAACGAAAGGGAGTTCCACCATGCCGCTCGCGCGCCGCACCATCCGTCTGTTGCTCGTGCCCCTGGCCGTCATCGGCGCGGCGGGTGCGATGATCATCGCACCCGCCACCGCCGACGCCGCGCCACTGAAGCCCGTTCCGAAGCTCGACGTGCAGCGCTACCTGGGCACGTGGTGGCAGCAGGCCACGATCCCGTCGTTCTTCGGTGTCCGCTGCGCCAAGGACACCAACGCCACCTACGGCGTCATCGACGCGACCACGATCAGCGTCGACAACAAGTGCACGTCGTTCACTGGGCAGCCCGATGGCATCAAGGGCAAGGCGACCGTGGTCGATCCGGTGAGCAACGCCCAGCTCATCGTCACCTTCCCGGGTGTCCCCAACACCATCGATCCCGGCAAGACCCCCAACTACATCGTCTCGTGGGTGGCCGACGGCGCGACACCGGACGCCCCCTACGAGTACGCGGTGGTCGGCGACCCGTCACGCCTGTCGGGATTCGTGTTGTCCCGCAAGAAGGTCCTGACCACCGCGGAACTGCGGATGCTCAAGGATGCGACGGAGAAGGTCGGCTTCAACTCGTGCACCTTCCTCATCTCGCCGACCACCGGTGGGCGCAGCGACTATTCGCCACTCTGCACGGTCTGAAGATCCGCGATCGGGTCGGTGCGGTTGCGCCCGGTGCCCACCTGATCGGTCGTAGCCTGATCAGGTGAGCACCCCCCGCCCGCCCGAAGCGCTGTTGGCCGATGCCTACCGCATCGCCGACGAGATCCTCTATCCCGCCGCCGGCGAGGTGGACCGCATCGGGATCATCCCCGAATCCCATTGGTCCCACCTCGCCGGCGCCGGACTGTTCGGGATCGCCGACGCCGGGGCACGTCTCGATCTCACCGCAGTCCTCGAGATCCAGGAGGTCCTCACCAGCGGTTGCCTGTCCACCGCTTTCACCTGGCTGCAGCATCACGGCGTGGTCATCGCCCTGTCCTCGACGTCCAATGCGGCCCTGCGTTCGGAGTTGTTGGCCGACACGGTGAGTGGACGGCTGCGCGCCGGTGTCGCCCATGCCGGCGTGGTACCCACCCCGCCGCGGATGACGGCCACCCGCACCACCGACGGCTGGATCATCGACGGCTACGCCCCGTTCGTCAGTGGCTGGGACATCATCGACCTCCTGCAGATATCCGCCCGCGACGTCGAGACCGACGACGTGATCGCCGCCATCCTGCCCGCGCGTCGCCCGATCCCCGAGATCACCGCGAGCCCCATGCACCTGTCGGCCGGAAATGCCACCAGCACAGTGTTTCTGCGCGTCGAGGGCCTACGGGTGAGCGACGCACAAATCGTCAGTCGCGTCTGCCTCGACGACTTCTTCGCGAGCCAGAACATCGGCCTGCGCATCAACGGCACGCTCCCCTTCGGCCTCGTTCGACGCGCCACGGCACTGCTGGAGCGACTCGACGACGTGCACGCCGCCCGAGCACTACGCGAACGGGCCGGTGTGATCCGCGCACGCCTCGACGAATCCCTGTCCGACACACCGGCACTCCTCGACGCCCGCGCCGATGCCGCCCGACTGGCCGTCGAGGCCACCTCCGCACTCGTCGCCGCCGACGGCGGCCGCGCCCTGGTGACCGGCTCCACCCCGGAACGCCTGGCCCGCGAGGCGATGTTCACCCTGGTCGCCGCGAGTCGACCTCAGGTGAAAGACCTTCTCGTCCAACGATTCAGCGGAGCCGATAACCCGAGTTAAGCCCAATACCGTTCAGTTAAGGTTGCAAGGGTGTAGTTTGTAGGGTATGCCTCGTGCTGGGTGGGTGAAGCCTGAGTCGGATCGTCGGTTGTCGGATGTGGTGTCGGTGGGTGTGTTGATGCGGAC
>NZ_JBDZDI010000008.1:0-193635 GCF_040044975.1 Gordonia oleivorans
CTCCCCGCCATGCTCGGCCAACATCCGCAACGCACGCGCCTTGACCTCCGGATCAATCTTCTTGGGCATACCGCTCATCCTTCCTGACTCAAAAGGAAGCGGCACGAAACCCGGGGGGATTCACCCTGCTCGCCGCCGACCTCCCCGAAGCGCTCATCAGGCTCATCGAACTCGACAGCGAACAATGCCCGCTCGAACCGGAACAGGTGGCCGCGATCTGCGACCACGACGCCACCGCCATCCTCGACCACCTCGGCATCGCCGAGGAGCAATACATGATCTGGACCCACGCCGCCGACGATGCCGCGATCGCCGGCGCCGACTCCCGCGAAGGTGAATGCCGCGCCGAATGGGAGGCGTGGGCGGCGACCGCACGCCAACTTCGTGCGGCACTGCGGGTGATCGCCTTGACCGGTGATCACGTCGCCGAACGTGGCACCAACCAGCATCCGACGGCGCACTGACGGCTGACGGCACGTCGTCCGGGCTGACGCCGCGGGTCTCCCACCCGCGGCGTCAGTTCGTTCAGCAAGTCAGTTCGTTCAGCAAGTCAGCTCGTCGGCCATGCCAGCGTGTCGGCCCACTTGTGTGCCTCGGTTTCCGCGTAGGCACCGAGACCGTGCGTGGCCCCCGGGTATGTCCGGTAGTCGATGCGGGCACCGTTGGCCCGCGCACGATCCACCCACGCCGAGGTGAACGCGGCCGGTGCAATCGGGTCGAGCAACCCCTGCTGGATCAGCATCGGGGCCTCATACCCCGAGTCGGGAACGTTGGAGTTGGCACGGACCGCGTCGAGCAGCGGTCCTTCCGACAGCGGCCGGGACACCATCTGGCCGACGTTGTATTGGCTTGTCGCCGGGCTGAACTCGGGGTAGCAGGCGGTGGCGGCCTGGTCGACGAGTCGTTTGCCCAGCGGCGTCAGGTAGGAGTCGACGTCGATGTCGGGACGCGACACCTTGAGGCCGGCCAGCACATAGGAGACGTAGGTGACGTAGTCGGGGATGGCGATCGGGGGCACGCCGGGCGCGACAACCGCCAGCATCTCGGCGATGTCGACGGGCACCGACTGGGCACTGACACCCACATTGCGCAGTTCCGGTGCGTAGGTCGGGGCGAGATGGCCAGCGAAGATGGCGCTCTGCCCGCCCTGCGAGCCACCCGACGTGAGGTATCCGGTGCCGGCGGTGTTTCCGTCGCCGTACCGCTCGACCACGGTGCGCGCGGCGCGGACGGAGTCGATGACGTTCTTGCCCTGCATCTGTCCGTCGGAGTAGGCGTGCACACCGGGTCCGCCGACACCTGCGTACTCGGAGGCGACGATGACGTAGCCGTCACTCAACCACGGTCCCATCCAGTCGTGCCAGCGTTCCTTGCCGTTGATGCGCACACCCATCCGGTCGGTCACGGTGCACTCGTCGCCGAGTCCGGCGGTGCCGTGGGCCCACGCGAAGATGCGGTACCGGCCGTGCGGGTTGGTCTCGGGGATCGACACCGTGGCCTTCACCGGGACGAGGTCGCCCTGGGCGTTCTCGGAGAGGTAGGTGACGGCGATGACCTTCTTGGCGCCGGTCATGCGCGCATCGGGCTGGTCGGTGATGTCGGTGGAGCTGATCACCGTGCCGGCACCGGGCTTGGCGGTGGTGGTCGGCTGCGGGGCGGCCGACGCGGTGGGGGTACCCACGAATGGGATCAACCCGATCAGCAACACACTCAAGACCACCACCCATTTGCGAAGCACGTGGCAGGTCCCCCCTTCGTCATCGTCGGCGCGAGGTCGAGGAGATCACTCGACGCACTGGCACTGGGTCCAACGAGTGCTTAGGTTAGCCTAAGGAGTTGCCGGTGAGGTATCCGGTGTGCCCGGCGTCGCGTCGAGGCAGGTCGGCGGGTGGTGTGTGAGGCATGCTGGAGGCGATGTCCGACGAACTGCTGATCGCGCACAACCCGGAGGAAGGCACCACGCTGCCCTACCTCGTGCGGCTGCCGCTCGGTGACGACGGAATCGTGCTGAAGACGCGCGAGACCTGGCCGCGCACGTCCAAGGTGTATTGCCACCGCGTGGTCGGGTGGCCCGACGACGCCGAGATCATCGAACGGGTCGCCATCCGGTCCATCACGCGGCGTGGTGCAGCGATCGACCTCGTCCTCGATCGTGGTCGCGAGAACCGCTCCCAGTTCGTCCTCACCCGCGCGCGGGGACGCGAGATGGTGTTCTGGCAGTCCCGCCGCACTGCGAAGCAGGCGCGGCCGAACGTCACCACGCCGACCGCTCGGGCGCACGGCCTGGCGCTCGACATCGTCGTCGACACCCGGGAACGCTATGCCTACAAATTCTCCGCGCAGCAGGCCCAGGTGGTTCGCCGCAGCCTGCCGGTGGGTGACTACGCCGTGTTCGACGACGACGCGCTGGTGGCCACCGCCGAACGCAAGAGCATCGACGATCTCGCGTCAAGCCTGTTGTCGGGCAAGCTCACCTACGTGCTCGCCGACCTCTCCGCACAACCCCGCGGGGCGGTGATCGTCGACTCCGGGTACTCGGCCCTGTTCAAACTCGAACACGTGTCGGCGTCCGCGGTGGCCGATGCGGTCGGCGAGGCGCAGGCCCGGTTTCCATCCGTACCCATCGTCTTCTGTGAGACGCGCGCGTTGGCGCAGGAGTGGTTGTACCGCTGGTTCGGTGCGTGCCTGAGCGAGTGGCGTCTGCACCGGACCGCGGAGTCGTCGGAGACGGCGCTGAGTCAGACGGCGCTGAGTGAGACGGCGCTGAGTGAGACGGCGCTGAGTGAGACGGCGTTGAGTGAGACGGCGGCTGCGTCCCTGGTTGACGCCTCCGGCGCGGATCGCCCGCCCGCTCCGGCCGTCGTGCGGTCGTGGGCACGGGCGGCGGGGATCGCCGTGTCCGATCGGGGCCGGATCTCCGCCGAGGTGGTTGCCGCCTTCCGCGCGGCGCAGGCGTCGCCCTGACCCGACGTACTCGCGGTCTTCCGTGGTGGGTCTTCCGTGGTGGGTCTTCCGTGGTGGGTCTTCCGAATGACCCTGGTGACACGACAATTCCGGCAGTTCCAGCGTCCGGGTTGAGTTCGACGCGCTGCGCGCTACATTGGGTCCACTGCGGGCCGGGTGCCGGGTCCGCGCTCGAGGTATCACACAGGAGCGGGGAACAACCGTGAACAGTCCGCAACCACCGCAGGGCCAGTCCCCGTATGGCCAGCCCCAGTACGGTCAACCCCAGTACGGTCAACCCCAGCAGGGACAACCGCAGTACGGGCCGCCGCCCCAGTACGGACAGCCTCAGTACGGTCAACCACAGCACGGACAGCCCCAGCACGGGCAACCCCAGTACAGGCAGCCCGGGCAGGAGTACGGACAGCCACCGGCATCCCCCGCATATGGCGCGGCGCCGGCCGGTTACGGCGCTCCCGCGCAACAGCCCGCGCAGCAGTCTTATCCGGCGGCCGGTCACGCCGCCCCGCCGGCCCATCCCGGACCCCAGGGAGTCGCGGGTCAGCAGCAAGGAATCGCGCTGACCACCAAGTACTTCCCGCTGTCGTGGATGCTGGCATTCTTCAAGCCGAAGATCAGCGTCGACGGCCACGAGTTGCCGGTGACGTCGTGGGGCCGCAACGAGATCCCGTTGCCACCCGGCCAGCATCATCTGCACGTGCACGTGCCCTACTTGCTGCCGCCGCGCATCGGGCCGGCGGACCTGCCGGTCATGGTCCATCCCGGTCAGCCGGTGGAACTCGAATACCGCGCGCCGGTGTGGGTGTTCAGCGGCGGATCGCTGGGCCCCGCACCGCAGAAGTACAACGGCATGGGCGCGACCATCGCGATCTTCGCGGTCAGCATGTTCCTGTTGCTGATCATGTTCATTCTGATGATCGTGGCGGCCTCGGCCGGGTGAGGTTGCGCCTCTGAGCGTTTCGACGACGATGACCCCACCCGAGATCGGGTGGGGTCATCACATCGGGGTCATCACTTCGGGGTCATCACATCGGGGGGGCCGGCGTCGGATCACACCCACATCCACAGCCATTGACGGCTGCGCGGGTCGTAGCGACGAACGCGGCGACGACGCGTGGCGTGGGCTTGATTGGTGGTGCGGCGCGGTGCGGCCATGGGGAGCTCCTTCTCGGTACTCGGGGTGAGATCGGCTGTGTGCGTTTCTCTCTGACGTGCTCCACCATGACCGGCCGGTCTGCCCGCACGATGGCCGTGCGCTGTCAGACTGCTGTCGGGATTGCGCATGTGAGGGGGGTCACCGACCGATGAGTTTTGACGAACTCTTGTCGCGTCGAGGGCTTACGGCGAGTGGATTACCGGGGGTAGACCGGAACGGTGAGTCTGTTCGATCTACTGCCCTCGCTGAAAGGGGTTCTGGTGACCCGCTCGTTCGATCCCCTGACCTGGCCGCTCCCGATGACCTCGACGGGAGCCGACATTCGCGTCGGCGAACTCGACCTGCGCGAGGAGTCATGCCGCCGCAAGCTCGCGTTCTACCTTGACGACGACGGTCAGCCGGTGTGCCAATCACTATGTGCGCCAACACAGTGGTTCCCGGTGCTGGTGACCCGGGTGCGCTCCGCCCAGATCACCGGCGGCCGGGCGATCCTTCATGTCGACGCGGCCGTGCCGCTGCCCACCGCCGTCGCGGACCTCGCGTTTCCGGGCAATACGCTGGCGGGCGCGCGGATGATGGACGTGACCGTCGTCGACCTCAACGGTCACCGCCGCACGGTGCACGCCGAACTGCCGGCCAACGTGGTTGCCACCGGCACGATTTCCCTCGCGCTGCGATCGATTTCCGTGCCGGACCCGCTCACAGATACGTGCCCATCGGCAGAGACGAGGCGTACTCCTGCCGATCGATCACCGACAGCAGCGAGCCCGTCGTGACGGGCGCTCCGGCGAGCAGGATGGCGCGTCGGACCGTCTCGACGATGTCGGCCCCGTTGCGTCCGTCCGGAAATGCCGCGATCACCCGCTCGACGTCGACGTCGGAACCCGGCACCTTGTCGAGGAGTCCACGCACAATGGTGGCGGCCGCCGCATCCGACGGCGCATCGAGTTCGATGATGCTGTCGAAGCGCGCCGCCCGGGTGGCCGCGCCGTCGAGGGCACGGGGATCGTTGGTCGTCGCCAAGGTGAGGACACGATCGGACTTGGCCGCACCGTCCAGGGCGGCGAGCAACGCGCCCAGCCCGGCGTCGTCGCCGTCACCGCGGCGGCGCACGTACAGGTCGATGTCGTCGAGGATGATCACCGACGGACCGAAAGTCGCTGCCTGTTCGTAGATCTCGGCGAGCGCCTGTGATGCGGCCGTGGCCGTCGGGATCAGGATCGTGAAGTCACCGGCGAGTTCGGTTGCCACCACTCGTGAGACCGCGGTCTTGCCGACACCCGGCCGCCCGGCGATCAGGACGCCATAGCTGGTGGACAGGCCGGCGGCGCGCAGCGCGTCGCTGCGTTCGGTCACCGCGTCGACGGCCAGATCGATTTCCCGCCACACCGATTCGGGAACCGAGACCCGCGCACGGCCGGCCGAGATGGATTCCACAACACTGAATGTCAGGGCACCGTAGTGTTGTCCGACCGACAGCACCCGGCCCCGCAGCGGGTTACGCTCCGCGATGCGACGCCGGATCTCCGACATCGCCGCCCGTGCCACCTCGTCGTGGCCCGGGGCGACGAGCACGGTGAGGCTCGAGCTCGGACGGTCCGTGTTGACCGAGCAGGCGATCGCGAGTGCGGTGTCCCCGAAGGGGTTGTCGCCGAGAAAGATCAAGGTGGCGTCGGCCGGCGCCGAGTACTCCGACGAACCGACCCGATGATGAGCCCAGCTCGGCGGACCGTCGTCCTCGTCCGGACCGATCCGCGGCCGGCCCTCCTCGATCAGATCGGCGAGCACCAGGCCGGCGGCCACCACGGTGGCCGGTGCCAGCGGAAGCATGTGCGCCACCAGTTCGTGCCGACGATGACCCAGATGCTCGGCGAGGAACTCCGAGAATCCCTGCGCCCGAGTCTCGCTCGTCTCCGACAGGAGCCGACCGAGGAACGTCACGGTCTTGCGGACCCAGTAGTCTTCTGCGGCAAGCAGATCCGCCAGCGTGGAGCCCCGGTCGGTGGGGGCGGTCGCGGGCACGTCGGCGTCGGGCATCGGGCCGTCCGGGATCATCGGAGTCTCCAGTGGGTCGGTCCTCCTTGCGGGAGTGGGGTTTTCGCCGGCGACTCACTGTGACATGTCCGGGCGGGCGGACGCAATGGATTATTCTTGCGTACCTTGGGACCGGGCCTCGACACGGCTCGACAACCGGGTCAGGGCCACCACCACCCAAAGAGACTCCGTCCCAACGCTATTCCCGCCGGTCGAGGTGCGAGGAGCCCCCAGGGCGACGAGCCTCGAGACCACGTATGCCGACTACCTCACCTGCCCAACAGCTTCCAGCCCTACCTCGCCAGGTCTCGACACGGCTCGTCGTTTCGACGGAGCTCAACGCGGCAGCTATCGCTCCTCACCGGCTCGACCGCCGGATTGAGGAGTCGACCAGCGGGGTAGGCCACAACCCAAAGAGACTCCGTCCCACCGCTATCCCCGCCGGTCGAGGTGCGAGGAGCCCCCAGGGCGACGAGCCTCGAGACCACGGAGAAATACTGACCCGCCCAACGATTTCCAGCCCCATCTCGCCGGGTCTCGACACGGCTCGTCGCTTGCGCTCCTCACCGGCTCGACCACCGGAGTAAGACCAACCCCAGCGAGAAGGGGTCGACCGCCGCAATGAGGCCACTCCCAGCGGGATGGCTGTCAGACCGCCGAATCGGGGAACGCGATGACCGACAGGAAGCGCACCGGGAGTTCGATCAGTGCGACCGGACCGTGCGGGGCCTCGCCGTCGAGTTGCATGGAATCACCCGGTGACAGGCGATACACCGACCGGCTGTGCGCGTACTCCATGACGCCTTCGATCATGTACAGGAACTCGGTGCCCGGATGCTGGAACAGCGGCTGGGTGACGGAGTCCTCGTTGAGGGTGACCATCAGGCATTCCAGGCGCTTGTGCTCGCCGCGGAGCGACCCCAGCAGTTCGTAGTCGTGGCCCTCCCGCGAGCCGGCGCGCACGATCCGCGAGCCCTCCCCCGACTTCACGAATACGGCCGAGCGTTCGACGTCGGCGCCACGGAACAGCGAGGTCACCGAGATGTCGAAGGCCGTCGCCAGCCGGGCCAGGGTGGCCAGACTGCAGGAGGTCTGCGCGTTCTCGATCTTCGACAGCATCGCCTTGGAGATGCCGACACGGATGGCCATCTCGCCCACCGTGAGCCCCAATTGCTGACGCAGCCGGCGGACGTTGGTGGCGATCGCGGTCTCGAGTTCGAGTTCCTCGACGGACTGATCGGGAGTGCGATCGCGCGCGGTTCCCGACTGGTTGCGGATCAGGGCATCCGCGGACGACCCCGAATCCGCGTCGGTCGTCGCCGGATCGACGGTGATCGCGTCGTCGGTCTGGTCCATCCCGACAGCATATCGGGAAACGTCGTCCACTGACGGTAACCCGGAGGAGTCGGCCAGAAGGAACCGCGGGAACTCGGCGACCACACCGTCGCCTCGCTCACCGCGGTTGCGTGCGCACACGCACTCACCTCATCTCGCCCGCCCCGACATACGGGAAACGGGTCTTGAGCAGGTCGTTCTCCGCGAAACGCGTGAACCGGAAGTCGGATTCGGGAATCCGTGGGTCGCTGCTGCGGCCGTCGACGACGAGGTCGGCGACGAGACGACCGACGGCCGGCGAGATCTTGAACCCGTGGCCGCTGAAGCCGGCGGCGATCACCAGTCCGTCGAGCGGTCCGCGGGAGATGATCGGATTCCAGTCCGGGGTGACGTCGTAGCAACCGGCGTAGCTGGCGGTGATGGCCGCCTCGGTGAAGTCCGGGAAGCGGGTGCCCACCTTGTCGACGGTCAGATCGAGGAAGGCCTCGTCGGCGCGGTTGAGGTAGCCGTCCGGGTCGGCGATCTCCAGTTCCTGCAGATCGCTGTTGCCGAACAGGATCTCGCCGCGCACATCGGGGCGGACGTACTGCAGGGACACGAGGTCGGAGAACACCGGGACCTCGCCGATCTCGACGCCGGGATGGATCATCACGATCTGCTCGCGGTGCACCTGGATCGGCACATCGATGCCGTATGCCTGCAGGAACGGGCGGGTCCACACACCGGTGGCGACGACGACGGTGTCGGCGGAGATGGTGTCACCGTCGGCAAGGGTCACCCCGGTGACCCGATCACCGTCGACGAGCAGCCCGGAGACGCTGGTGCCCTGCCGGATTCGGACAGCACCGGCGCGGGCGGACGCCGCGAAGGCCTGCGCGGTCTGATAGGCGTCGCCGTATCCGCCGCGCTCCTCCCAGCCGAACGCCGCGAACGGTTCGAGGTCGGCGGCCGGCCACATCGTGGCCACCTCGTCGCGACCGATCTCCTCGGTCTGCACCCCGACCTCACGTTGCGCGGCCATGCTCTTGCGGAGGTTGTCGACGTTGGGTTCGCCAACGCCGACGACGTAGCCGGTCTGCCGGAACCCGATGTCGGTGCCGAAGATCTCCTCGGCCTTCTCGAAGACCTCGAGGCCGACGGCGGCCATCGCGGCCAGCGAGCTGACCCCGTAGTGGCAGCGGACAATGCCTGACGACTTGCCGGTCATGCCGCCGCCGACGGTATCTCGTTCGCACACAACGACATCGGTGATGCCGCGTTGCGCCAGGGCCCATGCGGTGGCGGCGCCTTCCAGCCCGCCACCGATGATGACGACGGATGCGCTCTGACTCACAGTCCTGCTCCCGTTCCGGGAATCCAGGAGGTACCGGCGAGCGGGACGCGCGCCATCGCGGCGGCCTCCATGGTGATGGCGACGAGGTCCTCGGGCTCGAGGTGCTGCAGGTGTGCCTTGCCGCAGGCGCGGGCGATGGTCTGGGCCTCCATGGTCATGACGCGCAGGAAGTTGGCCAGGCGACGACCACCCTCGATCGGATCGAAGCGTGCCGACAGTTCCGGGTCCTGCGTGGAGATGCCCGCCGGGTCCTTCCCGTCCTGGAAGTCGTCGTAGAAACCGGCGGCCGAACCGAGCGCCTCGTACTCCGCCGACCAGCGAGGATCGTTGTCGCCGAGGGCGATCAGGGCGGCGGTACCGATCGCGACGGCGTCGGCGCCGAGTGCCATCGCCTTGGCGACGTCGGCACCGTTACGGATGCCGCCGGAGACGATGAGCTGTACTCCACCATCCCCCGTCGCTCCGCTCGCCCCCTTGCGATGCACTCCGAGCTCCTGAAGTGCCTGCACCGCTTGCGGAATGGCGGCCAGCGTCGGGATGCCGACGTGCTCGATGAACACGTCCTGGGTGGCGGCGGTGCCGCCCTGCATGCCGTCGACCACCACGACGTCGGCGCCGGCGTGCACCGCGAGCTTCACGTCGTAATAGGTGCGGGTGGCGCCCACCTTGATGTAGATGGGCTTCTCCCAGTCGGTGATCTCGCGCAACTCGTTGATCTTGATGGCGAGGTCATCGGGGCCGGTCCAGTCCGGGTGGCGCGAGGCGCTGCGCTGATCGATGCCCTGGGGCAGCGTCCGCATGGCCGCCACACGCTCGGAGATCTTCTGCCCCAGCAGCATTCCGCCTCCACCCGGCTTGGCGCCCTGCCCCAGCACGACCTCGATCGCGTCGGCCTTGCGCAGGTCGTCGGGGTTCATCCCGTAACGCGACGGAAGGTACTGGTAGACGAGGTTCTTCGACTGTCCACGCTCTTCGGGGGTCATCCCGCCGTCGCCGGTGGTGGTGGAGGTGCCCACCTCGGAGGCACCGCGGCCCAGTGCCTCCTTGGCACCGGCGGACAGTGCACCGAAGCTCATACCCGCGATGGTGACCGGGGTGTCGAGATGCAAGGGGTACTTGGCGTTACGCGATCCGAGGACGACATCGGTGTCGCAGCGCTCGCGGTAGCCCTCGAGCGGGTAGCGCGACATCGACGCGCCGAGGAACAGCAGGTCGTCGAAGTGGGGCAGTTTGCGCTTGGCGCCCCAGCCGCGGATGTCGTAGATGCCGGTGTCGGCGGCACGCTGGATGGCGGCGATGGTGGTGCGGTCGAACGTCGCGGACTCACGCAGTCCGCGTTGCTCGTTGGTGAGTTCGGTCATGGCGGGCTCCTGGTGGAGGTGGATGAGGCGGGTGTGGGTGGTGGGCCCTGGCTCGGTGGGTCGGCGAGGTACGCCGACTCAGTACGCCGACGAGTGGTCGCTGTGGAAGTGGTACAACTTCCGCGCGGAGCCGTAGCGGGTGTAGGTCTTCGGGTCGTCGTCCTTGAAACCGGCGGCCTTGAGCAGGCCGGCGAGCTCTTCGAGATGCTCGGCCTCCATCGGCTTGGCGATGCAGTCCGCACCCAGGCCTTCGACGGTGCCGCGCACGTACATCCGGGTCTCGTAGATCGAATCTCCCAGTCCGGCACCGGCGTTGCCGCGGACGACCAGCCGGCCGGCCTGCGCCATGAACGCGCTGTTGTGGCCGACGTTTCCGCCGACGACGATGTCGACGCCCTTCATCGAGATGCCGCAGCGTGCGGCCGCGTCGCCCTCGATGACGAGCAGTCCGCCGTGCGCGGTGGCGCCGGCCGACTGCGAGGCGTTGCCCTTGACGACGACCGTGCCGCTCATCATGTTCTCGGCGACGCCGGTGCCGGCGTTGCCGTTGATGACGATCTCGGCCTGCTGGTTCATGCCGGCCGCGTAGTAGCCGACATGGCCGTTGACGGTGATCTTGACGGGGGCGTTGACTCCGGCTGCGACGCTGTGCGCGCCGGCCGGGTTGTTGATCTCGAATTCTCCCGAGATCTCTTTGTGCAGAGTCGAATTGACCTCACGCAGCGGGGTGGAGGCCAGGTCGAAGACCTGCGTGTCGGTGTTGTTCAGCGTGTCCATGCGTACACGACCTCCGGTTCCGGTTCCCAGATACGAGCGTTCTCGACGCCCGGCAGGTCTGCCAGGGCGCGGTATTCACTGGCCATGGCCACCCAGTCGTCGGTCTCGGCGATGACGGCGGGCTTGCAGGCGATGGCGTCGCGCACCACCGCGAACGAGTCGCGGTTGGAGACGACCAGGGTGTAGAAGCCGTCGAAGGTGGCGCACACCTCTTTGAGGGCGGTCTCGACGTCCTTGCCCTGCGCGAGCTGGTGGGCGACGAATCGGGCACCGACCTCGGTGTCGTTCTCGCTGTCGAATTCGACTCCGGCGGCGCGGAGTTCGCGACGGATGGTCGCATGATTGGAGAACGATCCGTTGTGCACCAGGCACTGTTCGGGTCCGACGGCGTAGGGGTGGGCGCCGGCGGGGGTGACGGCCGATTCGGTGGCCATGCGGGTGTGTCCGACGCCCTGCCAGCCCTGGGCCGAGACGAGGTCCCACCGCTTGGTCAGATCTCGTGGTGCGCCAACGCCTTTCAGCACGGTGAGGTCGGAGCCGAAGCCGGCGACGAGGGCACCCGGGTAGGCGGCGCGGGCGGCGGCCAGCAGCTCTTCGGACGGAAGTTCGGCGCTGATCACCAGGGTGTTGTCGACGTACTGGGCCGAGACCGGGGTGCCGAGCGACTCGCTCAGTGCCGCCGCGGAATCGGCGGCGTCGACATCGAGATCGAGCAGGCTGACGCAGCCGTGGTCGGCCGGCGCCCAGTCGGTGTTGCCGTAGACGGCGATACCGGCCGAATCGGCTCCGCGGTCCTGCATTTCGCCGAGCATGGTGGCGAGCAGCTCGCCGAGTCGGGGATACAGATCCGGGTTGCGCAGATGCAACCCGACGATTCCGCACATGGTGTGGTCCTTTCTGGTGGGTGGTGGAGGTGGTGGGGACGCGAGGTCAGAACGCCGTGAGGTACTGGTCGATCTCCCAGGGGGAGACGGCCGAATGCCAGGCGAAGAACTCCTCGCGCTTGAGCTTGCTGAAGTAGGTTGAGACGCTGGGCTTGTCGGCCGGCCACTCCTCGGGCATGGCGGCGTCGAGCGACGCGGTCACCACGGGATCGGCTTCGAGCGCCTCCACCGCGTGCAGGAGGGTCAGGGGAAGGGGACTCATGTGATCGGGTCCGGAGCCCAGCGCGCCCGGGTCGAGGCTCCGCTTGATCCCGTCGAGTCCGGCGCCGAGGGCCGAGGCGATCGCGAGGTACGGATTGGCCGAACCGTCGCCGCCGCGCAACTCGACCCGCTGGTTGTCGGGGATGCGGATGTAGTGAGTACGGTCATTGCCGCCGTAGGTCGGAACGCGGGGTGCCCACGACGCTCCCGACCGGGTGGCGGTCGCACCGGTTCGCTTGTAGGAGTTGACCGTCGGGGCCATCACCGATTGCAGCGCGGAGGCGTGCTCGAGGACTCCGGCGACGAAGCCGTAGGCGGTGTCGGAGATTCCGAGGCCGCGCTCGTCATCGAAGTCCGTCGGGAACACCGGCCTGCCGCCGGCGGTGAGCGACAGATGCAGGTGCAGGCCGGAGCCGGTGCGCTCGGCGAACGGCTTGGGCATGAAGGTGGCGACCATCCCGCTTTCGGCGGCGATGACCGACAGCAGGTAACGCAGTGTGATGACACGGTCGGCGGTGGTCAGGGCATCGGAGTAGGCGAAGTTCTGCTCGAACTGTCCGTTGCCGTCTTCGTGGTCGTTGGCGTAGTTGCCCCAGCCGAGTTGGTTCATCGCGGTGGACACCGCGGTGAGATGTTCGTACATCCGGGTGAGGCCGCGCACGTCGTAGCAGGGCTGATCGGAGTCGTCGGCGTCGTCGGCGGTGACGAGCGAGCCGTCGGCGGCACGCTTGAGCAGGAAGTACTCGACCTCGGCGCCGACCCACGGCTCGAAGCCGGCGTCGTCGGCCTGCGCGATCAGGGCCTTGAGGATGTTGCGCGGCGCGAACGGCCACGGTTTGCCCTCGACGTGCGGATCGCAGTGGACGAGCGCGAGGCCCTCCTTGATGAACGGGATCGGCAGAAAGGAGCTCGGGTCCGGGACGGCGATCAGGTCGGGATCGCGGGGCTCCTGACCGATGGCGCCGACCGCGTAGCCCGCGAATCCCACTCCGTCGGTGGCCAGTTCGTCGATCGCCTCGACCGGCACCAGCTTGGCGCAGGGCTTGCCGCGCAGGTCGACGAACATCGCGAGGATGAACTTGGTTCCGCTGGCCTGGCAGAGGGCGGCGAGATCGTGGTTGGTATCAGTCATTGCGATGCTCCGGTCGGGTGGGGTGCTACCAGTATGTCTACTCGGATGAACTCTTGTCTACTTGTAGTAGACCCCCGTTTTGTTGCGACCGTGTTTCGCGGTTGTGAGAGGCGAGTATCGGGGCGGATATGGGGCGGCGACCACTGCGCGAACAGCCTCTCCGGTAGCACCCTGTCGGTGACGGGGAGAGCGCCGTCAGAGTGAGCGAGAGCGCCGTCAGTGTGAACGAGAGCGCTGTCAGTGTGAGCGAGAGCGCTGTCAACGCGAGCAAGAGCGCTGTCAGTGTGAGCGCGAGCGCTGTCAACGCGAGCAAGAGCGCCGTCAACGCGAGCAAGAGCGCCGTCAACGTGAACGAGAGCGCCGTCAACGTTGCGCGGGGACCGGAAAGACAGCGCTCCCCGCACCCCGACCGGCGGGATGCGAGGAGCGCTGTCCGTGGTTATCAGGCGCGGGAGTCGGCGAGGTCGTCGTCGACCGACTCGGCGAGCTTCTTCTCGACCGATCGTGATGCCTGGGCGGTTGACATGCCCGACAGTCCACCGTGTCCGACGCCGGCTGCGGGGATCTCGTAGGCGGATTCGGCGTGGATGCTCGAGTCCAGGCCCTGCGTCTCGGTCTCCGGGTCGACGCGCAGACCGATCGTCTTGTCGAGGGCCTTCGCGATCAGCCAGGTCATCACGAAGGAGAAGCTGCAGGTGATGACGATGCCGGCGAGTTCACGCCAGACGATGTCGGCGTCGCCGCCGAAGAGGATGCCGGTGATGCCGGCCGGGGCACTGCCCGCGGCGAACAACACGATGCACAGGGTGCCGACGATGCCGCCGATGCCGTGCACGACGAAGGCGTCCAGGCTGTCATCGACCTTGAACTTCGGCTTGAAACTGAGGAAGAACGCGACCACACCGGCGGCGATGAGACCGACGAGGAGGGCTCCGATCGGTGTCATCGTGTTGGCCGACGGGGTGATACCGACGAGCCCGGCAATGGCACCGGTGATGGAACCCAGACCGGTCACGTGACCTTCCCGCCACTTCTCGATGGCCCAGAAGCCGAGCATTCCGGCGCCGCCCGCGAGCAGGGTGTTGAGGACGACGTACTGGGTCAGAAAGTTCGCACCACCCGCGCAGCTGCCGTTGAACCCGAACCAGCCGAACCAGAGCAGACCACCGCCGAGCAGGACCAACGGAACATTGTGGGGGCGTTCGGCGCGACGACGTCGCGCTCCCAGGACCATGGCCAGAGCGAGCGCCGCCACTCCGGAGTTCATATGCACCGCGGTGCCGCCCGCGAAATCGTGGATGTGGATCTTGTTCAGCAGGAAGCCACCGGCGCCCGCGTCGGAGTCGGCGGCGAACACCCAGTGCGCCACCGGGAAGTACACCAGGGTCAGCCAGATCGGGACGAACACCAGCCAGGCACTGAACTTCATTCGGCCGGCGGCACCACTGGCGACGATGGCCACGGTGATCGCGGCGAACATGATGAACCAGGCCGCGATGTAGAGCACCTGGATGCCGCCAGAGCCGTCGTCGGTGAGGTGATTGCCCAGACCGATGTAGTCGGCGGGGTTGCCGATGATTCCCCATCCCTTCACCGACGGCCCGGACACCAGGCCGTAACCGTAGAGGACGTAGATGACGCAGGTGATGCCGAGGGTCGCGAACACCATCGACATCATGTTGAGGACGTTGCGTCCGCCCAGCATGCCGCCGTAGTAGAGCCCGAGTCCGGGGATCATCAGGACTAGAAATGCGAATGCGGCGAGCATCCAGGCGAGATCCGCGTGCGCGGCGAGGACATCCATGACTTTCCTTGCAGTAGAGGTGGTTACGCAGTTGCGCTGATGGGTGGTTTACCCGCGGAGGTAGGCGACGACGTCGTCGCGGTAGTCCAGAAATCCCTTGTAGGCGGCGATGTCGTCGTCGAGGTTCTCGATGACCGTGGCCAGCTGCCCGGCCCACTCCGGGATGCGCCGGACGTCGGCGAGCGACGCCATGAACGTGCGGATGTTGAAGGTCACCGCGCCGGAGGTGGGCAGCCGCACGAAGTGTTCGAGTTCGATGCGCAGGCGGGCGCGGGAGTAGTCGCCGTCGGCGACCATCTGCGGGATATCACGACCCCACGCCGGCAGCTTTTCGAGACTGACGTCGAGAAGGTGTGAATCCGATGCCGACAACGTCCAGTTGACGCGCCGATACACCTGGTCGGCGGGGAGTCGGCGGAGGAATTGCTCGGCACGCGCGACGATGCCCTTGCGGATCAGACCCGGTACCGGAGCGTGGATCTCATCCATGTCCATGCCGACGTCGAAGGCCACCGACCAGGCGGCGGCGAAGGTGACAATGCCCGCGTCGAAGTACAGTCGGCCGTCGCGTTCGACGATCAGCAGCAGATCGTCGGGTACCTCACGGGCCAGAAACTCCATCGGGTGATATGGCAGCGTCGTGAGGTCGCCGAGCACGAACTCCTGATCGGTGCCCAGAAGGTCGTTACGCCAATGGAATCGGCGGCCGGGCAGCTCCTCGAGGTGCATCACGCCCGGGTGGACGGCCGCGAGGTCGCGCAGGTAGTAGAGCAGCAGATCCCAGCACGCCACATCCATGCCCGGGCGGATGCGCGCCCGGGACGGGTCGTCGTCGAGAATCCGCCGACGCTCGGTCATGTACGTGAGGTATTCCGCCCCACCGAGATCCACCAGGTTGCGGCCCCACTCGCCGCCGCGGGTGCGTCGTGGAACGCGTGCGGGTTCGACGTTGACGGTGTAGGAGAACTCCTCGAGTTCGTCGGGGAAGGGCCACGGGATGTTGGCGAGATGATCGACGGGTTGGGACAGGAAGTGCTGCGCTGCCGGGGTCAGCTCTTCGGCGGTGCGGGCGGGTGTCGTCAGTGTCATAGGTCCACCTCGAGATCGCAGTCGGTCGTGGTGTCGGTGGTGGGAACGGCGCGCGACACACAGCTCATCATCGCGTCGCCGCAGGCCTTCTCCTCGTCGGTGAGGACGAAGTCGCGGTGCAGGATCGGTCCGGAGCGGACCGTGATGCGGCACTCGCCGCACACGCCCTGCCGGCACAGATTGGGCACGGCCACATCGTGTTCGAGCAGCCTCTCCAGCAGTGAGACACCCGACGGAACGTCGATCCGCTCGCCGGTGGAGGCCACACGCACGGAGAACGGGTCGCCGGGATCCTGTTCAGGTGCGGTGAATCGCTCCAGATGCACGCGGGCCGCGGGCCATCCGGCCTCGGTGGCGAGGAGTTGATAGGTCTCCAGCAGGGCCGCCGGACCGCAGGCGTAGGCGTGGGTGCCCAGGGGCTGCACGGCAAGTCGTGCACGCAGGGTGGCGATCGTCTCCTCGACGCCGGTCGCCTCGTGGAGGGTGATCGCCTCGTGTGCGGCCAGTGTGCGCAGGTCCTCGAGGTGGGCGGCCGCGCCCGGCCGATACGAGTAGATGATCTCGGCGCCGACGCCGGTGATCGCCGCATCGCGGGCGATGGCCCGTGCGTGCGACAGGATCGGGGTGATCCCGATGCCGCCGGCCACCAATAGGGCGTGACGCTGATCGAGGATCGGTGCGAACATCGCACGGGGACCTTCGATCTCGACGATGTCACCCTCGGAGATGGTGTCGTGCAACCAGTCCGAGCCGCCGCCGGCTCCTCGTCGGAGCACCGAGATGCCGTAGTCGGTGGGATAGAGTCCGTCGTCGACGAGAGAGTAGGCGTTGCGGTGTCCGTCTCCGGTGGAGACGATGACGTGGCTTCCCGGCTGAAACGGCGTCAGCATCGGCGAGACCGCTCCGGTCGACGGATCGTCGGCCGGCACGAACCGGAAGTGCGTGATATCCGCTGTCAGCGAGCGCTTCTCGACGACACGCATCGGACGGACATCGGTGCGATAGCCCGGGTGCCGATGCCCATTGAGCAGTTCGGCGGACAGGCCGGGCTCGTCGATGATGGTCATGACAGTTCCCGGGCTTCGGCGGCGGAGGCGAGGAAGCTGCCGCGGGAGGAGGAATGATGCTCGTGGATCTCGACTCTCGTCCCGCATCCCGGGCAAGTGACGACCTCGCCGGGATGCCCCTCGACGCGCGCGGTGGTGGTGCAGTGCGCGCAGTACATCGGCAGGTCGTCGGTGTGGGTGACGAAGGCGGTGAGTTCGTCGGCGATCGCACCGGCCGCACGGGCGATGGCCAGCGTCGTCATCACGTCGAACTGCCCACCGGTCACCATGAACCGGGTTCCGGTGACGGCCTGCGCCAACGCCTGCCGAAGGGTGTCCGCGTCGGCGGTGTCGGTAAGCGAATCGAGCACGAGCATGCGGGTCGGGCCGACCTCGGATGCCTGGTTGATCCAGGTGCGCGCCACGTGCGACGCGTGGTCGTCGTGTCCGGCGGCGACGATCAGGAACGCCGCGGCGTCGGTGTCGACGGCGGGTGGTGTGGTCGGCCAGTCCGGCAGACCCTGGGCGGCGGGAACGGTCGGCGCGGCTGCGCGCAGCCATGCCGCGGCACGTTCCCGGTACTTGATGATGCCCTTGTAATCGGCCATGTCGTCCGGCAACTCGGCGATCACCTCGGCGGCACGACGCCGCCACGGTTCGATGGTGGCGAGGTCTTCCAGTGCGAGCATGTAGGTGCGTATCAGGAACATCAGCGCGCCCGAGTCGGGTAGGCGGATGAGGTGCTGGACCTCCACGCGCAGGTGGACGAGCTTGCCGAACTCGGCGTCGTCGACGTGCTGGATGCGTTCGCGGTCCGGGCCCCACTCGGGATAGATCTCGGTGGACACGTCGAGTCTGCGTCCGATGGTCAACGTCCAGTTGGTACGACGGTACGGTTCGTGCGGTTGGAGTCGCTTGAGGAATTCGTGGGCGCGGGTGACGACGCCGAGCTTCTTCACCCGCGGCACCGGTCCGTGGATCTCCAGGAAGCTCATCCCGACGTCGAAGCCGAAGCTCCAGTCGGCGGCGAAGGTGATCACGCCGGCGTCGACGAACAGCTGTCCGTCGCGCTGGTCGAGCAGCGCGATGTCCTCCTGCACCTGGGAGGCGATGTAGCGCAACGGTTCGTCCGGCAGCGTGTCGGGGTCGCCGTAGGTGAAGTCGAGGTCGATGCCGAGCAGATCATTGCGCCAGTGCCACGTGTCGGGACCGGTGGCGTCCAGATGCATCTCGGCCGGGTAGGCCGTCGACAGCTCCCGCATCAGCGTCAGCATCGCGTCCCAGGCGGCCGGCACCATATGCGGCAGGATCGCGTGGCGGGTCGGGTCGGACGCGAGAACCTCCGCGCGCGAACGGAGTTCGTGGTGGTACTCGGAGTCGATGTCGACGAGGGTGGCGCCCCACTGGCCGGCCGGGGTGGTGGTCGGCGCACCGGCGGGTTCCACGTTGGTGCTGTAGCGGTAGCGGTCCTCGGGGAACGGAAAGGGGAACCCGGCGATGAGTTCCGCGGTGGCGGCCGAGGGTGCGGTGAGTTCGATGGTCACAGGGGGATCTCCAGGATGGCGCCGGCATCGGCACGGGAGACGCATGGCATCACGCAGTCTCCCGCGGTCTTCTCCTCGTCGGTGAGGTACAGGTCGCGGTGGATCGGGGTGCCGCCGGACAGCGGGATGCGGCATTCGCCGCACACACCCTGACGGCATCGATTGGGAACGGCGACACCGGCGTTCTCGATCGCGGTGAGCATGCTGGTGCCGGACGGCACATCGACGATGGTGTCGCTGCCCGACAGGTGCACGCGGAAGGGATCGCCGGCATCGAGAGCGTCGATGCCGAAGCGCTCGAAGTGGATTCGGGAGTCGGGCCAGCCGGCCGCAGTGGCCGCGTCGACGACGGCGTCGATCATCGGGCCGGGGCCGCAGACGTAGAGGTGGGTGCCGATCGGCTGATCGCGGAGGACTTCGTCGAGTCGGGTGGTGAAAGCGTCTCGGGCGGTGAAGAGTTCGCAGGCACCGTCGGTCAGCGCGGTGATGTCGTCGAGGTGGGCGGCGTTGTCGGCGCGGTGGGTGTAGAGCACCTGGGTGGCGCGATGCCACCGCCGGGCGGCCCGCAGATGCGACACCATCGGGGTGATGCCGATACCGCCGGCGATCAGCAGATGTTTGGCAGCGCGGGCGATCGGCGCGAAGGCGTTGCGCGGCAGGTGAACCGCGATGGTGTCGCCCTCGGCGAGGACGTCGTGCATCCACCGTGATCCGCCGTTGCCGTCGGCGACCCGCAGCACCGAGATGGCGTACTCGGTGGGTGCGGTGCCGTCGGAGACGAGGCTGTAGGCGTTGGCGTGCTCGCCGGCCTGCACCACCAGATGGCTGCCGGGGACAAAGCCCGGCAGCGTCGCGCCCTCCGAGGCGGCGAAGGTGAACGTCCGAATGTCACTCGCGGACTGCGTGATCGAGGTGACGGTCAGCGTCATGGTGCCGTCGTCTGCCATGCGGGACGGGCTGTCCACGGCAGGTTCTGCGGCGGTGGTCATACCGGTAGCTCCTGGGAGGTCGGTGTGGTGGGGTCCGGAATCGATTCGGCGTCGGCCATGAAACCGAGGAAGGCACCCTTACGCCGGGACACGTGGTAGTAGACGAGGAGTTCTCGGCCACATCCGGCGCAGTCGACGAGGTCATCCATTCCGGCGTCGGCGGTGGTGACGGTGCGGCAATGGGAGCAGAACACGTCGATCGGCCCGGATCCGACCACGTCGACACTGATCTCGTCGTCCTCGAGTCCCGCCGCCACCGCCGCGGCACGCACCTTGAGGCACGCGCCGACCGGTCCGGCGATGAGCACCCGCACCCCGACGGTTGCGGTCGCCAGCGCCTGCTGCAGGCGCTCGGCGGCGTCTGCGGCATCCTCGGCTCGGATCCGGCTGATCGATGCCCGGGCAGGCAACGCCGGAACCCGGCGATCCTGCGCGTCGTGGGCGGCATCGCCCACTCCCACGAGCACGTAGGACGTGCCGGTGACGGTCGGCCCCGTGGTCGTCGCCCGCTGCGGGTCATCCGGGGCGGGCCGCGCCCACACCGGCAGGCTGGTGAACGGGAGTTGCGCGGCGGTGCCGGCGGAGAGCTCGGAGGTCATGGTTCAGAGCAGGGTGGAGTCGCGGTGTCCGGCGTAGAAGGCCAGCGCGTAGCTCGGGGTGGAGAAGTAGATCTTGGAGCCCTTGGGGAAGAAGATGGCGTCCTTGGCCTTGGCGACGGTCTTCTGACCGGTTTCCTTGTTCTCCAGCAGGAACTCACCCTCGAGCACGACCTTCATCTCGTCGTACTCGTATTCGTAGTAGAGGGGGGCGTCGGTGTGGCGCAGTTCGAAGTAGCCCGAGCACATCTCGCTGCCGTCGGGATTCTCGTACACGTCGCCGATGAAGCCCTCGGTACCGGGGTAGTCTGCGTCGGGCATCTTCGGCAGGTTCGTCCAGGCGTCGCTGGTGACCCGGAAGGCCAGTGCACTCGTGGCGTCGACGGTCATGGTGTTCTCCTTTTCATCGGTCTGCGACCCGGTTTGGATCACTAGAGGAAACTTGTTGCCTGTTAGTAGACCCCTGAGGCGTTACGCGAGCATTACCGCGGTGTTGATTCACACGAAACATGTTTCTTGAGGTGAGATCTACGCCTCCCTCGGACGCTCGGCCTGTCGCCCAGCCTCTTCCCAGAAACCTGACCTACCGTGGACATATGAGTGTCCTGGCCGCGCCCCCCGAGGCGGAACCGCGCAACGACGCCGCCGCGCCGTCACGGCCGTGGGGCGCCGTCGGCATTGCGGTGGTCGCGCTCACCCTCGCGGCGGCCGTCTACTGGGTGGCCGTGTGGACGTCGTGGGGACAGATCGTCGACCAGTACGTCCTCGACGCGGTGCGGCGGTCGTCGGCGGTGGCGCACGTGCCCTATCCGGTGACGGTGGCCGTGGTGACCGACGTCCGGGTGTGGTTCGCCGCTGCCGTGCTGGTGATCGTCGGCTCGTCGCTACCGACGCTCACCGGGCGGGTGCGCTGGGGCCGGTCGATCGCGACAACCGCGACGCTTCTGCTCTTTCCCCTGCTCATCGCCGTGATCGCACGCGTGTTGCGCGACGTCGTGCTGATCCGCCCACAATTGCATGACTGGATCCTCGAGACGTCGAACTCCGCACCCAGCGGCCACGCCGCCGCGGTGACCTCGTGTGTGGTCGTCCTCGTCGCGGCCGCACCGAAGTGGCTGCGGCCGTTCGTGATCGCGCTCGGCGGAACGTGGGCGTCGGTGATTACCTTCGGCCTGATCGCCGACGGCTGGCATCGTCCCAGCGACATCGTCATCTCGGTGCTCATCGTGATCGGGCTCGGTGCCCTGCTGCCCGATCCGTACGCGGCGACTCCCGCGCCGCGCGGTGCGATCGCGTTGCGCGCGCTGGCGTGGGTGTTCACCGTCATCAGCAGCGCGATCCTGGTCGGGACCTCCTACCCGGAGCCTCGGCAGATCATGACGGCGGTGGGGATCGCCGCGGTGATCGGGCTGGCTCTCGGCACCTACCGGCCGCTGACCGTCGGCCGCCGATAATCGGACGGGAAGACCGGATCATTCTTCGCCATTGACCAATGGCACGGTTGGTGGTGTCATTGCGGGATGACTGTCACTCCCACGTCCCGAGTGGACATCGGTCCCGACGAGGTCTCCGCCCGGCTCCTGGACTCGGCCGCGCGGTTGTCACGCAACGCGATGACCGAAATCGACTGGTCGGCTCCGATGGACCCCACCAAGTACGGCTGCAGCCCGGAATGGTCCACGCTCTACGGCACGCCCTACTGGGACGAATTGAGCGAGGACCAACGCGTCACGCTCACCCGCCACGAGTTCGCGTCCATCATGTCCATCGGCATCTGGTTCCCAATGATGCTGCAGGCCGTGGTGATCCGCGATCAGTACCTCGGCGACTATCACACGCCCGAGTTCCAGTTCGCACTCACCGAGATCGCCGACGAGTGCCGACATTCGATCATGTTCGCCAGG
Source organism: Gordonia oleivorans (assembly GCF_040044975.1). Lineage (NCBI taxonomy): Bacteria > Bacillati > Actinomycetota > Actinomycetes > Mycobacteriales > Gordoniaceae > Gordonia > Gordonia oleivorans. Next base: position 22,210 of record NZ_JBDZDI010000008.1, read on the forward strand.
GCGAGCGAGAAGATGGTCGGAACGTCCTACAAACCGCATCCTCGCCTGGGCCGGTTCGGGAAGCTCTTCATGGCGACGGTGTCCGACGAGGTCGCCTACACCGGCATCCTGGTGGCCGAGGAGATCCTGGATGTGTTCCAGCGGGGCTGCATGCGCGACGAACGGGTGCTGCCGTTCATCCGCACGGTCAACGAGATCCATGTGCTCGAGGAGTCCCGGCACATGAAGTTCGCGCGTGAACAGGTGCGCGTGGCGATGCGTGAGGTCGGCCCGATCCGCCGACGGTGGAGCGCCTTCTACATCGCGCTGTCCGCGTCGTACATCTTCACCAGTCTGGTTCGGCCGCAGGCCTACAGGGATGCCGGCCTCGACCATCACCGGGCGATCGCCGAGATGCGCCGCAATCATCACTTCCAGTCGATGGTGCGCACCGGGTGTGCGCACCTGATGGAGTTCCTCGACGAGGTGGGGCTGCTCACCCCGGCGGCGGCGAAGATCTACCGCAAGGTGCACATGTTGTGAGCTCGCCCGTCAACGAACGCTGCCGGTCCCGGGCCCGATCAGGGATGGGCGGCGGTCGGATGCCGCGGCTCGTAGAGTCCGACCGTCCCACCGCCGGGCAGCGGGATACCGGTGAGCAATCCCCAGCCCTGATCGCTGACCGGACCGCAGGTGACGCCCTTGCCGGCGAGATCGGTGATCGTGGCCTCGACGTCGTCGCACATCAGATAGAGCTCGTGGGCGGCCGACTCGGCGGGATGCACCGCGACCTCGGCCGGTGGCAGCGCGAAGATCAGCCATCCGCCGCCGGCGTCGACGTGAGACCAGCCGAGGACGTCACGCAGGAACGCGCGATCGGCCTCGGCGTCGGTGCTGGAGATGACGACGTGGGCGCCGGTGATCATCACCCCAGGTTATGTCGGCGTGCTGTGCAACGGAGCATTCTTCAATTCGCGCAACGCCGTTCGCAGTCCGCGCCGCTTTCCGGTGTCCGGATCGACACCGAAGTGCAGTTTCATCCCGTCGAGTACGGCGAAACGCAACTCCGACGCGGTTTCCGGGGCGTCGTCGGACGTCGCCTTGAGCAACGCGTTGGGCAGGGCGAGTTTGAGGATCGTGCGGAACGACTGGCCGTACTGATGCAGCAGACTTCCGGTGGTGTAGGGCAGGTCGTACTTGTCGCACAGTTCCCGCACCCGCACACCGATCTCCTCGTACCGATTGCTCGGCAGGTCCGGAAACAGGTGATGCTCGATCTGATGACTGAGGTTGCCGCTCATGAACCGCATCAGGGTGCCGGCCCGGAAGTTGGCCGATCCCAACATCTGTCGCAGATACCAGCGCGGCTGATCCTCTTCCTCGTACTCGGCGACGGTGAATTTCTCGGCGCCGTCGGGGAAGTGACCACAGAAGATCACCATGTACGACCAGTAGTTGCGGATGATGTTGGCGGTGAAGTTCGCGGTGATGGTGGTGCGCCAGTTCGGCCCGGACAGTGCCGGGAAGATCAGGTAGTCCTTGGCGGCCTGCTTGCCGACCTTGCGTCCGATGATGCGCAGGTCCTTGGCCGCCTGCCGCCAGCTCTTCTCCTTGTTGCGCAGCTTCTCCGTCTCCAGATGATGCAGTGCCACACCGTATTCGAAGAACGTGCCGAGGGTCAGGTTGTAGATCGGGTTGCCGATGTTCCACCATTCCCACGGCTGATCGCGGGTGACGCGCAGGATGCCGTAGCCCACGTCGTCGTCCATGCCGACCACGTTGGTGTACTTGTGGTGGACGAAGTTGTGCGAGTGTTTCCACTGCACGCTCGGGCAGGTGGTGTCCCATTCCCACGACGACGAGTGGATCTCGGGGTCGTTCATCCAATCCCATTGGCCGTGCATGACGTTGTGGCCGAGTTCCATGTTCTCGACGATCTTGGCGACGCCGAGCATCGCGGTGCCCAGCAGCCAGGCCGGTTTCCGGTTGCTGAACAGCAGGGCGACCCGCCCGCCGGCGGCGAGAGATCGTTGAATGGTGATGATGCGTTTGATGTATCGCGCATCGGCGTCGCCGCGGGACTCCTCGATGTCGCGGCGGATGGCGTCGAGTTCGGCGCCGAGTGCTTCCACGTCGGCCTCGGTGAGGTGGGCGTATTCGTCGATGTCGGTGATCGCCATGTGACTCCTCGGGTGTGGTTCGGTGGACGATGAGGCGCGACGGCCGTGGGCTGGACCGTCACCCTCGGGTGAGGTCTACAGGTCGAGGGTGCACTCCCCCGACACGGAGCTGACGCAGGTCTGCACGCGCTCCCCTTCGCGGCGTTCCTCGCCGTTGCGCAGGTCGCGGGCATACCCTTGCGCCAGCGGGACGACGCAGGTCTGGCAGATGCCCATCCGGCAGCCGAACGGCATCTGGATCCCCAGGTTCTCGCCGGCTTCCAGAAGGGTTGTGGCGCCGTCGATCTCGGCAGTCTTTCCGGACTTCGCGAAGGTGACGGTGCCACCTTCGCCGCCGACGTCGGTGCGCGCGATGGCGAATCGTTCGATGTGGAGTTGCTCGCGCAGTCCGGCGTCCTCGTAGGTGGATTCGACGTCGTCGAGGAAGGCCACCGGTCCGCACGCCCAGCAGGTCCGTTCCCGCCAGTCGGGGACCTGGGCGTCGATGTCGGCGAGGGAGAACTTGCCGTCCTCGCGGGTGAGTTGGAGTTGGAGTTCGTAGGTGGGCACCTGCTCGTGCAGATCGGTGAGTTCGTCGAGGAAGATGACCTCGTCGCGGGTGGGTGCGGAGTGGATGTGCACGACGTCGGGGCTTTGCGCGTGGGCCCGCATCGAACGCAGCATGCCCATCACCGGGGTGATGCCGCTGCCGGCGGTGAGGAACAGGATCGAGTCGGGCACCGGGTCCGGCAGGTGGAAATCGCCCTTCGGTGCGGCCAGCCGGATGACGGTGCCGGGTGCGACGCCGTCGACGAGGTGGGTGGAGAGGAAGCCGTCGGGGTTGGCCTTGACCGTGATGGAGATGGTGTCGTCGGTGTTGGTCCCGAACGAGGTCAGCGAGTACGAGCGCCAGTGCCAGCGGCCGTCGACCTCCAGTCCGATGCCGACATATTGCCCGGCCTTGTAGTCGGCGGGGAATCCCCAGCCCGTCTTGATGGTGACGGTGGCCGAGACGTCGGTTTCCTTGCGGACGTCGACGATGCGTCCCCGCAGTTCCCGCGCCGACCACAGCGGGTTGATCAGGTGCAGATAGTCGTCCGGCAGTAGCGGCGTGGTGGCGCGCGCGACCAGCCCCCGCACGATGTTGACCTGCGGTTTCTTGGCACTGACGTCTGCCGCGGGCCGCTTGCTCCAGCGGAGAAGGTTCATCGGGCTCCCCTCGGCGTGGCTTGTGTGCACGACTGTACACCCACGTGGTGGTGGGCATCACAGTTCCGTTCCGGGGGCTTGCTGAGTGCTCGCGCAGTGCCCGTCTGGTGGAGCTGAGGTCAGCTCTCGATGTCGACGCGCAGGACGTGGGCGGCCCAGGGGGCGAGCATGACGAAGATGTTCTGATCGGGATCGGCAGGACGGTCGAATGACTCTTCGTGGATCGGGTCGACGAGTGTGGCCGCGGTCCCGGCGAGGTCTGGCCACGCCGTCTGCACGCGACCCGCTCCGGGCGCGTCGTCGAGGTTCACCACGAACAGCCAGCGGGCGTCTTCTCCGCTCCATGACCAGGCGGCCAATCCCGGTCCGGGGGGATCATCGGGCCAGCCCAGAACCTGCAGCGCGGTGAAATCGCCTGTGTACAGCACTGTTTCGGACAGGATCGTGAGAAGTCGCCGGTAGAACTCCCGGAGTTCGGTGTCGGGGGTGTGGTCGGGTTCGCGGCGCAGCTGGACGGGCAGGCGGATGGTGCGGCCGTCGGCCTGACCGTCGTAGATCAGCCGCGCGCCGGGCTGGGTGAGCGCGGTGATCGCCGCAGTCCGGTGACGTTGGCCGAATACCGCCTGCGCTCGTGGTTCGTCGTGATTCTCGATGAAGTGCACCTTGCCGTCGCGGTCAGAGGCGTCGGCGATGATGCGGGCGATGTCACGTGGGTGGTGTTCGAGGGCGTCGGTGAATGCCTTGTCGTAGCACTGGTCGAACCCTTGCGAGCGGAGTAATCCCTCTGTGCCCCAATAGGCTTCGGCAATGAACCGGAACTCCGGATGATCGGCACGGATGGCGGGGATGATCTCGGTCCAATACTCGGTGGCGGGGGTCTCGCCCGCCCGGCCCGACCACGTCCGCGCGAAGATGTCGGTGCACATCAACATGGCCATGTCACAGCGCACGCCGTCGCACTGATCGGCGACACGGTGCAGGATGTCGATGGCACCTGCCCGGGCACCGGGGTCAAAGGCGTTGATCTGCACCACGTCTCGCCAGGGTGCGAAGTAGGGATCGCGGCCGTTGGCCAGCACGTCGGCGGCGACGCGGACGAACTCGGTGGGATGTGCGTCGATGTCGGCGTCGGTTCCGGCGATGAAGCGTTCCGGGTGATCGACGGTCCAGTGGTGGTCGGTCGCGAGGTGGTTGGGGACGAAGTCGAGGAGCAGGGCGATGCCCCGGTCGGCGAGGGCGCGGCGGGCGGCGGCGAGACCATCAGGGCCACCGAGGTGGTCGTCGACGGTGTAGTCCCGGATGCAGTACGGAGATCCGACCACGTCGGCGTCAGTGAGGTCGGGAAGGGCGGCGCGAAAGGACTGCATGAGCGGCTCGTCGGCGAGGGCGATCGCAACACCCGCCGGACTGCGCTGCCACACTCCCATGAACCACACGACGTCGACGGGCCCGGCGGCGATGGAATCCCAGACGCTGTCCGGCACGGTGGCGAGGGTGACCGGCCGGCCCAGTGTCGCGGCGAGTCCGGTCAGCCACGGCCAGGTGTTGATCTCGAAGATGACCGGGTTGTCGGGGATGGGCACGTGCGGGGGCATGGGAGTCAGGGTGCCAGATGGTGAGGTGAATACGCTGGCCGTGTGGTGGACATCAAATGGCGGTACTGGCAGATCCTGGATCGCGACGACGAGTCGGTGCACTGGCTGGCGATCTCCCGCCCGGATGCCCGTCCGCGGATCGACCGGATCAAGATGTGGACACTGCTGCCGGATTCTGCGGTGCTGGTGGCGAATTGGTTCGTATCCGAGGATCATCAACGCGCCGAGGACGACCGGACCTGGGTACACGACAGCATCACCGGCTGGGACTTCTGCGAGGCCGCCGCCGACGTGCGACAACCGTCGCCGGCGGACCTGTCCCGGATCGGGCGACCCGAGTCGGTCCTGACGGTCGACCAGATCGACCGGATCCCACTGGTCAAGGTGATCGGGAAGAGGGAGACCGAGCGGGTGTGGGCCGCGCGGCGGGGGTGAGCTCTCTCGGTCCAGGTGACCCATCACGCCAGTCGAGGCGACCCATCCGACAAGGCGACCCCATCCACCGGGCGAGGTCAAGGCACGCAACCCACTGGAAACCGATTGCAGCGCAACGTGACTCCTCGCCGGTCGAGGTGCGAGGAGCCCATAGGGCGACGAGCCTCGAGACCTCGCAACATGGAGCTGGACACCGATCGCAGCGCACGTTGCGGAGGCCTCGACACGCCGCTCGCCCTTGGGGGCTCGCGACGGCTCGACCAGCGAAAAGGCCGGAGAAGCGAGGCGCCCATGGGGCCTTGCGTTGAACTCCGTCGAAACGGCGAGCGTCGAGACCTCGCAACTTGACGGTGGAAGCCGACCATAGCGCAGCAGCACCCCTCCCGCCGGTCGAGCCGCCTCGTGCGAGCTTGCGGGCCCGTGGCGTGTCCGCCGGGCCGAGCTCGTCGAGGTCGAGACCACACAACGTGACGCTGGAAACCGACTGCAGCGCAACATGACTCCCGCCGGTCGAGGTGCGAGGAGCCCCTGGGCGACGAGCCTCGAGACTTCGCACCACGACGCTGGAACTCGATTGAGCACAGCACCACCCGACAGCAAGCCGCCTACCGCGGATAGGTCGTGATGGTGTCCCCGGTGATCGGGTCACGCCAGATGACAGCCCGATCGGTGAGCATGGTGGGGATCAACAACCCCATATGTTTTCGCTGATGGCACGCGGTGCACAACGGCATCAGGTTGAATTCCACGGTCCAGCCACCGGTTCTCGGATCGCGGTGCACGAACTTCACCACGTGATCGATCTGGCATTCACTGGCCGGCCGGCCGCAATGTGGGTACCGGCAGGTGCCATCGAGTTCGATGATCTTCTCCCGCAACCAGGCTGGTATCCGGTAGGTGAGTGCACCCTTCGGTGGGGTGAGGTAGCCGCCGTGTCCGGTCGGGTCGATCGGTGTCGCGGGGAACGGGATGTCGGGGCGGCGCAACGCTGCGGGCACCCGATCCAACGAGGTGACGATGCCGGCGGTCCGGGGGATCTCCAGCCCGGGGAACTCGAACACCTTGACCAATCCCGAGCGGATCAGGTGAGCGGCATGGGAATCATCGATCACCCCAAAGCCCGCCAACCGGGCTTCGCGCTGCCCGACCGGATCGATGGCCAGATCCAGAAGCAACTGCGCATCGGTATCGTCGTCCGAGTCCGCCTCGCCGTCGGTGCCGCTCTCGGACTCTTCGTCGGCGTCGTTGCCAGTGGTGTCGAGTTCGGAGAAGTCCAGTTGCGCAGCGCGATCAGCATCGACATCGTCGGGCAGATCGCCGGCGGGGTCGAGATCGGCAGGTTCCTCCGGCAACGGAACCGCGCGCGGGCAATCGTCGAGTCCGCACTCACACGACAGATGCGCGCCGGGCAATCCTTGGATCTCGGCGAACGCCGCGACCCGCTGCTGACCGCGACGACGCGGATCACGAGCGCAGATGCGGGCGTTGATCATCTTCGCGATCCGTGCCGCCAGGTGTGCACCCATTTCGCCGGGCGCGTAGACGGAGATGCTGCAGTGCCCGTTGGTGTCTCGACTGACCCGTACGTTCTGGTCACGTTCGGCGGCTTCTTCTCGTCGGTCCGCGGCACCGTCGGGATCGAGCGCGATCACCATCTCGACGACCTGATCCCGCAGGGTCGTATCGGCCTGATTACGTTCGGCGCTCTCCAACGCCCGGGTTTCGGCGAAGGCGCGGACGTCGTCGTCGGAGAGGACGACGATCTCGTCGGCGATGATGCGGATGCGTTCCAACGAGTGGTCACCGTCGAGGAACGCTGCGGTCACCGTCGGGAGCGTCGACAGCGCCGAGCTCAGTGCCATCCACGCTTTCGCCTTGGCGACCGATACCCCAAGGGCAGTCGATATCTTGCTGGTGGCGGCTTTGTCGGCGCCGTCGTCGGTGTGGCAGTTTGATTTCGTGACCCGAGGTCAGCATGTCGAGGAAGACGCTCTGCCCGATCCGCGCCGCGGACAACACTTTCCGTGCGATGACCTGTCGTTCAAGGCGTTGCAACGATCGGGCGAGTGCGGTGGCGGCTTCGGCGGGGAGGTGATCGATCATGGCGGCGTCGTCGGGGGTCATCGACAGTTCTGGCGCCTTGCAGCTGGCAATTGTGTTGGTGGCCATAATGATCACCTCCTCTGCTCGGTCGGATCAACTGAACTGAGTCAAGTGTAGCGACGGCCACCGACAACTTTCTCCGACGCGGAATCGGTTGGGGGTGAATGCTGTCACTGTCGGCTGAGCTGTGTTCGGTTGGCGGTTGGCTGGTTTCGCTGTCGCGTTGCGGAGGTCTCGACCTCGACAAGCTCGGCCCGGCGGACACGCCACGGGCTCGCAAGCTCGCACGAGGCGGCTCGACCAGCGGGTGGGGACGGCTCGCCAGCGGGTGGGGACGGCTCGACCAGCGCGGGTTGGTCGACCAACGGGAGCGACGTCGGCGGCGCTCAGGTTGTGGCGTCGGTGAGTTTCCAGCGTGTCGCGGCGGCTTGGTGTTCGGCGAAGCGGGCGAAAAGGCCACCGGCGGCGAGGAGTTCGGTGGGGGAACCGTCCTCGATGATGCGGCCCCGGTCGAGGACGACCACCCGGTCGGCGTGGCGGATTCCGGCTTGTCGGTGGGCGACAATCACCCGCGTGCGGGGACGGTCCTCCGCCGACAACGCGTCGACGACGGCTCGTTCGTTCTCGTTGTCGAGTGCGCTCGTGGCCTCGTCGATGAGCAGGACCGGCGCCGGTTTGAGGAGCGCACGGGCGATGCTGATGCGTTGACGCTCCCCGCCGGAGAGCACCGAACCGCCCTCCCCCACTGCCGATTCCGCGCCGTCGGGTAGGCGGCCGACGATCTCGTCAACCCGCGAGAGTCGCGCCGCGGCGTCGACCGCGGCACCATCAGCTGCTGGGTCACCGGCGTTGATGTTCGCCGAGATGCTTCCCTCGATCAGATAGGGACGTTGGAAGACCACACTGGACAGTGCCTGCCGCGCATCGTGATCGAGGTCGGCGGCGTCGACGTCGTCGAACAGGATCCGGCCCGACGTCGGCTGATACAGGCCGGCGATCAGGCCGAGGATCGTCGACTTACCGGAACCGGACGGTCCGACGATGGCCGTCGTGGATCCGGGTTCGATGACCAGGTCGAGGTTGTCGATGACCGGCTGCTCGGGATCGCCGTAGTGAAAACCGACCCCCTCGAGGGTGATTCGTGGTGCGGTGCTCGGTGTCGGATGGCTTTGGGAGCCTTCGGGGTTGGTCGGGGCGTCGAGCACCGTGCGGATCCGGTTCAGGGTGAGCCGGATCGTCTCCAGTCCGCCGGCGAGTTCGCCGAGGGCGGTGAACGGTTCGAGGTATCGCACCGCGACGACGATCAGTGCGACCGCCTCGGCCGCCGACAGCGTTCCGTTCACGGTCAGCCACGCGGCGGTTCCGGCCAACGCGAACAGTGACACCTGCGCGGCGATGCTGAACAGCACCTGCCCGGGAATCTGCATGAGCAACAAGCGCAGGGTGGCACCGTGCTGCTCGGCGACGGCGGCACCGGCCAGACCGCGTGCCGGATCGGCACGACGGGCGGCACGCAAAGCGGTTTGGGTGCGGGCGAATTCGACGACCCGCTCGGTCACGGCGACATTTGCCGCGTCGGCAGCCCGATCGGCGCGCCGACTGATCGCCTCGCTGCCCCACAGCGCCGCCAACAGCAGCGGCACACCGGCCAGCGCCACCAGACCCAGTTGCCAGGCGATCGGCAGCAGTGCGAGCCCGATGACGATCGGCAGCAGGATGACCCCGATCAGCGGCACCACCATGTAGACGACGACACCGACCAGGTCGGGACCGGTGGCGGCGATGGCCTGCCGGGCGTCGGCGGTGCGGTCGGCACTGAACCAGGTCAGCTGCGTGCGGGAGAGCCGATGCGCGACGGTGCGTTGCCCCCGGTCGAGCAGGGTGAAGCCGAGGTCGTAGGACACCCGGGAACCGGCCCAGTCGATGACCCACCCGAGGATCGTCGCCACCGTCAACGCCCCGACCCAGGCCAGGGCAGCGCCGTGCCGGCCGTCGATCAACGCGGTCACCAACGGCACCAGGATCACCACACCGACCGCACGCACGATCACCGACACGATCGTCAGCAGCGTGAAAAGGCGGACCCGCGAACGTGACTCCGGTGGAAGCAGTGAGATGACGGTGCGGATCATCGGATCGCCCCTGCCTGTGGTGACGCGTCGACGAGCGCTCGGTAGCGGCCCGCCGATCCCATCAGTTCGTCGTGAGTGCCGGATTCGGCGATGCGACCACCGTCGAGGACGACGATGCGGTCGGCGTCGGCGATGGTGTGCAGCCGGTGGGCGATGACGAGCACGGTGCGTCCGACGGCGAGCCTGCTCAGTGATTGCTGCACGAGGTACTCCGATTCGGGGTCGGCGAAGGCGGTGGCCTCGTCGAGGATGAGGACCGGCGGGTCGGCGAGCATCGCGCGGGCGATGGTGAGTCGTTGACGTTCACCGCCGGACAGTGCGGCGTCGGGTCCGAGCAGGGTGTCATATCCGTTGGGCATGGCGCGGATGCGGTCGTCGATGTTCGCGGCGTGCGCCGCCCGTTCGATCTGTTCGCGGGTCGCGTCGGGTTCGGCGAGTGCGATGTTCTCGGCGACGGTGCCGGCCACCAGCTGGGTGTCCTGGAAGACGAATCCCAGCAGGCGGTACAGCTCCTCGGCGTCCATCGTCCGGATGTCGTGTCCACCGATCGTGATGGTGCCGTCGTCGATGTCGTGGAATCTCGCGAGCAGCGCGGCGAGTGTCGACTTGCCGGATCCGGACGGGCCGACCAGCGCCGTGACCGTGCCCGGCGCGAGGGTGAGCGAGATGTCGGTGAGGACCGGGATGCCCGGGCGATAGGAGAAGTCGACACCGTCGAAGACGACGTCGTGATCGGCGGCGGACTCTGCCGGCGGTGGGATCTGCTCGAGCGTGGCGAGTTCGGGTTCGTCGAGTGCGTTCTGGATGTCGCGGGCGGCGATCATGCCGCCGCGCAGCCCGGCGAGACCGTAGCTGATGCCGAGCAGGCGCGCCCCGAAGGTGGTGCCCAGCAACAGGAACGGGATGAGATCGATCGGGGTGATCCAGCCCCAGATGACGAATCCGGTTCCGACGGCGGCGATGAGCCACAGGAAGGTGGTGGGACGGGTGATGAGGTCCATCACCGTCTTGGCCTTGATGAATGGACGCTGCCAGTCCTCCAGGAATTCGATGTAGGCGTTGAGCTGCTCTGTGAACCGTGAGGCCATCACGCCACCGAACACCCGGATCACCGGCTGCGCCTCCAGGTAGGACGAGGCCTCACCGTTCATCCGTTCCACCCAGGTCTGCGAGACCGGGATCTTGGCGGCGGACTGGATGACCATGCGGTACAGCGTGATCAGGTATCCCAGCACCGGGATCAGCAGGATCAGGGCCAGTCCCCAGTCCACGGTGAACAGGTAGACGAGCACCGCGATCGGGGCGACGACCGCGGACACCGCGTCGATGACGGCATGGGTCACCAGGTAATGCAGGGAGAGCGTGTTGTCGGCGACGAGGCTCTTGATGGAGCCCGCGGTGCGGGAGGTGAACCAGCCCAGCGGGATTCGGGCGAGTTTGGTCAGAAGACGCTGTCGCAGATCACGATTGAACCGGGCGTCGACGGTGTGCAACCAGAACAGCAACGCCGTCTCCAGGAGCACCCCCACCCCCAGCAGGCTCAACGCGAGCAGGCCGATGAACCACAGTTGTGAGGTGTCGGCGCCGGACAGTAACCGCCGGGCGAGCTCGACCAGCAGCACGTATGGCGCGAGCTGGACGAGGGTGACGATCAGTTGCAGCACGCCGGCCAGCATCAGCGTGGGCCGCAGCGGCGCGAGGAGTCGGCCCGCTGCCGCCGCACGCCACTGACCCTGCTGCGCCGCCGGTTGCGCGGCCACGGGTTCGGGTGCAGGGTGCTCGACGACGGGCTCGGCCGCCTCCGGCGCACCATCCGCTGCGACCACCGGCGTCACGACGACGACGTCGCCGCCGGCGGAGTCAGCGTTGGTGTCGGGGCCGTGTTGTTCCGGACCCTGTTGTTCCGGACCCTGTTGTTCCGGACCCTGTTGTTCCGGACCCTGTTGTTCCGGACTGCGGTCGGTGCCCATCGCCTTGCCGCGGGCCCAGTAGGCCTGCGCGTGGATCTCGGATCGGGGAAAGCCGAACTCCTTGAGCCGCTTTCGGATCTCCTTCAGCGAGGCCGATTCCGGGCCGGCCCAGGCGTACCAGTTGGACCAGTCACGATTCTCCAGCGCCATGGCGAGTGAGGAGGCGTCCGCGCGACCGACCCACCGCAGACGCAGCCGCGGATGGGTGACGATGGCGAGGTCACGGTCGGCCGGGTCGTGCTGTTCGAGGTAGGCCTCGATGGGGATGTCGTCGGGGACGGCGGCGATGATCGAGTTGATCGCCGGGACGGAGGCGGAATCGCCGATGAGCAGGTAGCCGGCGGGGCGGTTCTCCTCGGGCACCTCGAACGGGGTGGAACTCATGTACGTCACCGACAACGTCAGCCCGGGCTCGGCCTGACGGGCCCATTGCGCCGCCGGACCGGACGGTTCGTGCAGGACGAAGTCGATGGCGAAGGTCCCGGCGTCGGCGTCGGCCTCGGAGAAGGTGTAGCCGCGCTGGTGCTCGCGACCCTCGCCGTCGGGGAACCAGCCGCGGACCCACGACGTCGGGCCGGCGAGCGCCTCGTCGAAGAGGGTGTCGGAGGTGAATCGGACCCGGATGCAGTGCGAGGTTCGTTGTTCGGTTCCGGTCACCGTGACGAGATGGTCGCGCGCACCGAACGCGCGCATGACCGCTCCGCCGAACCCACGTGACATGACGCCCCCATCTTCGTTGCAGTGGTCCGTCGCCGAAGCGACTTAGGCCACGCTAACAAAGTGGGGGCGTGATGCCGAGGGTTCGGTGCGGGAAGGATCACCGTCGTTTGGCAGTGATCACCGTCGTTTGACGATGGCACCGATCCCGACGAGCGCCATGACGATCCCGGCGAGCGCCGTCACCCACAGTCCGATCCCGACGTGCACGCCGAGGACGGCGAGATCTCCGACGCTGCCGATGTCGACGACCGCGACGATGACGATGAGCGCGCCCGCGAGCAGTGCGACGATGCCGGCGATCGGGTGGATCGCCGATCGCTTCCGGATCAGGGCGCTCACCACGCCTAGCACGGCGGCGAGGGCACCGAGCACCAGGGTGATGATCCCGTCGGTGGCGCCGACGTCGGAGGTGCCGATCCCGTTGACGGTGATCAGGCCGCTGACCCAGGGCAGGAAGGCGGCGAGGGCGGTCAGCAGGCCCGCGCCGACGATCGCCCACGCGATCACGCCGACGGCCCGCGACACCGCTGCCGGCGCCTGAGGTTGCGACGCATCGGTGAGGCCGGGTGCCGACGGCGGAAGATGGTGGCCGCGCGCAGCCGGGATCGGGCCGGCCGGATGTGGGGCGTCGAATCGCTGGGCCATCGCGCCGTGGGAAGCAGCTCGGGAGACGACGACCGTCGGCTCACCGCTCTGGAACCAACTGTGCTGGGCCCCGTGGGCGTGAGCCGGGTGGACGGCGAGTCCGGGAACTGGGCGTCCGGGAAGCGGGTACGACGGGAATCCCTGGTGCTGCTGGGGTGGTCTCATGATGTCTCTCGGGCTCGGTGTGGTTGGGTGCACCCACCGTAGGAGGCGGTCACGCTTCGACGCACCACTCACTCATCTCTTTGTGGGACGTGGTCTGACCTGCACCGAATGTGAGTAGCGGACTACTCGTGTGGCCCGATCGGGCGGTCTCGCGCGGAGGCCGGCACGGAAACCGGGAGGGCTCGTCGGGCGTTCCCCCGATCGAAGGAATTATCACGCGGACGACCGATCCGTGGGTGATACTTCTTCGGGCGCTCCCTGCCACCGGAGTACATCTCCATCGATCGCACTTCTGGAGGCCCCGTGTCGGTTCCCATCTTCACCCCACTGCCCGGCGAACGCGTCATCCACCATGCCGAGTTCACCCCTCGCCTGGTCCTCCGGCACCTCAAGGTGACGGTGATCCTGACCGATCAGCGGGTGTACATGTCCGAACCGCACACCCTGTTCGCGGTGATACCGCATGGCGGGTACGCGAATTCGGTTCCGCTGCACACTATTTCCGATATCTCGGCCGGCAATCACACGTCGTCGCGGGGACTGTTCTGGGGAACCTGCTCGATCCTCCTGGGATTGCTGATGCTGATCCTCCCCGGAATCGCCGGCGTCGGGCACGGGATCGGCGTCGTGATGTTTCTCCTCTTCGGGATCGCGGGCGTGATCATGATCGTCACCGCGGGATCGGTGGGGTTGCGGATTCGCAGTTTCGGCGGCCAGAGTTCTGCCGCACCCGCGGCGTCCGTCGAACGACCGCAGGTCGAGGCGATGGCCCAGATGATCCTGGCGCAGATGCTCGTCGATCGGTCGCGTACGCCCGGTTCACCGGCACCCGTCTCGCCGACCCCCATTTCGCCGGCGCCCATCTCGTCGGCGCCCAGTTCCCCGGCTGCCGGTCCGCCGGTGCCCGCCCCCACGCCGACACCCGCTCCCCCGGCCCCGGCTCCGCTGCCGCCGATACCGACACCCGCGGTCGGGCCGTCGGCCACCACCATGCCGCCTCCCGCATATCCGCGCGCCCACCGCAGACCAGTGGCTGGACGACGCATCGCAGTGAACGTTCTCCCGCGGGCCCGCCGACCGGTGCGACCCCGACGCACCGGCGAGCCGACCCGTCGGCGACCGACTTCATCGCCCGGCCCGGTGTGGCGTCGAAGGACACCCCTCCCGGTGGCCCACCGACACCGGGACGGTGACGCGCCCTACTGCACCGCGCCCTACTGCACCTTCGCCGCTGCCACCGCCAACTGCGGTGTCAATCCGTTGAGCGCGAATCGCAACGATTCCGGTGTGCCGGCCGACATGGCCTGCGCGATCGGGTCGGTCTCCCCCAGCTCGATCGCCCGGCCGTCGCGCACCACCGGCAACGAGTTGATCAGATTGTCGTTCTGCAGATCGGCCAGCGGCATGCCGATGGTGGAGAAGACCGCGACCTGGGAATCGAGGGAGGACACCTTCTCCACCGGGACGCTGGCGAAGAAGCCTTGTGCCTGCAGCGACTTCACCGGCGGGAACTCGACGAAGCCCAGTTCGGCGATGGTGTCGAAGCGGGCGTCACCGGGCAGGTAGGCACCATAGGCGGTACCGAACTTGGCGCCCCAGACGAAGGTCTTGCCGGCGAAGTTCGGGTTCTGCGAACGGATCTGCGCCTGCAGATCGGTGGTCTCGGCGATCTGTTGCTCGCCCTCACTGGACTTGCCGAGCGCGTTGGCGATCAGTTGGGTTTGCAGCTTCCAGTTGATCGCGTAGTCCGGGGTATCGGCCGGGGCGGTGACCACCGGGGCGATCGCCTTGAGGCTGTCGGTGACCTTGGAGTCGGCCTTGGCACGGACGTTGAGGATCAGATCCGGGTTGAGTTCTTTGATCTGCTGATAGTTGAAGTCACCGGCGCTGGCGGCGGAGATGATCGTCGGCGTCGAGTCCCCGAACTCGGCGCTCGCCCAGGTTCCGACACCCTTGTTGGCCTCGCCGAAGGACATCCAGTCGTAGATGGCGACCGGTTTCACACCGAGGCTCAACGCAATCTCGCCGTCCGACCAGCCCAGGGCCACCACGCGCGGATTGTCCGGCAGGCCGAGGTCCGGGGTTTCCGACGGATTCGAGTACACCTGGTTCTCGGTCGAATCCGATTGCACACAACCGGTCACGACGAACAGTGCCGCGAGCACGATTCCCAGCAGGCTCAGCAGCCGTCGTGGTGATGGGAACATGTGATCTCCTCTGATCGATGTGGTGGTACGAATGTCAGGATTTGGCACGCAGATTCGCGGTGTCCCCGGGAACCTCGTCGAAGGACACCGCACCCTCGCCGAGCGGAATGACCAGCGGCGTACCGGTTTCCGGGTCGTCGATGATGCGAGATCGCACCCCGAAGGTGCGTTCCACCATCTCCGCGGTGATCACCTCGCCCGGTGGTCCCTGTGCGATGATCTCGCCGCTGCGCATGGCGATGATGTGGGTGGCATACCGCGCGGCCTGATTCAGGTCGTGCAGCACGGCGACAAGTGTGGTGCCACTGCCGTTGAGCGTGGTGCACAGTTCGAGCACCTCGAGTTGATGGGCGAGATCGAGGTAGGTGGTCGGCTCGTCGAGCAACAGGATCGGTGTCTGCTGGGCCAATGCCATCGCGATCCAGACACGTTGGCGTTGACCGCCGGACAGGGCCTGCACCTGCCGCTGGGACAGGTCGGTGAGACGGGTGACCTTGAGCGCGAAGTCGACGGCCGCCTGATCGTCGTCGGTCCACTGCCGGAACATCGTCTGGTACGGGAACCGTCCGCGCGACACCAGATCGATGATGGTGATCCCCTCAGGCGCGATGGACTGCTGCGGCAGTAGCCCGACCTCGCGGGCGAACTCCTTGCCGCCGAAGGACTTCACGTTCTTGTCGTCGAGGAGGACGGCACCGCCGATCGGGGCGAGCAGCCGGGACAACGCGCGCAGCAGGGTGGATTTGCCGCAGGCGTTGGGGCCGACGATGACGGTGAACGATCCGTCGGGGACGACGACGTCGAGGCCGTCGATGATGGTGTGCTCGCCGTAGCCGACGACGAGGTTCTCGCCGGTGAGCCGCCCGGTGGCCGCGGCGGTGGTCGGTTGTGCGGCCGGTTCTGCGGTCATGGCCGGGCCTTTCGTGACTGGGCGATGAGCAAGCCGAGCAGGTACACCCCGCCGAGGGAGGTGGTGACGACGCCGACGGGCAGTTGCACGGTGGGCGCGAGGATGGTGCGGGCGATGGCGTCGCAGCTGACCAGCAGCGCCGCACCGACCGCCGCCGAGGTCACCAGCGGGATGCCGGGACTGGGTGAGATGCGGGCCGCGAGTTGGGGGGCCACCAGCGCGACGAACGCGATGGGGCCGGCGATGGCGGTGATGACGGCGGCGAATCCGACGCCGAGGACCAGCAGGATCACCTGGGTGCGGTCGACGTCGACGCCCTTGGACTGGGCGGAGTCGGCGCCGAGTTCGAACATCCGCATGTGCGGGGCCACCACGATGAGGACCGGCACGAGGATGATCAGGCTGATGATGACGGGCAGGGTGTCGGACATGCGGATGTCGTGCAGGTTGCCCATCCCCCAGGCGGCCGCGGACGCCGCGTTCTGCACGTTGGCCGTCGCGATGAGGTAGCCGTTGAACGCGACCAGCATCGCGTTGATACCGATGCCGACGACGACGAAGCGGTATCCGCTGGTGCCGCCGCGCATGCCGAGGAAGTAGACGGCGGCGGCGGTGATCAACGCGCCGATGAGGGCGCCGAGGGTGGCGCCGGTGTAGTCGAGGTTCATCACCAGCATCGCGATGAGCGCGCCGGTGTAGGCGCCGGTGGTGAAGCCGATGATGTCGGGGCTGCCCAACGGGTTTCGGGTGATGGTCTGGAAGATGGCCCCGGACAGGGCGAGTGCGGCGCCACCGACCATGGCGATGACCACGGTGGGCAGGGCCGCGGCCACGAGGTCGGCGGGCGCGCCGGAGACTTGTCCGGCAAGCACTTTCAGCGTCTGGACGAAACCGAGGCTCGGGCTGTCGGTGGTGCTGACACCCATCGAGAACACCGCGACCACCAGGGCCGCGAGGACGAAGAAGACGGAGATGGCCAGGGCCGCCATGTCGACCTTGAGGCTCAGCCCGGCGATTCGGATGAACCGGACGCGTCGCGGCCATCGCGCGGATTCGGTTGATGGCGTCCCTGTTTCGGGTGCGGGCTCCTTGATCGTCATTCGCCGGTGCCTCCTTTCCTGCGGACCAGCGCGATCAGGACGGGTGCACCGATGAAGGCGGTGACCATGCCGACGGGCAGCTCACTGGCGGTGGCGACGCGGGCGACGAGGTCGGAACCGACCATCACGATGGGGCCGACCACCATGCTGACCGGCAACAGCCACCGGTTGTCCGGGCCGAAGAGGATGCGCACGACATGCGGGACCATCAGGCCCACGAAGGTGATCGGGCCCAGGGCTGCGGTGGCGGTGCCGCACAGCACGGTCAGCAGGACGAAGCCGGCCAGGCGGACCCGGCGCACCGGGATACCGAGGGCCTGGGCACGATCGTCGCCGAGCGCCAGTCCGTTGAGGTACGGGATCAGGATCATCGACAGCACCGCGGCGGCGAGGATCAGAATCCAGACCGCCGACACCTCCGGCCAGCCGCGGCCGTCGAGGGTGCCGACCTGCCAGGAGCGGATGGTGTCGAAGGACTTCGGGTGGATCATGGTGAGCCCGAAGCCGATACCGCTGAAGATGGAACCGGCGGCGACACCGGTGAGGACGAGTTTCTCCGGGCTGGTGCCCGACATGCCGCGGGAACCGACGAAGTACACCAGCGTGGCGGCCAGGAAGGCGCCGATCACACCCGCCACCATGTAGCCGGTGGTGCCGGTGATCCCGAACGTGACGGTGGCGACGACCATCGCGAAGTAGGCGCCGGCGTTGACGCCGAGGATGCCCGGATCGGCAAGCGGATTGCGGGTCAGGCCCTGCATGATGGTGCCGGCCGCGCCGAGGGCGATGCCGACGAGCAGGGCGAGCAGGGTCCGCGGCACCCGGTTGTTGCGGATGACCTCGAGTGTCGTCGGGTCGCCGGTGTTGAACAGGGCGTGCCAGGCGTCGGCGATCGTGTAGTCACCGGATCCGACGAAGAAGCCGACGAACGTGAGGCCGACCGCGACGCCGATCAGGATGAGCAGGATCGCCGCATGCGACAGCGATCCCAGCCGGGCGCCCGGGGATGAGGGCGCGGATGGCCGCGCCGCAGGTTCCGCGGTGTCGACGCTCACGTGCACCACCTGGTGGTTCCGCCGACTTATCGATATCTGTCAAGTCAGACTATAGGTGAGGCACTCCTAAATCTCGGGGTGATTGAAGCGGCCGCGGTGCGTGGTGTTGTCTCGTGTGGTGACCGATATCGCCGTGGCCTCGTGGAACACGTGGGACACCACGACCATCCGATCTCAGCTCGGATACCCGATGACGATGCACGCCGCGAAGACCGCGTCGATGTCGGCATCGGGGTTGACCTCTCGAATGAGACTCGACGTCAGCGGCTTTCGGTTCAGGATCTGCAGCGCGACGTCCGGATCCACCTCGGCCGAGTGGACGTCGAGGTAGTCCTGGACCACTTCCTCGTCGTCGTCGGTGACATCGCGGAACGGGTCGTCCCAGCTGTCGAGGTACTCATCTCCGAGGCCTTGCCAGCGACGGGTGCCGGCGAGCCACCAGCTGCAGACCGTGACGTTCGGGACTCGCTGTTCTGCGGGCACGTACCGCTGTGAGGAATCAACGTCCGGATCGGTGAGGTAGCCGGCGAACTGCGCGGGAAGGGCCTCGAGGACTGCGGGAACGATGCTCTCGTTCTCCCTGCCCTCCCAGAACGGATTGTGGGACGAGTCGCGGTCGAATCCCCGGACGAAGACACCGGTGTCGTCGAAGACGATCGAGAATTCCGCACCCATCTGCGCATCCCAGCGAACGAGCGCGGCACCCGGGCGCCATCGTTCGAGGTAGTCGATTGGTCCACTGAAACGTGAGGTCCCAGCGCTCGCGCCCAGCACGGCGTCCAGCATGGCCAGGCTTTGGCACCGTTGACGCAGGGACTCGGGTGTGGGTTGGTCGATGTGAAGGGCGGCCATGCGGGGAAGCTATCAGCGAATCCGGCGGCACGATGTTCGGCTACTGCGGTCGAACGACCACGGCGATTGCCCGATGCGCGGGATGGGTTGGTGGACAGGGATGCACTGATGTCGCAGGGAGGCACGCGCCAGGCGCTCCGATGAAGAGTGTGTCGCATCGCGGCGCCGGCGGTCCCGCAAAGCACGCCGACCGTGCATCCATGTCGATTACGATCGGCGAGCACTGACCAAGTCCTCGGCGGAGTGGGAGAAGGCATGCCCGACACACAGGTGACCACGCCGAACGGCAGCATCGACGCGGTGCTGGCGACACCGTCGACGCCCGGTCCGTGGCCCGGCGTGGTGATCGTGCACGACGCCCTCGGTGTCACCGACGACCTGCGCGACACCGCCCGGCGTTTCGCCGATGCCGGCTATCTGGCCATCGCGCCGGATATGTATTCGCGGGGCGGACGCGCGCGGTGCATACGGTCGGTGATGCGGGATCTGATCGCCGGCAACGGCCGGTCCGTCGACGACATCCTTGCCGCCCGTGATCATCTCGCCGGCATGACCGACGACTGCACCGGACAGATCGGCGTCGCCGGCTTCTGCATGGGCGGTGGATTCGCACTTCTGGTGTCACCGAGGGGTTTTGGGGCGTCGGCGCCGTTCTATCCGTCGATCCTTCCGCGTTACGACACGCTGGTGGAGGGGGCGTGCCCGATCGTCGCGAGCTTCGGCAGCCGCGATCCGCTCAACATCGGCAACGGCAAGCGCCTCGCGAAAGCGTTGGACCGCAGGGGGATTCCCAACGACGTCAAGGTGTACAAGGGCGTTGGGCACAGCTTCGCCAATCAGATGCCCGGGCAGCCGATCGCCCGGATCGTCGGATTCGGTTACGACGCCCAGGCCACCGCCGATGCGTACGAGCGCGTGTTCGCGTTCTTCGGTGAGCATCTGGGCGGCGCCGAAAGCTGACTCCTGCTGTGAGTTGTCTCGTCGCGGACGTCAGCCGCATGGCTGCGACACGGAGCCGCGGGATGGACGACCCCACGGTCGGCGGGGCCGAACGTCGATCACGCCGATGGATCGGTGACCACGTCTTTGGCCTGGCGGCGCCGGCGCCGTGGAACGAGGTGCATGATCGCCACGATGACGGCACCGACCACCAATCCGACGAGCGCCGAGACGACCGTCCCCGCCGTCCAACTCAGCACGCCGCCGAATCCGTGGGCGAGTTCTTCGAACCAATGCTCGATGTCGTGTAGACGGTCGGCCGGCCAGTGGAATCCGGCCTCACCGACGTTGACGATCAGAATGTGACCGCCGACCCACAGCATGGCGGCGATGCCGACGACGGTGAGCGTGGACATGATCTTCGGCATCGCCTTGACCAGACCTCGTCCGATGCGCTGACTCACCGAGGATTCACGCTGCGCCAGCGACAGCCCGACGTCGTCCATCTTGACGATCACTGCGACCACTCCGTACACGAGGATCGTGATGAGGATGGCCACGATGATGAGCACCACCAGCCGCGTCAGGAACGGTTCTGATTCGACCGACGACAGCGAGATCACCATGATCTCCGCCGACAAGATGAGGTCCGTGCGAATCGCACCGTTGACCATCGACTTCTCGAACTCCGGACCCTTCTCCGCGGCCGGCTCGGCGGCGTCGGGATCGTCGTGGCCGTGCCCACCGCCGAGTGCCTCGTACACCTTCTCGGCACCTTCATAACACAGGAACAGGCCACCGGCGATCAGCAGATACGGCAGCGCCGCGGGCAGGAACTGACTGAGGATCATCGCCACCGGCAGAATGATCAGCAGCTTGTTGCGGATCGACCCGATGGCGATCTTCCGGACGATCGGCAGCTCACGGTCCGGGGTGAAACCATCCACATACCGTGGCGTCACGGCGGTGTCGTCGACGACCACGCCGGCCGCCTTGACACTGGCCCTACCTGCAGCAGCGCTGACGTCGTCGATCGACGCCGCGGCCGCTTTCGTCAGGGTTGCGATGTCGTCGAGCAGAGCAACGAGGCCGCCGGCCATGGGAACCTCCACAGAACGAAATACACGTCGGACACACAGTATGGCGTACCGGCTTCACGCGCGGGTCCAACGCAGCTGCGCTCTCGCTGTCTACCGTCGGCGCATGGCGCTGATCCGCGGCCGCACGAAGCGGCATACACCGGCACGTCCATCGCCGGGCCTTCTCCGAGTTCACCGACGTCGACTGCCACGCCGAGGTTCTGCGCACCGCCGCGAGCGGAACTGGGTGGCGTGCACGCCGCAGACCCACGCAAAGGCCGGCGACCGCGGTGGCTTCGTCGTCAACGCCCTTCTGGTGCCCTACCTTGTCAATGCCATCCGCATGCTCGATAGCGGTTACGCGACAATGGAAGACATCGACTCCGGCATGATCAACGGCTGCGCGTACCCGATGGGGCCGTTCACCCTCTGCGACACCGTCGGACTCGACATCGTCCTCGATACCGCCGAATCGCTGTACCAGGAGTTCCGCGAACCGCACCTCGCGCCGCCGCCGCTGCTGAAGCGCATGGTCAGCGCCGGGCGGCTGGGCAAGAAGACCGGCCGCGGGTTCTACGATCACTCCTGACCGCCCGACGGCGGCTGACCTCGGTTCGCGAACGGGCCTCCGTGACGGCGCACGGGAGGTCTGCGATAGTGGCGTACCGGTTCGCCTTCGGGGTGGCCTGCACTCTGCCCTCTGCACTCCGCACTTTGCCCTCTGCGCGCGAGCTGTGGACGCACAGCCTCAATCGTCGTGGGTTGATCCGGCGATTCGCGTCGTTGGCCCGGGACTTCGTGGCGGCGCGGGTGGTTCTCGTCGACGCGGTGCTGCCGTGCTCGCGCTTGCTTTGCAATGACCGCGCGGGTGGGCAGGCGCCGCGTGAGCGAACGGGACCCGCGCGAAGCGGCAGAAGCGTCGATCTCGTCGAGCGTTGACGCGGGAGGTTCTCGTCGACGCGGCGCTCCCGCATACACGCGGTCACTGCAAAGCAAGCGTGAAGATAGAGCCACCGCGTCGGTGAGAACCGACCGCGTTGTGTGTGAGCTGAACCGCTCGTGGTGACCAGTTCATCATGCCTGCAGTCGTAGTGTTTCGTGGGCTGATATCCGATTAGTTTATGCCGAATCTCCGACGAGTTTTCGGCCGTTGGCCAGCCGATCCTTGCGTGCTGGCCGCGGGCCCTGGATTGGTCGTCGCGGAGATAGCCCGGGGTGGGGTCATGGAATCTGTACTGCGGTTTGCCCGGCGCAGAGCCGCTCACAGAGTTCCGGCGTCTGGATGGGCGGTTAATCTTCGATTGGTTTCCGAGCCGAAGCGCGACGAGGGCGGCCCCGGCTTCGGGGCCGCCCTCGTCAGGTTTGCCGTTGTTGAGTTAGGGGGTCATGTGCGGTTGGGCATTCGGATCGGCGCCTGTCCGAGGTCCGCTTCGAGCCGGCGCCATTTCGCGGCGATTGATTCAGGACGGTCACGGTTCGATGCCTCGAACCGCTCGATCTCGCGGACGTTCACGACGGCGAAGGCCATCGCGATGATGAGCTTGACCAGCGGTTCGCGCCGCGGCCCGTACTTGAGATGAACAAGGCCGGCGACTGTCCGCGATTTGATCAAGTTGAACCTCTGCTCGGTGAGCGCACGTGCGGCCTCGTGGTAGATCGCGTGGTCGTTGGATCCGGGTGCCCACTGACTGAGCTGTTGTCGTTTGCGTTGGTCGTCGGTCAGCGTGATCGTGACGCTGCGTTGTGTGCAGCACGGATACAGCGGCATGTCGGGCTCGGGTCCGATGTAGGGTAGATCGAGCCGGTCCTCGGTGTCCGGGTTGTGCCAGCGGGAACAGCGGACGTTGCCGAGGCTGGCCGGGCAGCTCAGCACCATCTTGAGCGCCTTGTCGGGCTGGGCGCCTTCAGCGGGGCGTCCTGGTCGAGTGTTGCGCTCGATGAGTCGCCTGTCGACGCCCATCAGCCGTGGCAGGAGTTGACGAAGTCGGCGTTCTCGAGCTTCCCATTCGTTCTTATTGAGCACGTCGCGTAGGGGCTTGACATAGTCCTTACCCATGGAGATCTCTGCAGCTGTCGGGCAGTAGAAAGCGCCCGACAATTGCACGGGGCCAGGCTTGACGCCACCGGGCTGCGTCGGAACGCTCTCGAAGTCGCGCCGCCAGTGGTCGGGGTAACGGTAGACCGCAGCATAGTTGCGGTCGAACTGCCAACGGTCAAGGCCGTCCTTCAAATACCCCATGTCGAAGGTGATCAGCGGCCATCGGGCGGTGCGGCTTGTGAGCCGACTGTCGAACCCATTGCGCTGATGATGCTCGATGGCTTCGTCGAGCCCTTCGAGCGAACCCGATGTCGGTGGGTGAATAGCTATGCCGGTGAACAGGATCGGCCGGTTGTGCAAGGCATCTGGAGGTCCAACGCTGCTGACCGCAGTGACACCGATTCCCCACGCCCGTTTCTTCGTCAGGGGATCTCCCTCGGCGTCGACGCGATTGCGGTAGTCCCTGCGGTAGTAGCCACCGAAGTAGATGGCCGACCGGTTCCGGTCGTCGGTGACGCCAAGCTCGTAGGTGCCATCCGCGGTGTCGATGATCGTCTCGTCGACCACGACGTCACCACGTCCACCTTGTTGGTACTCGGCGGGGATTGAGCCGGCGAGGATGCGGTTGACGACGGTCGATAGTCGTTGCGCCGCGGTGCTGTAGAGGCTGACCTGTTCGGGTGTGCGGGTTCGAATGATCGCCTTATGTTCTGCCACAGGGATTCGTTCGGCGGGTTGGTCGGGTGCGGAGTCCAGGCAGGCCAGGGTGCGATCGACCCAGTTGCGGAAGCTCTTCAACGCGCGGTCGGCGTCGGATCTGATCGCCACCAGATCCGCCTCGTCGATGCCGACTTGAGCGAGTTGCGCTGTATCGAAATCCAGCAGCGTCCGAAACGTCGTGCGGATCGTCGGTGCACCTCCCCTGAGCAGGACGCACGCCAGTGCAACGAGCAGCGATGTGACCGTGTACGGCAGTGCTCCCCGGAACGCTCCTCGCGGTGCTGCGATCCGTTCGAGTCGCCACTGCTCGATCATGGCGGTAACTCCGGATCGTTCGACGATGCCCACCGCCAGCAGGAAGATTCGCTCCCCGGTATGGACCTCGGGATGGTTGATGCTCGGGTGCACGCTCACTCGACACCGTCCGCGAGGTAGGAGGTGATCTCGTCGACGGCGCCGGTGCTGTCCGTGACAAGGTCCAGTTCGTCCACGTGGCTGAGACTCCTGATACCCGCCAAATAGCAGAACTGGTCCACCGGAAATACCCCGGCGGCCTCCCGCATCCAGGCGTGCCGCAGGGCCTTGCTGTTCACGCGCTCAGGTTGGTCCCGTTCTGCGAGACGGTCGTTGACGCGGTTGATCCCGTTTCTTTCCACCGTGGGATTGCTGCCGAACGCGAGCAGATGGTCATGACGTGCGTCTGCGACGTACCGCTCTAGTCGGTAGCCGATCTCTGCGTCGATGATCGGAACGTCCCTGGGATCGGTCCGTGGCGTTTGGAGAGTGACAATGACCCAACGCTGGCCGTGGTGCCGTTCGATCCGAACATCGCTGCGACGCAGGTGCTTGAGTTCTTCGGGTCGCGCTCCGGCCCCGACCATCAGATCCAAAAGGACGGTCAGTGCGGGGCCCCACTTCTCACCGAGCGTGAGAGCCACCCGATACAACGCTGCGATATCTTCTTTTGTTGCGGGCGACGTTCGGTTCTGGCGCGGCGCATCGAGAGTCAACGCCGGCGGGAACTCATTCGGATGAAATCTGCGTCCCGCCGCGTACAGCAGGTATCGCACCGTTCTCCGGGTCGGACGGGCCCGTGTGCTCAGGTAGCTGTCGATATTGCTGCGTCGAAGCGCGCGCAACGGATCGACCCGGCCATTGTCGTAGAAGTAGGCCACCAACAGGTGGACAATCGAGCCGAACGCGTCGCGGTCGACGATCTCCGATCGAAACGGGACCGATGCTTGAGCGCGTGCCGCGTCCTCTCGCACCAACTCCCCGATCTCGGCCTGGCGGACCTTGATCCCCAGCCCACGCAAACGCTGGAGCCGGTCCTGATCGAGGTGATCAGCGGAAAGCGCCGCCACGACGACCTCGCCCTCACCGGTTCTCGCCGTCCGGGTACTGCGACGAGACTGTGTGCTGTCCCCGTCGTTGCGATGCGGCCGAATGGGCCCACCGGCGTTGCGCGCCATCACCACCACCCCCGAGACACAACCGGGATGGGATTGCTTTCGTGCTGAGCGCACGATGAAATAGACATGCCAAGTCTCCTAGCTTCCAAGTAAAGGGTTTTTGGTGGCGGCTACTGCCGCTCCGTGGGGGGCCGGATTAGGCCCCGGCCCTCCCACGGCACACACCTCTCGGTTCTGACACAGAACAGAGGTGATGCAGACGAATGTCGGGTTTGAACGCGATCACTCGACGCGACTTGAATGGGTGGGGGAATGCCCAGTTGCGGGCACCACCACGCCACACCTACAGGTGTCACCGCCAACACAGGGCGGACGCGCGCCATGACGGCACTACGATGAGCCACGCGGGCTCCCTCCTAGTCGGGTGCCCGAAGGGGGCGGGCGCTGTTGGCGCAGCGTCTGCCTCCGCCCCGACGCTTTGCAGCTTGGGCACTGCCGTCAACCTATCGCTGCATATTTCGCTCGCAAAGCATCCTGATTGCTTCGGCGTGTCCCCGCGATCAGCAGCACTTTCACGATGCCGATAGCTCACAGACTTCCGGTAGAGTCTGAGACACACATCGAAGCCCACTTGTTGAATCGTCCACCACTCCGCATCTTGTCGGTGGACGGGGATAGGGATGCATCATGTCGTTTCTTCGCGTCAGTCCTGCTCACACCGTCGATGACCTGCTCGCAAGTCAAGACCTCATCGATACCCCCGCGACCTGCCTACACCCCGACTGCCACGAACTCTGCACGTACAAGGGCGGCAAAGTCGGCCGGCCACGCCTTTATTGCTCAGATCGATGCGCGAAACGATACTCCGCAACCCGTTCAGAACTTCTCAACCGACTCCAGCTAGTGGAGCGTGCAATCGAGCACTCCGGACGTTACAACAAGATGGGATACATTCTGAGAGAGCAACTGTCGCTTGTTCGTTGGCATCTTGCAAGGTATGGCGGAGAAGCCTAAGAGGTACCTGCGGCTGTGTCAGGTCCCCCGATGGCCCGGTCAAGAGAAGTCACGATGGCGGGATCGGAGTCTGCGTCTGAAGGGTCGCGTTGATCCGCTGGATGAGTTTCTCGAAGTTTTCGAGCGTCTCAGCGCTGAGTTCATCGAGGAGCGCCGGGTTACGCAGCAGTGCCTCAGCGGGTTTGTAGTGGTCGAACTTGCCGTGCAGCTGCTCCAGCCGGTAGATGATGCGGTCCCCGTTGCCGAGGTTGGTTGCCTTGACCCGCTTGCCGAATGCCTTGTTGTACAGCGAGAGGTAGTCGTCAATGGCGAATAGGTCCTCGATGTCGGCGTGCTTCGAAGCGGTAACGTCGCCGACGCGCACCAGCCGGCCCTTGGAAATGTGGCCGGCTTCAAGAGCTGCGTCCAACTTGCCGGCACCCTCGGTACCAGAGTCGATGAGGATAGATACCTCAAGTTCGCGGCCAATCAGCGCTACGAACGCGGGGATGTTCGAGGAGCCGCCAGCCGTGAGGATGCGTAGGTGCTCGTCCAGCGCGGGCCGGTCTTGGCTCGCGAGATGCCTACCGATCAGATCCAGATACAGGAAATCGCTCGGTCCCTCGACCAACAGGTTGACGCCGCCGATGAATAGGTGCTGGGCGATGTCATAGCCGAGGGCGGCCTGGAGGGGAAACAGGCTGCTCGCGCCCACGTTCAAAACTTCCTGACTCACCACAGCCCCGTCTTCCGGACCCTTGTCTTCGACGATCCTCACGCGCTCCAACTGGTCGGTCTTGACCATGAACGGCGAGTGCGTGGTGTAGATGACGGGGGCTGCCGGTGCGAGCCTCTCG
The DNA here is from genome assembly GCF_040044975.1 of Gordonia oleivorans. Classification (NCBI taxonomy): domain Bacteria; kingdom Bacillati; phylum Actinomycetota; class Actinomycetes; order Mycobacteriales; family Gordoniaceae; genus Gordonia; species Gordonia oleivorans. The sequence goes on from NZ_JBDZDI010000008.1 coordinate 49,484, forward strand.
TCTATGAATCTGAGGAAGTCGGCCTGCGCCCGGCCGTGCAATGTCAGGCCCGGCTCGTCGAGAAGGACGACGAGGCTGTCCGCCCGCTGCTCGAACTCCGAGAACGCAGCGAGGAACGAGAAGAACCACCGGAACCCGCTCGAACGCTGCGAGAAGTTGTTCGTGAAGTGATGTCGCGTGTCCTCGACGCGGATGTCGAGACAGTTCTGGGTCACGACCGGATTGCCTTGAACGTTCATTCCGATCGTGCGGTCGATGTCGAACCGCACCCGCAGGTGCGGGTTCTGTTTCCAGTACTCGAAGACCTGGTCCGTCAGCTCATTACTGACGGACTCAAGCTCAGCCTTCCGATCCTCGTAGTCGTCTCCGCTGAGTGCGTCTGGCGTGGTGTCGGCTAGAGCGAGAAGGGCACGGGCGGTCTGGTCTGGGCTCGACGCAGTCTCCTCGTCCCCGGCGAGTTTCACAAGGTCGATTCGCCCTTCGAGCAGGTTGTACTCACCGAAGTAGAAAAAGCTGGGGACCAGTGCCGACAGGTGCTTCCAGATCGCCTTCGCAGCTGTACCGTCTCCGACGAGCGCAGTGATTTCATCGCGAAATCTAGCTACCTCAGCTACGACGGTCTCGTCTTCGCTATCCACACCGTCGAGGGCGCTTCGTAGAGAATCAAACGTATCGGCTTTCTTGCTCGCCTTCGTCACTTGGTTCGATAGTTGGAGCCGCTCCACCAGGGCGCGCACCACTGCGGATTCCTCCGCTTGGACTACGTAATAGAGGTTGCCATCGTCGTAGGCCCGGGACAAAGTGATGGTCTTACTCGCGAGGGCTCCGGCCCCGAAGCGCGCATCCACCTCGGCGAGTTCGTCATCTGTCAGCGTGAAGTCAGCAACGATGGGCCGCACATTCGCCAGCTCACCAGATCGCTGATCCTTGGCCTTGAGCCAACGAGGATAGTCGCGCTGCACCGAGAATGTCTGGTCTGAGACGGGGTTGAGGAGATGTAGCGCTGTGAGGATCGCGGTCTTGCCTGCCTCGTTCATACCCACGAGGCACGTGACGTGCGGATCGACCACAATGTCGTCGCTGTCGACGATGTTGCGGAACTTCCGGACACGGAACCGGGTGAGTTGCACTGTGGACTCCAATGGCGGATCGGCAGAAGCTGAGACTGAGTCAGGTTAGCTTTGCCCTACGACATCTATCGACCCACGGCGAGAAGAAGTACTGGTGGCAGTACTTCGGTGTGGACATCTGCGACTAGCAGACAGTGCTCGCGTCACCGTCGTCCCGCCAGCCCCGGGAATCCGAATCGTGGCGCCGCACGACGACTTCGCCCCTGCCACTACCGAGGGCACCACCGAACCCCCACACAGTCCGATTCGACGTGGTAAAGACAGCAGCATGGCAGGAACTGAGCACTTGTCCATGCGTGTGCCCTGGCGCGACCGGCCGTGGGATCAGTTTGTGTGTGACGATCCGCTGGACAACTCGTCATGTGTATTGCTCACGTCGATCGGCGCCGAACGAAACGATGCCTACGAGCGGGGCAATGCCGGAATCGACATTGGAAGGCTCGACACGCGACGATTGCCGTGCCTGAGTGAACGCGCCACGTTCATGTCCCCCGACGGCTATACCGTCGTCAAGCAACACCCCTACCGCAACAGCGGCCCCCTCAAGGGCACACTCCTCGACACCCCTGTCTCCCTGCCCGGATACGCCTTCGAGGCAGTCCCGTTCCGGTGGCTGAGCCGTGAGTCCCTTGCCCAGGAGATCGGGCATGAACGAGTGCCGAGGTTCAGTCCGGAAGCCGAGGACGCTGCAGACCGCGCGTTGGGCCGCTCGCCGGTGTGGGTGATGGACGGCAACAACCAGCGCGCGATCATCGACGCGTTCTTCGAACCTGTTAATCCCGGGGACTCGCTGGTGTTCACCTACCTCAAGCACTCTCCGCTCCAAGACCAGCGCACCGACCGCCTACTTGTTGGCGCAGCCCGGGTCACCGCGGTCAAACCGCCGCGCATGTGGCAAAGCGCCGGCCAGCCGCCGTTCACCTCAACCATGTGGGAGACCATCGTCGAACACTCCCTGCGCCCAGAGATGGCCGACGGGATCCTGCTGCCCTACCAGCAGCTCGTGGCGCTCGACGACAATGGCGTCAACATCGAGTCCGCACTAGCCTGGGCACCGGCGGGCCGTCTCACTGAATTTTCCTACGTCACAGAGCACCTATCCGATGACGCAGCGATCGAAGCTCTGTCCTCATTGCGGGCCGCGACACAAGGAATGCGTGAACTCGGCATTGAACTGCCCGAGTCGGGATTGCAGTGGCTCGACGAACAAATCGAACGACTATGGCAGATGCGCGGGCCCACCCCGGGCCTGCCTGCTCTGCTGTCAATTCTCGGAGTGCAGCAGCCCTACGCGGGGGCACGCGCCGTGCTCGACGAAGCAGGAGACCGCGTTGACACCTGGCAGGTCCTCCACGAGGTCCTCCTCGACCCCCAGTCGACCAGCGCAGCGGTCCGCCGCCACATCGGTCAGACGCAAGCTCGCATCTGGCAGAAGCTGCCACGCGATCGCCAAGACACGCTCCAGTTGCTGGCAGCGCTCGATATCTCCACCGGCCAGGCGAAAATGCTGCTCGCTGGCGACACCGACATCGAGCTGACTCTTCCCGAATTGCTCGACAACCCATACTTCGCGGCAATCTGCACCTACAGCCAACCCGATCACATCGCATTCACGACCATCGACCGCGCACTCTTCCCACCCACACACGTCACCTGGACACCGGCACTCCCAGACAGCGTCTCGATCGCTGACCATCTCGATCGCCGACGCATCGAAGCTCTGCTCACCGATGTCCTCGAACGGGCCGGAGCGCAAGGCGACACACTTCTTCCAGAAGGTGAGACGCTTGACCTGGCGAACGCGGAAGAGTTGTCCCAGCCACCGAACCTGACGACCACGATCCTGCCAGGGCTGGATCTCGACGCCGACGGCATCGATGATCATGCTGATCAGGGCATCTGGTCACCATTGACCACCACCGAACTGGGCGACGGTACGTCCGCCTTCAAGCTCGTTCGATTCGAAGCGACCGCAAACCTGATCCGCGACCGCATCACCGAGCAGCAGGGGCACGCAGCGCTGGGCCCGATCGCCGACGCCCGTGCGGCCCTCGACCGGGCCCTCGATCGCAATTCGACCGTCTCCGGCGCGATTGACAGCCTCGAAGAACGCGCGCGGACGGAGAAGTCGGAGGGTCTATCGACTCTGCATGACTCACCGCTGTCGGTGCTAATCGGTCCTGCGGGTACTGGAAAGACGACACTCCTGCGTGCCCTTGTCGAGCACCTCAACCCGGCACCGGGAAGCGTTCTCCTGCTTGCCCCTACCGGCAAGGCGAAGGTCCAACTCGCGTCGAAGGTGGGCCTAACCGCCAAGACCCTGGCATCGCACCTACTCCCCACACACCGCTACGACCCCGACACTGGCCAGTACATAGTGCGCGGTGACGACCAACCGCGGCATCACCACAGTCTCGTCGTGATCGACGAAGCTTCCATGCTGACGGAGGAGATGCTCGCGGCAACCCTGGACTCACTGGCACATGTAGACCGCCTCATCCTCGTCGGCGATCCCCGCCAACTTCCGCCCATCGGGGCAGGAAGACCGTTCGTCGACCTAGTTACCAAGATCCGGCCCGAGAGCTTTGCATCTTGGGTACATGTCGCGGCCGGCTACGTCGAGCTTCAGGTGCCGCGTCGACAACTCCCAGACGGCAGCCACGGCGACCGCCATGACCTCGAACTCGCTGCCTGGTTCGGCGGTAACACCAAGGGAGCAGCCGACGAGTCCATCTGGACGCAACTCAGCAAGCAACCCGACCTTCCCACAGTGCGCTACGTTCAATGGGGCGAACGGACACCGATCCAGGCGCTCACTGACGAGTTGGAACGCAACCTTGATCTCACAGGCGACCCCGACCCCGCCCGAGCGTTCGCCCTCACCTACGGCGCCGTACTCAACGGGAAATACCTCAACTGGGAGCCAGGAGCCGGCGCGCGGTGTGAAAACTGGCAGATTCTCTCACCCACGCGGTCAAGGGCGTTCGGCTCAGTCGAACTGAACCGACACATCAAGCGGACCTACCGGGCCGAGGACGTTGCCTGGGCCCACCGTTATACCAAGCGCGGCAATATACCGAAACCGATCGGCCCTGAACTGATCGTCCGCGGCGACAAAGTGATGCAGACCATCAACCGGAAGCTGTCCGCTCGGCCGAAGGAAGGAGCGCTGAACTACGTAGCCAACGGTGAGATCGGGGTTGGAATCGGCCGCACAGTGCCCGCGTCGACAGTCCCAAAGGACAAGCTGCCTCTGAACGTCGAGTTTTCCTCGCAGCCGGGTTTCCACTACTCCTACTGGCCCTCCAAGAGCGACGACCCTATGCTCGAACTCGCCTGGGCAGTAACAGTTCACAAGTCGCAGGGCTCCGAATTCGGCACCACCTTCCTCGTGCTTCCCGCCCGCGCCAACGTCTCACGCGAGTTGCTCTACACTGCGCTGACACGACAAAAGGACCGCGTCGTGATCATCCATAACGGGACCCTCGACGACCTCCGCCAACTCACCCACCCGTCGCGGTCGGAGACCGCGCGCCGACTCACTGATCTCTTCACGGCACCCGAACCGATTCAGCTCGAATTACGCGGTGAGAAGCGCCGTTTCGATCGCAAACTAATGCATATCTCGGCCAACGGGATACCGATGGCCTCGAAGAACGAGGTGATCATCGCGAGCCTGCTCGACCGACTTGTCCCTGGGCGGTGGGTCTACGAGGAGCCCCTTTCGGGAAGCGACGGCCGCGTCATCCACCCAGATTTCACCATCGCGCTCGGCAACGGACAGGTCGTGTACTGGGAGCACGCCGGCATGCTCGACATGCCCGATTACGCACGCAAGTGGGAGCTCAAGAAGACGTGGTACGCCGAGAACGGCATCCTCCCCCACGACCAAGGCGGCGGACCACGGGGCACCCTCATGTGGACTGACGATCTCGAAGGTGCCAACGCCGAAGCGTGGTTGATCTTCGCTTCTTCTGTGCTCCGGGTCCAACCCGCTTCAGAATCAGCAACAACGGACGGACGCCGCTCCGGTGGACGGCGGGCCACGAAAAAGGTCGCGGGCAAGCGGAGAAGTCGCGAGACCTAGCCGCGGGCCGCAGCAGGCCGGCCCTGACAACTGTCCATTATTTGTGGGCCACATTGGCCAGATCCCAGGCCGAGAAGGAGAAAGCAGCAATGTCCATCAGGAATCAACACTATGAAGTACTCGGGGTAAGCGTTGGACATGCCGGACCTGTGGAGAACACCGTTCACATCGAACTCAATGAAGGTGTCCAGGCTGTGTACGGTCTCAATGGCGCTGGCAAAACGTGGATACTGAAGTTGATCCAGTCGGCGCTCACAGGGGTCCGGCTCGACACCCACGAGCCCGACACTGCACTGGGAAAGCTGATGCCCCTCCCCGTTGCACATACACACTTCTACTTGACGGACCTTGATGATGACGACGTGTTCCGCTGCGCGCTCACGAGAGCGATATGGGAAGGACTCATGGCTGCTTTGGCGGCGGAACGCGGCGAACAACTCGCATCGCAAGATGCACCCGTCGAGGAATTGTTCGATCCCGACCAGGACGCGCTTGAGACCGCCTGGCTATCGGAACTGGCCAAGCGCTACGTTCGATTGCGTGCGGGTCGGCTCAGCAGCCCGGCCGGCAAGAAATTCGTAGATCAGTTGGTCGCCGTGTGCGACGAGGGTGTGTACACACTAGTCGCCACCGGAACAGCCGAAAACCCCGCCTGGGACGTCTGGATATCCAGCATCCTGGATACCGAAATGCGTTGGGCGATCGAGGATACCGCGCGCGGTGAGAAGCTCGACCTTACGGAGTTCACTTACCCACAAGCCCTTCTAATCGCACATGACTACGCGCAGCGTGTCGACCTCGACCGCCAGCACGTCCCCGAGTGGCTACCATTTCCCTTATTTCCGTTGGGTTGTAGCATCTCGATTCCGGTAGTCGACATAGTGGGCGGTGGCTTACACGACGCCCCAAAGTCCCCAGGCGCCGCTATCCAAACAGTACTCGCCCAACGAATACCCGAATCCCGACCTGCCATCGACGAGCAAGGCAGTGTCGCCGAAGACCTTCTTGAAGAATTTGCCCGGATCGAGGATCGCGCACGCACCGACATGGGGGATTTCTTTCCCGGGATCAACCTCCAGTTCCACGTTGGCAGTCCACCGGACTGGTTCACCGGACAGACTCCTCAATGGGTGAGCGGCACGACCGACGGCCAGCGGACCCTGCCCCTCTCCGCGCTCTCAGACACACAGCACCGCTGGGCGTCGCTGGTCACTGACGTAGCACTACTGCGGTCGTCCAATGCGCCAATGCTGTTCCTGTGCGATGAACCTGAGCGGGGCCTCCACGTCCAAGTTGCTCGAAATCTGCCTGAAATCCTCTCAAGGATCGGTCGACGCGAGGGGATGGCCTTCGTCGTCTCGACTCACTCCCATTACATGCTCGCCAACCCTCGCGTACACGCCGTCCACGCCGACCGAAGTGGTGGCACCACCGCAATACGTCCGACAACACTCAGCGTGCTCGACTCGGAATCCCGACAGCGTACTCAACTTGAACTGTCTTTGTCTGCACCGGAACTCAATACGCTCATGAACGTCGCCGTAGTGGTCGAAGGGACCCATGACGAGATCGTTTTCCGGAGCCTGCTGCGGGATTCGCTGGACCGAGCGATCGCCGGCCTATTCCCGATGCATGGTGCCAAAGCAGCGCATTCTCTCGCGGAAGCACGGCTCCTGCTCGACGGCACGGATGTCGATATCCTGGTCGTATTGGACAACCTCGACCATGAGCGAATCGCCCCCCTCTGGCAACAGGCAGTCGATCTTGCTGAAATCGGCGCAATCGAAGACGCACAAAGAAACTTGACGGTGCTTCGCACGGGTGGCAAGAACAGCGAACGCAAGTACCTACACCAACTCGGTGACCTTGCCCTGTCCAACGGCTGCCTAAACCGTCTTCGCATCATCGGCCTCACGCGCCCCGACATCGTTTGCTACCTGCCCGAGGAAAAGCTGTTTCCACCACGCAAGAAGCTGCCCAAGTGGGACAACCTCATTCACGAGTGGCGCAAACATGATGACCCAGCCGTCTCCGGCAACAGCATCAAGGACTATCTGACGTCCCGGGGGTTGTTCCCCAAGGACGAGACTAAGAGAATCGCCGAGATCCAACGATCTGCGGACGAAGCCGCGAGGTCGGCGATTCCCGTGCATCCGGAACTCATTAGCTTCGGCGAGGAGGTCGAGCGAACGGCATCACGATACCGCTCGTTACGGGCTTCGATGCCGCCCGGATTCTTCGCCAAGCATGACTAGTGGCTTGCTGGACCACTGGTTTAACCTCCAAGCGGACCTCGCACGAGTACGCAGCAGCATGCGGCCCGGAGTGCCCGGCGTCAAGTCTGACTGGACTTCACACCGGGCAGCCACTCCTCATCCGCAAGCGGGGCTGCGTTAAGCGAGGCTCTGCGGCTACGCCATTCGGGCAATTCAGCGTCCATGAGCTCGATGAATCGATGTCCGTGCCCACGCTCGAAATAGTGGGTCATCTCGTGAACGACGATGTACTCCAGGCACTCTGGTGGCTTCTTCGCAAGTTCAACATTGAACCAGATGTGGCGAGTCTCGCGGTTGCAGGAGCCCCACTTGGTCTTCATCCGTCGCACGCTCCATCTGGGGACGGCGACATCGAGACGCTTCTCCCACGTATCGATCAACGGAGGCAGAGCGTGTCGGAGTTGTTGTCGGTACCACTGGTCGAGTAGCTGACGATGTTGATCGGGCGACATCTCACCATTGGTGTAGAGCAACAACCGATCACCGCTGATCTCGAAGTGTGGCCGCCCCGGTCGCTCAATCACAGCGAGGCGCAGCCGACGGCCCCATACATAGTGGGATTCGCCGGTTGTCATCTCCCGCTCAGATTGACGAGGTGCGTTCCGAAATTGATCCTGCTGCTTGCGAATCCACGAGTATCGCTGAAGCACAGCCAGTCTGACTTGGTCCTCGGTGAGACTCAAGGGTGCGGCTACGCGTACCCGGCCAAGCGGTGGTTCGACTGCGATGTGGAGATTCTTGACGTCTTTGAACTCGACGTCTACCTCGATGTCTCGGACGGTGAGGTAGCCGGGAGAAACAGAGGGATCTGTCGACTGGTCAGTGGTACTCATCGTGAGCCTTCACCACTGCCATGAGTTCGTCGAACTCGTCCTCTCCGAAGTCGGCTGGCAACTCGGCTCTGATCGCATTTCGTACGAGTCGCTGCTTGAGCTTGCTGTCGATCCAACCGTGAGGCTTCAGCTCGTGGATGACGATATCGATTCGTCTGGCGAGTTGGTCGTCGCCGAGGTTGTCGATCAGTGCCTGGAGTCCCGTGTGGATCGGGCTCTCGCGCTCGGGCCGTGCCTTGCGCGCGAGTTCGATGAGTTCGGCGAGGTAGTTCTCGTAGTCGATCGCCTCCCTCCGCCGCTGTTCGATGAGCGCGGTAAGGAGGTCACTGACGTGGTCGTAGTACTTGGGGTTCATCATGCGTTCGTCGGTGAGGATCTTGCGCACATTGTTGACGATCGTCTCGGACACAGCCTGCGGATCACTTCGCACACCGGCTGGAAGGAGGCCGAGTGCGTCCGGGCCAAGCTCGACGATGAGTTCGATGAGACCCTTGTCCTCAAAGGTCGCAACGACCTTGGATGTGTCTGCCTGGATGTAGGTGTCGAGGAGGTAGCGCATTCCGGCTTCGTACTGTTTGAAGTCGACGTTCTCGCCGGCGCCGAGTTTGACCTCGGTGCGGATGCTGATGTAGCTGGCGACTTCTTTCTTGATCTGCGCTGCTTGGGTTTTCGTGTACCCAGCCTCGGCCATGTCGCCGGCGATGTTCGCATAGGCGCTGGTGACCGCCGACACTGCTTTGTAAAGCATGACCCGCTTAGGTTCGTTGTCCTTGAGTTGCTTCGCGTCGCCTTGATCCTTGGCGCAGAAGTACTGCTGGTACTCGTAGGTGCCCTTGGGTGGCTTCACGGGTTCGACGAGTGCTCGGATGTGCTCGAGCGCCTCGTCGAGATCTTCGCGTGCCTTCTTGATCCGATCGGTGAGGAGTCCCTCGATGTCATCTTTCTCATAGCCGTCGAGCGCTTCCGCGGTGTAGTCGTGGATCGCTGATTCCAGTGACTTGAACAGGTCGCGGTAGTCAACGATGTAGCCGTAATCTTTGTCGTCGCCGTCGAGTCGGTTGACGCGGCAGATCGCCTGGAACAGGCCGTGATTCTGCATCTTCTTGTCGATGTAGAGGTAGGTGGCCGATGGTGCGTCGAACCCGGTGAGGAGCTTGTCGACGACGATGAGGAGCTTCATCTGGCCGGGGTTCTCGACGAACTGTCGTTTGACCTCGCGTTCGAACTGCTCGACTTTGCTCATCGCTTTGTCGGCCGGTTCGTTGAAGTAGTCGGCGAGCATGCGGCGGTAGATCTCGTACTGCCGCAGCTTCTCGGTCTTTCCTTCCCCGGAGCGTTCTTTCGCGATGTCACCGGTGTTGGGGATGTAGCTGGTGACGATGGCGCACTTGCCTTGGAAGCCGGCGTTGCAGAACAGTTCGTACAGGCGGCAGGCCTGGTAGATGCTCTCGCCGACGAGCATGGCGTTGCCGCGTGAGTTCTTGAGGCGCGGTTTGAGTTCCATGTCGAGGAGGATGTCGTTGACGATCTGGCGAGATCGTGGCTCGCTGGAGGCGATCTTCTGCATCGTCATCCAGCGTTTCTTCAACTCGGCCTTGGACAGATCCGTCATGTTCTGGGTCTTGGCCTCGAACCACTGGTCGACCCGCTCCGGAGAGGTGAGGTGCTGCTCGATGTTGCGCGCTTCGTACCGGAGATCGAGGACCACGCCGTCTGCGACGGCTTCGTCGAACTTGTAAGTGTGGATGAAAGACCCGAAGGTTTCGAGGCTGGTGGCCTTGTCGGCCTTGAGCAGCGGGGTGCCGGTGAAACCTATGAACATTGCCTCTGGCAGCAGTTCTTTCATGGCGTCGTGCATTGTGCCGGACTGGGTGCGGTGGGCTTCGTCGACGAAGACGAAGATGTTGCCCTTGGCCTTGAAGTTCCTCGGGATCTTCGCGTTGAGTTCCCGGATGAACTCGGCGGTGGCCTCGTCGTCCTCGCGGTCGGAGTCAGGGGCACGGAACTTGTGCACCAGTGAGCAGATCAGCCACTCTTCGGAGTTGTTGAGTGTGGCGACGAGGTCGGCGCCGCTGCGGGTGCGGTAGATGTCCTCGTTGACACCGTGGAAGACCTTCTCGATCTGTTCGTCGAGTTCGGTGCGGTCGGTGATGAGGAGCACTCGTGCGTCGGGTTGGTTCTCGCGTATCCATTTGGCCAGCCAGACCATGGTGAGGCTCTTGCCGGATCCTTGGGTGTGCCAGATGATGCCGCCCTCGCGCTGTGCGATGCGCTCTTGGGCGGCCTTCACCCCGAAGTATTGGTTGTGGCGGGGGCCCTTCTTCACGCCCGAGTCGAAGACGATGAAGTCGTGGATGAGTTCCAGGAAGCGGTGCTTTTCGCACATCTGCAGGAGCGCCCTATCGAGGGGTCCGACCTTGCGGCGAGTGGCTTCTTTCCATGTGAGCCAGTACTTTTCGGGCGTGTCGATCAGACCGTACCGAAGTCCTTCGACGTCATTGCCTGCGAACACGAACTGGACGGTGGAGAAGAACGGTCGAATGAAGTCCGGTGACTGGTTTCCGATTGTCTGTCGAATACCTTCGGACACGGCAACTTTGGACCGCTTGAGTTCGAGGGTGGCCAGAGCGATGCCGTTGACGTAGAGCACGATATCCGGGCGCTTGGTGTGCTGACCGAGGACAGTCACCTCCTCCGCGACGGCGAAGTCATTTGCCTCAAGCTCATCCCAGTCGATCAGCCAGACGGTCTCGTACTGCTCCCCGACGCCAGGCTTGACCTTCACGCCGTAGCGCAGCAGACCGTAGACTTCACGATTCGCTTCGTACAGGTCGTGGCCGGCGCCGACCGCTGCCGCCTTCCCGAGTCGATCGAGTGCACGAGTGATGAGGTTCTTCCCGTAACCTCGTGCTCGGAGATTCGCGATGAGCATCGCCTCGTCGATATTGGAGTTGCCGGTCCTGGCAGCCCAGTTGCCGAGGTAGTCGTAGCCAAGCTTCTTGTCGAGGAGGTTTACCACGCGTTTCTGCGTGATTCGTTCCCTCTGACCAACATCACTCATGACCGGCCCCCCTCGCTCATGGCCTCCTCAAGCCCCTCGGACTCCCATTCGCCATAGGTTGTCTGTGTGCCCTGCACCTTCCATTCGAGACGGCCGTTGGCGTTCCGGCCGGCGACAACAGCGGCCGCTGCACTCGGGCTGGAGAAGGCGTGGTCGCGGTGGAAGATCATCGTGGCGCCGTCCGGCGAGGGTACGAGCGTGCCGTCGTTCTCCAGTTTTGTGCGCAGCCCGATGTAGTTGTGACCCGCGGCTCCCATCCACGCGGAACGCGCCTGGGAGCCCTCGATCACGGTGAACTCGCCGTCCACTTCTTGTGCGGTCGCGGTGATACCCCACTTCTTCATCGTCATCTCGAACAGCGGCGAGTCCGTGCGACCACCCCCAGAAGATGCAGAAGCCGATGCTGCGGATGTCCGCGGGGACCGAAAGATGTTCACCCCCAAGATCGGCAGCACGATCTTGGCCTGCTCGATGAAGTACTCCATATCCGACACATCAGCCTCGGGCAACACAATCGGCGCCGGAGCGGTCCCGTTCGTCAGCCGTGCTCGACTGGCCCTGACCGCGAGAGTGATGAAACGACTCTCCAGGTACCGGGCGTGCGCCTTGGTCAGGTTCGCGTCCTTACTCGTGAGGACGATTGCTCGATCCCAGAAGTCCTTGCCGTTCTGACCTTCTGGCCGCGCATGCTGGTACAGGCGTTTGCTGACGTCATCACCTTCACCGATATAAGCGGCCTGCCCACCAAGGCTGTCCGGATCATCGCCCAGCAGTATGTAGATGCCCGTGCGCGACGCTTCGGGTCGCTTCAACAGCGCCGCCAGATCTGAACGCGGGGCCGCCACGACGTGACCGGTCCAGTTCATGATCTCTGCCGTCAGCAACCCTCCTGGCGTGCCGTCAGCAAGGAACAGCCGGGCCGACTTGCCAGCGCTCACGATCCAGCCTCCACGGGCAGGCGGGTGCGGCCAGTCAGCAACTGCTGCATCATCCCGGTCTTGATGTCGCGGGCCTTCGCTGCCCGAGCCCTCAACACTTCCAGCTCAGCGTCGACATCTGTCAGAACACTGGAGATGGCCCGTTGCTCTGCGAGATCAGACGGTAGTGAAAGAGGAATCGACCGCAACTGGCGACCATTCAGCGATGGTAAGGCGCCGGTTGCAACCAGCGAACTCATTGGAAACAATTCGAGCAGGTAGTAAATGAAACGGACATCAGCGCGAGTCTCGTCTACCGTGAATGCGGCCATATTGTTATCTACGCAACTTGGGCGCGTTAGAATGCGCTTTCGTTCAAGAAATACAGCGGCGCCGACTTTCGCGAAAATTATCGCGTTCGCCGGCATGACGACAGCACTAATCTGCTTCCGTTGGTGTTCAGATATATAGTTGCTAGCGACCGTCATGAAGAGTCCGTTGTGTGCGCTGTTCATATCGGACACCTTGTAGAACGGATACTCGCCCGATGTCTCCCCTTGGAAGCGAATCGGAAAACCGCTACCACCCTTGAATTCCCCGATATCGCCTGCCGCTCTGTCCTCCCACTGCCGACAGTACGTCGATAGCCGTGTACGGCCGGTCAGGAGTTGCTGCATCATGCCCTGCTTGATCGCCTGCTTCTTGGCGATGAGGCGTTCGAGGGTGGAGATGGAGCGATCTGCGTCGTCAAGTGCCTGACCAATCGCTCTCTGCTCCCCCGGATTTGGTGTGTACAAACGGAACTCGGCAAGTTCTTCGCGGTTGATCTTGGGTATCCCGCTTCTCGCCGAGACGCTTGCAGCAAAATCTGTGAAGTCCTGACCTAGCAACGAATGCAAGACAAATGAAGGATCCGTCCCTGGTCGCGGAGATAACGGATACATGTCAGCACTGCAGAGAGCCCTAAAGTCGCATTTGTAAGCTTTTCTTAGGTAGGGACGGATCTTGCTGTAGATCACGTCGCCAGGCATTACCAGATATTTTCCGCTGATTGCATTCTGGCTGGCCGCCGACTCCTTCTTGAGGAGTTTTCCTGTACCTGGTGACAAATGATCTGGCGCTATCAAGGGCAAGTCCCTATACCGATCATCGCGAGGGTCCACGAGGTGGCTCGTGATTTGAACGAGATCGAGCAGAGCAGTGTCACTCCAGTCGCGAGGCGAGTCAACCTTCACAGCGGATTGACCCCCATGGTGCGCAGGTGCTCGAGCACAACTGCGTTAACATCTTCGAGTTCAGCTTCGAGGCGATCTGCAGTCTCCGCATAGCGTTCGCCAAGTTGCTGGATTCGCGCAACAAGTTCGAGAGTAAGGTCTTCAACCTCACCGCTCACCCGGCTATGCACGACGGCATGCCACTTGTCATCGAGTACAAGAGCTTTGACATCACCCATGGCCAGATCTCCGTACTTGTCCAGTGTCACCTGGTCCAGTTCGACCTGCGCATCTTTGGATGCTTTCTTCGTGTCGGCCTCGGCGTCGTACAGCTTGAGAAGTTGGCCCAGGGCTCCGATCTCATCCGGGTCTGCCCCTTCGCGTTTGGCTACCCGAATGCGCGCACTCACGAGTGCCTTGGTCACCTTGCCGTCGTCCATGGACTCGGCGAGCGGCCCATCCTCAGTCCCGTTCTCTTCGATGTACTCCTCGACGGCTCGTGTCGCGTCATCGGCAGCCGCATTCAGATCGTCGAGCTCAGCTTGCTCAGCAGCGAAGTATCGGGCAACGATCAGCGCCGGCGGGATGAGGTCCATCTTGTACTTGGCGGCACCTCGTCCTTTGCCAACCACGAGATCGGGTGTCTCGGATAGCTTCCTGATCTTGTCGTCGATGGTCTTGCGGGGCTTGGCTGCGTCAAGCCAGCCGTCACTCATGACTAGGTAGACATCATCGTGCATGACCTCGTGCCAGTAGGTCATGAGTTGCTCAAAGATGTCGTACTCGTCCACCAACGGCACGTCAGCGAAACTATGCAGAAGGTCGTCACCGATCTCGGTGATCAGGTGGTTCGGGTTGGTGTTGGCGGTGATGTGGCTGAGTCGGGCACGATGCGAGGTGAACCAGTCCGTCGTGATGGCTTGCGCTCGTTCTTTGAACGTCTTGAACTCCGCGGAGTCCAGGATCGCTTGCTGTACATCGCCGACTGGGATGCGTAGGTCGCTATAGCCGGCCCGGTTACGTTTGAAGAGCTGCTTACTCAGGCTGGGGAACGCATCCCAGTAGTCGCTGAGGGCATCGAGGTCGCGGTTGGGGATGCCGCCGTTGATGTGAGCATCGAGGTCCTGCAAATCTTCGGGTTCGGAGGAGTCGATGTAGCGAGGAATATTGAGGTTGTAGGCGTTCTTGGCGTCGGCGATTTCACGCAGCGGAACCACACGCGAGTATCGGGGAATCTCACGCTGATTGGTGAACGTGTCGACAATCTTGTGGATGTCCCGGCTGCGCAGCCGGTTCTTGGGTCCGTCCTTCATGAAGCCCTTGGAGGCGTCGATCATGAAGACGCCGGTGCGGGCATTGGCATTCTCCTTGTCGAGAACGACGATGCAGGCAGGTATTCCGGTGCCGTAGAACAGATTTGCAGGGAGCCCGATAATTCCCTTGATGAAGCCGTGCTGAAGCAAACGCTCACGGATCATAGCTTCGGCATGGCCCCGGAAGAGCACGCCGTGCGGCATGATGATGGCCGCCTTACCCGTGCTCTTCAGGGACGCGAGGGCATGGAGCAAGAAGGCGTAGTCGCCGTTCTTCTCTGGCGGACGACCGTATTCGAAGCGTCCGTAGTCATTCTCGAGGCCGTTGCTCCACGACTTTGTCGAGAACGGCGGATTCATCACGACATAGTCGAATTGTTCGAGCCGATTGCCTTTGACGAACTGCGGGTTGGTGATGGTGTCGCCCTTGGCGAGGTCGGCAATCTCGTTGCCGTGCAAGATCATATTCATCTTGGCCAGTGCCCAGGTGGAGAAGTCCTTCTCCTGGCCGTAGATGCTCATGCCGTGTGGCGCCTCGGCGGCGGCCTTGAGTAGCAGCGATCCGGACCCGCACGCGGGGTCGAAGACCGTCTCGCCTCGCTTGGTGTGTGGCCCGATCCCGACGACCTGGGCGATGACCCGCGACACCTCGGCCGGAGTGTAGAACTGTCCCTTGCTCTTACCTGACTCTGTGGCGAAGTGGCGCATCAGGTATTCGTAGGCATCGCCAAGCAGGTCATCGCCCTCGGCGCGGGACCCTCGGAAGTCCAGACCGTTGAAGATCTCGACCAGCTTGGAGAGCCGGTCCTGCATCTCCTTGCCCTTGCCGAGCTTCTCCTCGTCGTTGAAGTCAGCGAGGTCGATGACGTTGCGCAGTTCGTTGGCTTCGGCCAGCTTGGCGATGACCTTGTTGAAGCGGTCACCAATCTCGACCGATCCCTTCGCCTTGAGGAGGTCGTCGAAAGACCCGCCGCGAGGCACGTCGATAAGGGTGTTCGGGTCGGCCTTCGCCTTGTCGGACACGTACTTCACAAACAGCAGCGTGAGGATGTAGTCCTTGTACTGGCTTGCGTCCATGCTCCCGCGGAGCTGATCGCAGCTCGCCCAGAGTGATGAGTACAGATCCGACTTCTTCAGCGCCACGGCACCGGCCTTCCACAAACACGGGGGGTGTTCCCTGCAAACAAGGCACAACCCTAGTGCGTTCAGGAGCGGTTCACGGGCACCTCAGGGGGACGGTACTGGCCCGAGTCCCCGGAATCAGAAAGCTGCCACCCGGAACAGAAAACCAGAAACAAAAGAAGAGGTCACAGCCTCGGAAGGACTGTGACCTCGAATGTGAAACTGTAGTGAACCGCTCCGTGGTGGGCGAAGGGGGACTTGAACCCCCACGTCCCGAAGGACACTGGCACCTGAAGCCAGCGCGTCTGCCATTCCGCCACTCGCCCGTGACCGCCGATTTCTCGACTGGCATGACCATCGATCGTTGGGTTCGATCAACGGCCTGGAGAACGATAGCACGCACCCCACCCGGAAAGAAAAATCGTTCCGTCCGACCCGAATCCCGCGGATTGTCATTCGAGCGGAGGGCATGTCGGGGGTGGACGTCAAAGTGCTGGTCAGGGATGATTTCCAGGACACGGGCGAGACGTCGGGCACCGTGGTGCGCGTGATGCGGACGGTACTGCAGTTGCTTGATGACAGCCCTGGCCGTCAGTATCGGTATCATCCATGAAGGCCATACGCACGGCGACACGCCAGACAACAGCCGCGAAGGGAGGTCGACGGTGGGGATATTGCAACGCTTCGAGCGCAAGCTCGAGGGAGCTGTCGATGACGGCTTCGCCCGCGTCTTCGGTGGCGAGGTCGCTCCGCAGGAGATCGAGAGCGGCTTACAGCGCGAAGCCGAGGAGTCATTGGAAGATCTCGGCGGCGGTACCGTTCTCGCCGCCAACAGCTACACCTTGCTGTTCAGTCCGACCGATCACGAGCACATCGCGGCCGAGTACGAACTGAATCGCAAACGTTTCTCCAAGCATCTGGAGAACTACATCAAAGACAACGGGTGGCAGACATACGGTGAGGTGGTCGTCGAGTTCGATCAATCGCCCTCGTTGCATACAGGTATCTTTCGTGCGCGCGGCACGGTCAACCCGGACGCCCGGCCCCGGCCGGCGACGGGAGGCCCCGCGCCACGTCCCCAGTCACAACCGCATCCCGACGGTGCGGCCCGAGAAGTAGGAGCCCCAGAAATGACCCAGAACCCCGGATACGACCAGCGCAGGGGCCCGGATCCGGCCTATGACCAGGGCGGCTACGGCCAGCAGGGCGGGTATGACTACCAGGGCTACGACCAGCAGGGGTACGGCCAGCAGGGCGGCTACGACCCGCAGGCCTACGGTCAGCAGGGCTACGACCAGGCCGGCTACGGCCAGCAGCCGGGCCACGCGTCGCAGCCCGGATACGGCTCGCAGCCGGGTTACGGCCAGCAGGGCTATGAGCAGCAGGGGTACGACCAGGGCGGCTACGGCCAGCAGGGCGGTTACGACCAGGGTTACGCGCAGCCTCAGCCGGGTTACGGCCAGCAGGGCTACGACCAGGGCGGCTACGGCCAGCAGGGCGGCTACGGATACGACCAGCAGGGCTACGGCCAGCAGGGTGGCTACGACCAGGGTTACGCCCAGCAGGGGTACGAGCAGGGCGGCTACGGCCAGCAAGGTGGCTACGGATACGACCAGGGCTACGGACGCCCGGCCGCCGGCTACGCGCCGACCGCGATCACCCTTCTGCTCGAGGACGGCAGCAACCGGACTTTCCAGCTGCGGGAGGGCTCCAACGTCGTCGGCCGCGGCCAGGACGCCCAGTTCCGTCTCCCCGACACCGGCGTGTCGCGTCGTCACCTGGAGATCCGCTGGGACGGCAGCACCGCGATGCTGACCGACCTCAACTCCACCAACGGCACCACCGTCAACGACGTTCAGGTCAACAGCTGGGAGCTCGCCGACGGCGATCGCATCCGCGTCGGACACTCCGACATCACCGTCCGTTTCCAGTAGCGGCAATACCCCGGTCGACGTCGGAGAACGATCACGGCAACCCGCGTTGCCGTCGATCGTTGATATGTAACTGACACATCCGAATGGCCGAAGACCGGGATCCAGCCCATAAGATGCACTCGGGTCCGTTGTGCGGTCCCCTGTCGGCCTGCCCTCGTATCCTGGGGGGCCGATTGCCGATCGGTGACGACAACGCACAAGTGACGACGAACGCACGGAGGTGGATGACGACATGCAGGGGTTGGTGCTGCAACTGACCCGGCTGGGGTTCTTGATTCTGCTCTGGCTGTTCGTCTACGCCGTGATCCGTACCGTGCGTGCCGACATCGCGACCGCATCCGGTTCGCGGATGCCCCGGTTCCGTTCGAGTGGTGACAAGAACAGGGGCAAGCCGACGACCCGCGGGGCGGCGAAGTATCTGGTGGTGACGCAGGGCAACCTCGCCAACACCCGCATCACGCTGGGCACCCAACCGGTGCTGCTGGGTCGCGCCGACGACTCCACCCTCGTCCTCACCGACGATTACGCCTCAGAACGCCACGCACGCCTGTCCCGTCGGGGGGATGACTGGTATGTCGAAGACCTGGGCTCCACCAACGGCACCTACCTGGACCGGTCCAAGGTGACCACGGCGGTGAAGGTGCCGTTGTCCACGCCGATCCGCATCGGCAAGACCGTGATCGAGCTCCGCCCGTGACACTCGTATTGCGCTATATCGCGCGCAGCGACCAAGGTCTGGTCCGAGCCAACAACGAGGACTCCGCGTACGCGGGTCCGCGCCTGCTCGCCCTCGCCGACGGTATGGGTGGCCACGCCGCGGGTGAGGTGGCGAGCCGACTCGTCATCGAGGCGCTGCGCTCCCTCGACGACGACGACGCGAGCAGCGACCTGCTCGGCGCGCTCAATCACGCCACCCAGGTCGGTAACCACGCCATCGCCGCGCAGGTCGAGGAGAAACCCGAACTCGACGGCATGGGCACCACGCTCACCGCAATCCTGTTCGCGGGCAATCGAATTGGCCTCTGCCACATCGGCGACTCGCGCGGTTACCTCTACCGCGACGGGGAACTGACGCAGATCACCCGCGACGACACGTTCGTTCAGACCCTCGTCGACGAGGGGCGCATCACACCGGAGCAGGCACACACCCATCCGCAGCGCTCGCTGATCATGCGGGCATTGACCGGCGCCGAGGTCGAACCGACCCTGACCGTGCGGGAGGCCCGCGCCGGTGACCGCTACCTGCTGTGCAGCGACGGCTTGTCCGATGTGGTCAGCGAGGAGACCCTCGCCGAAACCCTCGGTTCGATCACCGACTACCGCGAATGTGCCGACCGCCTCATCGAGCTGGCGTTGCGCGGCGGCGGACCCGACAACGTCACCGTCGTCCTCGCCGACATCGTCGACACCGACTACGGCGACTCCCGGCCCATCGTCGGCGGCGCCGCCGGGCACGGCGCGGACGCCTACACCCCCGATCCCAAGACCGCGGCCGGCCGGGCCGCGGCCCTGCGCCCGCCCCTCGCGGCACCACAGCAACCGACGATCCTGCCCGATGAGGAACCGGTCGCTCGTCGCGGCCACAAGGGACGCTGGATCGCCGGTGCCGTCGCACTGCTCGTCGTGGCCGCCCTGCTCGCCGGTTTCTTCTTCATCCGCTCGTACCTGCATCGCACGTACTACGTCGGCGAACAGGACGGCAACGTCGTGGTGTTCCAGGGCTCGCCGGATTCGGTGCTGTTCTACACAGTCCAAAATCTGTCGCAGAAGGGCTGCATCGTCGATCCGGCGTCGAAGGACGCGGAGATCACGTTCATCCCCGCCGACAGCACCGATGCGTGCACCGAACTGAAGCTCGTCGACCTGCAGATGGCGTCGCAGAACGCGGTGCGTGATCACGGGATCTCCGGCATCTCGCTCGACGACATCCCGACCAGGACGTCCGAACTGGAACTCAAGGATCCGTGCCCGCCGGCCCCACCGGTCGAGGACAAGTCGACACCGGAACCCGCCACGCCGGGTGCTCCGGAGACCAGTGCGCCGACGGCCACCACCCCGCAGCAGGCGACGTTCTCGCCGGCGACGGCGGTTCCGGCACCCGCACCCGCGACGACCACACCCGATGCGTCCCCACCGAACGCGTCGTCACCGAGCGAATCGTCACCGGCGACCCCCGCCCCGCCGAGCACGACGCCGAACGAGCCACCGAACTGCCGCCAGGTTGGCGGATGACCCAGACCGCCGCCTCGACGCATGCGCCTGCCAGCCAGCCCGAGCAGTCCGGACGCACCGCCGAACTGGTGCTGCTCCTGTGTGCCATCGGGTTGGTGACGATTGCGCTGCTCATCGTCCAGAGCGCCCAGGGCGAGTCGCTGACCTGGGATATCGCCAAGTACGTCGCCGCGTACGTGGCACTGTTCGGTGCGGGGCACTTCGTGATCCGCCGCTATGCGCCTTACGCCGATCCGGTGTTCCTGCCGATCGTCGCGGTGCTCAACGGGCTCGGTCTGGTGCTGATTCACCGGCTCGACCTCGGCTCCGGCAACACCGGTGAGTCGATCAATCCGACCACCCGCACCAACAACGCCGACCAGCAGTTGCTGTGGGCGTTCCTGGGGATGATCGCGTTCGCCGCCATCCTGATCCTCATCCGCGATCACCGGACGCTCTCCCGGTACGCCTACACCCTCGGCCTCGGTGGCCTGATCTTCCTCGCGATCCCGGCGATCCTGCCGTCGTCGCTGTCGGAGATCAACGGCTCCAAGATCTGGATTCGCACCCCGTTCTTCAACATTCAGCCCGGCGAGTTCTCCAAGATTCTGATCATCATCTTCGCCGCGGCGTTCCTGGTGTCCAAACGAGACCTGTTCACCACCGCGGGCAAACACTTCCTCGGCACCGACTTCCCCCGGGCCCGCGACCTCGGGCCCCTGCTGGTGGCGTGGGCACTGGCGATCGCGGTCCTGGCGTTCGAGTCGGATCTGGGTACCTCACTGCTGATCTTCACCACGGTCCTGACCATGGTGTACGTCGCCACCGAACGGGTCAGCTGGCTGGTGCTGGGCCTGAGCCTGTTCGCCGTCGGGGCGATCGTCGCCTACAACCTTTTCAGTCACCTGCAGATACGCGTCGCGGTCTGGCGCGATCCGTTCGCCGACTTCTACGACACCGGCTACCAGATCGGCCAGAGCCTGTTCGGGCTGGCCACCGGCGGACTGTTCGGCACCGGACTCGGATCGGGGCGGCCCAACGCGGTGCCGTTCGCCAACACCGACTTCATCATCTCGACCATCGGTGAAGAACTCGGCCTGTTCGGTCTGGCCGCGATCCTGATGCTGTACCTGATCTTCGTCATGCGCGGTCTGCGCACCGGCGTCGCCGTGCGGGACAGCTTCGGCAAACTGCTGGCCACCGGCCTGGCGTTCACCATCGCCGTGCAGATCTTCGTGGTGGTCGGCGGCGTCACCAAACTGATCCCGCTGACCGGTCTGACCACACCGTTCCTCTCCTACGGCGGTTCGTCGCTGCTGGCCAACTACGTGCTCGTCGCCCTGCTCATCCGCGTCTCCAACGCGGCCCGCGAACCCGATCCCACCAAACGGCGGCCGTCACCGAAGTCGGTGGAGTCGCTGCCGACGCGGGCGGTGAAGAAGGCGTGAACACACCGATCCGCCGGGTGTCGATGGCCGTCGTCGTGCTCATCGTCATCCTGCTGGCCAACGCCACCTACGTGCAGGTCATCAAGGCCGACTCGCTGCGCAACGACACCCGCAACGACCGTGTGCTGCTCGACGAGTATTCCCGGCAGCGCGGTGCGATCATCGCCGGCGGGCAGGTCATCGCCATGTCGGAGGCCACCGACAGCCGCTACAAGTACCTGCGGCGGTATCCGCTGAACCCGCGGGCCTTCGCGCCGATCACCGGCTACTACTCGATCCAGTACGGCTCGGCGGGACTCGAGCAGTACGAGAACTCGATCCTGACCGGCAACGACGACCGCCTCTTCGGTCAGCGGTTCACCGACATGTTCTCCGGGCGTGACCCGCGGGGCGGCAACGTGCTCACGACCGTCGACCCGCGACTGCAGCAGGTCGCCTACGACCAGATGAACAGCGGCGCCACCTGCGACGGCCCGTGCCGCGGCGCGGTCGTCGCGCTGGAACCGAGCACCGGCAAGATCCTGGCGATGGTCTCCACCCCCAGCTACGACCCGAATCTGCTGTCCAGCCACGACCAGACCACCCGGGAGGCTGCGTGGGCGGTCGACACCGGACCGGACAAGCGACTGCAGAACCGGGCGACCGAGGAGATCTACGCCCCCGGTTCGACCTTCAAGATCGTGACGGCGGCGACCGCGTTGCGTGACGGCCTGTCGCCGAATGTGCAACTGAGCGGTGCGCCCGGTTTCCGCCTGCCCGACAGCAACGCCACGCTGCCGAACTACGGCGGGGAGACGTGTCCGGGCGGCGGCACCGTGACGCTGACCGACGCGATCCGCTACTCGTGCAACACCGCCTTCGCCGATCTGATGCTCAACAAGGTCGACGACGGGACCGCCAAGCTCAAGGAGACCGCGAGCCTGTTCGGCCTGGATCAGCCGGCGCCGAACATCCCGATGCCGGTGGTGCGCTCGACGGTCGGGCCGATTTCCGACAGGGCGTCGCTGGCGCTGTCGGCGATCGGCCAGAAGGATGTCGCGATGACCGCCCTGCAGAACGCGATGGTCGCCTCGACCGTCGCGAATGCGGGTGTGCGCATGCAGCCCTACCTCGTCGACAAACTGCAGTCGGCGGACCTGCGTACCCTCTATACGACCCCACCGACGAGCATCAACTCGCCGGTCACCGCGCAACAGGCAGCCGACCTGACGACGATGATGGTCGCCTCGGAGAACAACTCGAATTCCTCGAGTGGTTCAGTGCAGATCGCGTCGAAGACGGGTACCGCCGAGCACGGTGATCGGGAGACCAGCACGCCCTACACGTGGTACATCGCCTTCGGGCCGTCCAATGACGCGAAGATCGCGGTGGCCGTCGTGGTGGAGAATGGGAAGTTCGGTGTGAGTTCGGTCGGTAATACTGTCGCCGGACCCATCGGCCGAGCGGTGATCAATGCGTATGTAGGAGGTGGACGATGACGTTGCAGAACGGCTCCATCATCGCCGACCGCTATCGGCTGATGCGTCTCATCGCCACCGGCGGTATGGGACAGGTCTGGGAAGCGCTCGACACCCGGCTCAATCGCCGGGTCGCGGTCAAGGTGCTCAAGGCGGAGTACTCCGACGATCCCGAGTTCGCCGCGCGGTTCCGCACCGAGGCGCAGACCACCGCCAAGCTGAACAATCCGGGCATCGCGAACGTCTTCGACTACGGCGAGACCGCCGATCGTGGTGGCGGCACCCTGGCGTATCTGGTGATGGAGCTCGTCGACGGTGAGCCGCTCAACGCCGTGATCTCACGGATGGGCCGGCTGTCGGTGACCAACACCCTCGACATGCTCGAGCAGACCGGCCGTGCGCTGCAGGCCGCGCACGGTCAAGGCCTGGTGCACCGCGACGTCAAGCCCGGCAACATCCTCATCACCCCGACCGGTCAGGTGAAGATCACCGACTTCGGTATCGCCAAGGCCGTCGACGCCGCACCGGTGACGCAGACCGGCATGGTGATGGGCACCGCGCAGTACATCTCCCCGGAACAGGCCACCGGCGACGACGCGACCGCGGCGTCGGATGTGTACTCGCTGGGCGTCGTCGGCTACGAGGCCCTGGTGGGTCGTCGACCGTTCCTCGGTGACGGCGCCATCACGGTGGCGATGAAGCACATCCGGGAAACCCCGCCGCCGCTGCCGGAGGCGATTCCGGCCAACGTCCGTGAACTCATCGACATCACCATGTCGAAGGATCCGAAGCAGCGCTATCCCAACGGCGGCGCCTTCGCCGACGCGGTGGCCGCGGTGCGGGCCGGTCATCGTCCGCCGCGGCCCGGTGCCGCGGGTGCCGCCGGCGCGGCAGCGGCGGGGGCCGCACTCGGTGCCGGGGCAGCGGCCGCGGCGCGTCCGTCCACCCGCGCGATGAGCGGCGGCACCACGGCTGCGGCCACACCCACCCAGCCCCCTCGGACCGCGGCGGCGGCGACCTCCGACAGCGGATGGACCACCGGGCAGAAGGTGCTCGCCGGGGTGGCCGCAGCGTTGCTGGTCGGTGCGATCGCGCTGATCGGCTACTACTTCGCCAGCGCCAACGACGACACACCGAGCACGCCGCTGCCGTCGTCGACGACGGTCACCGAGACCACCACCGAGCGGACCACGCAGACCACCGATGAGACGACGGAGGAGACCACCACCCGTCGTCCCACGCGGACCACCACCACCGAAGAGACCACCACCGAGGAGACCACGACCCCGCCCACCCAGACGACCGAGACGCCGACGACGACCGACCCCGGGGCGGCGACCGGAACCGGCCCGTTCTGTCCGCCGATCTGCTTCTGAGCGCATGATGAGCACCCCACATCACCTCTCCGACCGCTACGAACTGGGCGAGACGCTCGGTTTCGGTGGCATGTCCGAGGTGCATTACGCCCGCGACCTGCTGCTCAACCGGGACGTCGCGATCAAGGTGCTGCGCGCCGACCTGGCCCGCGACCCGTCGTTCTATCTGCGGTTCCGCCGGGAGGCGCAGAACGCCGCCAAGCTCAATCACCCGACCATCGTGCAGGTCTTCGACACCGGTGAGGCCGAGACCGAGGACGGTCCGCTGCCGTTCATCGTGATGGAGTACGTCGACGGTGAGACCCTGCGGGATGTGTTGCGCCGCAACGGGCCGGTGGCCCCGCGGCAGGCGATGACGTGGATGGCCGACGTGGCCGCGGCGATGGACTTCTCACATCGCAACGGCATCGTGCACCGGGACATGAAGCCCGCCAACGTGATGATCGACTCGTCCGGGGCGGTCAAGGTGATGGACTTCGGCATCGCCCGCGCCATCAACGACTCCACGTCGACGATGACGCAGACCAGTGCGGTGATGGGCACCGCCCAGTACCTCTCCCCCGAGCAGGCCCGCGGCATCAAGGTGGATCCGCGCAGCGACATCTACTCGATGGGCTGCGTGCTGTTCGAGCTGCTCACCGGCGAGCCGCCGTTCACCGGTGACTCCCCCGTCGCCGTCGCCCACCAGCATGTCCACGAGGACCCGCGGTGGCCGTCGGAGGTGCGCCCGGAGATCCCCCCGGAACTCGACTCCATCGTCATGAAGGCGATGAGCAAGAACAAGGACAACCGCTACCAGTCGGCGGCGGAACTGCGTTCGGACCTGATCAAGGTGCTCGCCGGTGGGAAGCCGTCGGCGCCGCTGCTGATGAGCGAGGACGACCGCAACTCCCTGCTCGACTCGGGTCCGCGGCGGGCCCTGCGCGCCGACTCGGGCCGCGTCCCGGTCACCGGCAAGCACAGCGCCGACGACCCGCCGTCGCGGCGTCGCTCCCCGTGGCTCATCGGGGGTTCGGTGGCGGCGGTCGCGGTCCTGCTGCTCGGGTTGCTGCTGTGGTGGGCGCCGTGGGCGTCGGACAGCGCCGCGCAGAAGGTGGCCGTGCCCGCGGTGTCGGGACTGTCTGCGGCCGATGCGCGCACCGCCCTGGAGCGGGCCGGGTTCACGGTGAACCAGGTCGACGAATCGAGTGAGACCGTCGACGCGGGCAGTGCCACCCGCTCGGTGCCCGGCGCGAACGTGCCGACCGCGGAAGGGTCGACGGTTCAGCTGTTCATCTCCAGCGGACGGCAACGCCAGCGGGTTCCCGACGTGCGCAACAAGACCGAGGCCGAGGCCGTCGCGATGCTCAAGGACGACGGTTTCACCAACGTCCGGGTGGACAAGGTGGATTCGCGGAACATCGCCGAGGGGCGGGTCGTCGACACCAATCCGGCGATCGGCACCGACGCCCCGATCCGCGATCCGCTGGTCGTGCGCGTCAGTACCGGCCCGAAGGAGGTGACCGTCCCCAGCCTGGTCGGCCAGTTCGAGTCGGCCGCCCGCTCCGAACTGGAGCAGCTCGGTCTCGAGGTCGCCGTCGTGGAGGGTAACTCGGAGCTGCCGCAGGGCCAGGTGGTCAACGCCTCACCCACCAGCGGGACGACCGTCGAGCAGGGATCCACGGTGCAGCTGACCATCTCGCGCGGCAACATGATCGTCGTGCCCAACCTGTCCGGACAGACCGTCGATCAGGCCCGATCCACGCTGCAGCGGGCCGGGTGGAACGGGACCCTGACCCAGACGACGCGCAATGTGGCGCTGGGCAGCTCCGACGACGGCAAGGTGCTCTCGCAGAGTCCGGGAGACGGGGCCAAGCTCCTCAAGAACGGTTCGGTTTCCGTCGTGGTGGGACGCGCGAGTCTGCTGCCCGGCTGATGCGGTGATCCCGGCGTTCGTCAGCCGAAGTGCGCGCTGAGCGTGGGCCCGATCGCCTCGGCCATCTCCGCCTCCAGCGCCCGCACCGCGGACTCGTCGATCGCGATGCCGCAGATCGTCAGCCAGTTGGCCAGCATGCGATGACCGCCCTGGGTGAGCACGCTCTCGGGATGGAACTGCACCCCGTGGATCGGCAGCTCGCGATGCTGCAGACCCATCACGATGCCCGACTCCGTGCGTCCGGTGACGACGAGGTCGTCGGGGATGGTCTCGGGAAGCACGGTCAGCGAGTGATAGCGGGTCGCGGTGAACGGATCCGGCAGTCCGCGCAGCACACCGACCTGATCGTGGAAGACCTTCGACGTTTTCCCGTGCAGCAGTTCCGGTGCGCGGTCGACGGTGCCACCGAACGCCGCCCCGATGGCCTGGTGGCCCAGACACACCCCGAGCAGCGGGACCCCGCCGTCGGCGGCCACCCCGACCAGCGGCATCGTCGCACCGGCGCGCTGCGGGGTTCCCGGGCCCGGGCTCAACAGCACACCGTCGAAACCGGCGACCGCGGCCCGCAGTGACTCGTCGGTGAAGGCGCCCTCGTCGTCGGTGAGCCGGGGGTCGTCGTTACGCCACACTGTCGCCTCGACGCCGAGCTGGCCGAGGTACTGCACCAGGTTGTAGACGAAGCTGTCGTAGTTGTCGATGACGAGTATGCGGCCGGTCGACGACGACACAGGTGTTGGGCTGGTCATCTGTGTGAGATTACCCGCCCTCCTTCACCCGTCTCGTGGCACCGACCTGGTGCGATACCGTAGAGGGCAAACGTGTACGTCCTCTTGACGTACACGTCGCCAGTACAACGCGAGGAAGTCATGCCGAAGTCAAAAGTCCGGAAGAAGACCGATTACACCATCAACCCGGCCAGCCGCACGCCGGTCAAGGTGAAGGTCGGTCCCTCCAGCAGCATCTACGTCGGCGTCATGCTCGGTCTCATGCTGCTCGGGCTGGCCTGGCTGATCGTGTACTACCTCGCGGCGAGCGCCACCACCTACGGCGGCGAGGGCCAGGCCCTGCACTGGATGGCCAACCTCGGTGCGTGGAACTTCCTGATCGGCTTCGCGCTGATGGTCGCCGGCCTGTTGATGACCATGCGGTGGCGCTGACACGGACCACCGAGAAACCGCATCTGTGCTGGTCACAGCGGTTTTCAGGTTATCCACACTGTGTAAATTACATGTGTGTAAGTCATCCCCACTGTGAGTAAGTCCTGTGGATAACTCTGCCGATTCCTCCACACGTGCGTGGGCGACGCCCATGCCCGCGGTCGCCGCGCTGCTGGTCGGCGGCGCCGCGCTGCTGCTGTGTGCGATCCTCGTCTCCACCGATGCGGCGGGTCGCACGATCATGGCGATCGCCGGGGCGATGCTCCTCGGATTCGGGGCCTACGCGGCCCTGATCCGGCCGCGCCTGTCGGTGACGTCCGGTCCGTCGCCGACGCTGACGATCCGGCGGATCGGTGGGGAGATCACCCTGACTCCCGCCGAGGTGGAACGCATCCGGATTCTCTCGATGCGGCGGATCGGTCGGCGCTCGGGCCAGCTGGAGATCGATTACGGCCCGGCGGACTCCGAACCCAAGCTGATCGTGTTCAGCCGCTGGGATCTGGGCGCCGACCTACTCGACGTCGTCGACGCCCTGGCCGACGCGGGCTATCCGGTGGAGGATTCTCCACGCTGATGCCGTATGAGCGGCCGTCTCAGCGGATGTAGACCATGATCGGGCCGCTGTAGGTGACGGCGACGATCACGCTGATGGCGATCGCCGTGACCAACAACAGGGCGGCGCCCGACCAGCCGACGATGTTCGCAGCCGACTCGGATCGACCCGACGCCGGCAGCAGCCGGGGGGCGAAGATGAAGGCGGCCGTCGCCGCGGCGCCGAAGATCAGGCCGCCGACGTGGGCGGCCATCGAGATGCCGGGGATGGTGAACGACATGACGAGGTTGATCGCGATGATCGTCAGCACCGGCGCGGGCGATATCCGCAGGCGCAGGACCACCACGAGCATCGCGCCCATCAGGCCGTAGATCGCGCCGGAGGCGCCCGCCGATCGGGTCTCGTTGCCCTGCAGCAGCATCACCGCAGCGCTGCCGCCGAACAGAGCAATCATGTACACCATGACGAAACGCCCTATGCCCAAAGCGATTTCGAGGTCACGACCCAGGATGTACAGGGACACCATGTTCACCGCGAGGTGGATCAGGCTGTAGTGCAGGAAACCGGCGGTGAGCAGTCTCCAGTACTCGCCGAGGATGACGTTGCCGCGGACGAGTTCGCCGTGCAGCAGCGGGGCGGAGATCTGCACGTCGAAGGAACCCGCCGCGTACACGGTGTAGGCGAACACCGCGACGTTGATCGCGATCAGGGTGTAGGTGGCGATGGGGCGCCGTGCCGTGCGGACGCGGGCGACGACGGGCCGCACCCCGCGGTCACCGAAGCCGGGCCGCGTCACCTGCTGCGTTCCCTGATCGCGGACGCAGTCGACGCACTGCGCACCGACCGCGGCCGGTCGCAGGCACTCCGGACAGGCCGGCCGCCCGCACCGCGTGCAGGACAACGCGGTGGGGCGGTCGGGATGTCGGTAACAGACCGCCGTCGGACCGGCGGTGGGGATGGTCAGGCGACCTCGATCTTCTCGATGACCACGGCGTCGAGCGGACGATCGGAGCGGTCGGTGGAGGTGGTGGCGATCGCGTCGACCACCTGCTGCGACGCGGGATCGGTGATCTCACCGAAGATGGTGTGCCGACGGTTCAGGTGCGGGGTGGGGCCGACGGTGATGAAGAACTGCGATCCGTTGGTGCCAGGTCCGGCGTTGGCCATCGCCAGCAGGTAGGGGCGGTCGAACTGCAGCTCCGGGTGGAATTCGTCCTTGAAGCGGTACCCCGGTCCACCGCGACCGGTGCCGGTGGGATCGCCGCCCTGGATCATGAAGCCCTCGATGACCCGGTGGAAGACCGAACCGTCGAAGAACGGACCGGAGTTGCCGCCCGATGCGTTGGGCTCGCTGTACTCCTTGGTGCCCTCGGCGAGACCGACGAAGTTGGCAACGGTCTCGGGTGCGTGATTGCCGAACAGGTCGACCTTGATGTCGCCGCGATTGGTGTGAATGATGGCGGTCTGTGTTGATGTGCTCACACACCCATCCAACCAAATCGTGACGACGTGGTGGGCGACTAGCACCGGACGTTTCCACCTGGCACCCTGTGGGCATGTCGAAGAAGTACGTGTTGTTGCTCGTCGGGGCGGCGGTGGCCGCGGTGTCCACCACCGTCGGCGCGGTCATTCTCCTCCGACGCAGTCGCAACGAGATCCTGCCGGTGTCGGCAACCGTGCCCCGGGTGGAGGACTTCGCCCGTGACGACGCCGTGGACTCCGTGGCGCCCGACGCCGGCGCCCAGACGCCCGATATCTCGACCGACGGTTCGGCCAACGGTTCGGCCGAGGCGTCCTGAGGGTAATTTGGACCGGTGAGTTCCGACGACAGCCGCCCTCCGGGCGAGCCTCGCCCCGATGGCGCCTCGAGCGATGATGCGCCGGGCGGATCGTCGACGTCGTCGACATCCGGCTCCGGTGGATCCACCGGCGGCTGGTCGGTGCCCGGATCCGGTGACACCCCGACTCAGTCTCCGACGCGGACGCCGAGTGCCGGCCCGGCGTCGAGCGAATCGTCACCATCAATCCCCCGGCCGAGTACCGGTGGCGCGACCACCCCAGACGAGGGCACCGGCGCGGCGTCCGCACCGTGGGAACGCCCGCCCACCGCGCCGCTGAGCGGCTCCAATCCCTCGCTGCGGGTTCCGCGGCCGAGCGCGCCGCCCGGTCCGGTACCGCCGAGTGCTCCCGGAAACGTTTCCTCTCCGCGTGGTCGGCCCGCGCCGGGTGCTCCTTCGCCCGGTACTCCTGCACCGCCGACCGCGCCCGGGTCGTCGAACCCACGGTTGCCGGTGGCCGATGCCGGTGTCCCACCCCGCCCCGATCGGATGTCCTCCACGGGCCAGGGACCACGACCCCCACAATCGTTGGGCGGCACCGATTCTGGGCCTCGTCCGGCGCCGATGTCCACCACCGGTCAGGGACCACGACCGGGGGTGCCGTCGACGACGGGGCCGGGACCACGACCGGGCCCCGGGGTGCCGTCGACCACCGGTCAGGGACCACGACCGGACGGACCCTCGACCACCGGTCAGGGACCACGACCGGACGGACCCTCGACCACCGGCCAAGGCCCACGACCGGGGTGGCGTGGTGGCCCGCCGCCCGGCGCACGCCCCGGTACGGGCACACGGATGCCGCCGCCACCCGGACGGCGACCACCGCCCGGCGCACCGATCCCGCCCGGCGCACGTCGGCCCGGCCCTCCGCCCGGTGTTGTCGGCCCGCAGCGCCCGCCGGGTGTCCCCGTCGGCGAGCCGTCGGAAACCCAGAAGGCGACCGACGCGCCGAACAATCTCGCAGAGAACAACCCCACACCGAGCAATCCCGGGAATCCGGCGCTGGCGTACTCGGCTGTCACCGAGAAGAGCCCCGCCGATCCGATCGCCGGGGCGCCCGAGCCGCGGCAGGCCGCGGAGACCACCGCGGCGCCGTCACTGTCCAAGGAGTCGCCCGTGTCCGGGCAGGGAACCAGCACGCGCCGTCCCGGCGCGCCCGCACGACCCGCTAAGTCGGGGGCGGCACCGAGGTCCGGTCCCACTCCGGGGACCAACACCCTGGCCATCTGGGCGATGGTGCTGTCGGTGCTGGGATGTGTGTCGCCGGTCGGGCTGTACCTCGGATACCGTGCACGCGGCCAGATCCGTCGGACTCGCCAGTACGGCGAGGCCTTCGCTCAGGTCGCGATCGTCGTCGGTTGGGCGTACATCGTCGCAGCGGTCGTCGCCATCATCGCGTATGTCTTGTTGCTCGTCCTTCGTTGAGCAAGCTGCGGTTGATGGTTCGACGATCGTGTCATCCGACCCGACGACAGGCTGCGTGAACTTCGGATCGGTCTATCGCGAATTTGTTTGTGATGCGACATTACCGATTGTGGACCAAGGACTTCTCGCGCGATAACGGCGCTGAGGCAATACCCGTCAATTCCGGCTGTTCGTATTCGTAAATGTCGTTCTGGATGATAAAAATCTCACATGGTCAGGGCACCGATTCCGACGTGGACCTTTGTGGTCGTGATCGCGCGTCTCGGTGACAGGTTTCTGCTCATCCACGAACGCAACATGGGCAGACCTGGTACTTTCCTGCGGGCCGAGTCGAGGCCGGGGAAGCCCTCACCGACGCCGCCCTGCGGGAGACGCGGGAGGAATCCGGCGTCGACGTCGTCCTGGAAGGCGTGGTCGGAGCGGTCCACACTCCCACACCCAACGGTGATGCGCGTCTGCGGGTCATTTACACCGCTCGGCCAGTAGGTAATGCGCAGCCGCGCACCTATCCGAACGAAGAGTCCCTGGGCGCTGGGTGGTTCACCTTCGACGAGCTCAGCGAACTCCCACTGCGCAGTCCCGACGTCGGTGACCTGGCCCGGCACCTGCTCGACGGTGGCGGTGTCTACCCGCTGTCGCTCGTCGGTTGACTCCCCGAGCCACTCTCGGATCATGTCCCTGAAGCCCGGAGACGAGTTCGCCACCTACCGGGTCTTGTCCCAGATAGGTGCCGGCGGGATGGGCAAGGTCTATCAGGTCGAACACATGTATCTCGGGCGACGCCAGGCCCTCAAGACCATCGCCGACCTCGTGGTCGCGGATCCGACCATGGAACGACGCTTCGTCAACGAAGCGCGTGCGGCGGCGGGCCTGTCCCATCGATCGATCATCGCCATCTACGACTTCGGCATCACCGACGGCACCCCGTGGTTCACCATGCCACTGATCGAGGGAGACGATCTCGAGCAGGAACACCTCACCCCGGCCGATGTCGCGACGGTGGTGTCGTCGGTGGCCGCCGGCCTCGATTATGCCCACCGCCACGGTGTCGTCCACCGCGACATCAAACCCGGCAACATCATGGTCACCCGCGGCACCGATGGTCAGATCGCCGACGTCACGATCCTCGACTTCGGAATCGCGCGGCTGGAGTCCACACGGCTGACCGCGGCCGGCATCGTCGTCGGGACGCGCGCCTACGTATCACCGGAGGTCATCGAGGGAGACCCGGCGACCGGACTGTCGGATCAGTACTCCCTTGCGGTTACCGCGTTCGAACTGCTGACCGGCGAACTGCCGTTTCCGGGGCGATCGCCACTCGCCCTCGCGGCCCGGTCCGGTGAACTCCCGCCCCTGATCAGCTCGCGCCGACCCGATCTGGCCCACGCCGATCCCGTCCTGGCGAGGGCGATGGCGGTCGACCCCGCATCGCGGTTCACCGACTGCGGCACCTTCGCAACCGCGCTGTCCGACGCGCTACGGGGCCCGGCGGCACACCAGAGGCCGAGCACGCGGACCACCGAGCCCTCGGCCGACTTCCCGGCACCGGCACGACAAGCCCTCAGAACCTGGACCACCGTCTGCGTCGTCGTCCGCTTCGGTGAACACGTCCTGCTCGTTCGCTCCCGGCACGGGGCACACAGCTGGGGATTCCCGTCGGGGTGTGTGGCACCCGGTGAATCGGTTCCCGACGCGGCCGTGCGACATTGCTGGGAGGAGTCCGGCCTGCGCGTTGGTCTCGAAGGCGTTCTGCGCCTTGACCATTCGATCGACGACAGGGGTGAACCGCACTTCGTCACGGTGTTTGCCGCCCGCGCTCTGGACCACCGCGTCCATCCCCGGAAGGCGCCGAATGGTCACTCTCTCGGTGCCGAATGGTTCACCCTGGAACAGGCGTCGCATCTCGCGACGCATGGCCTCGGGGTCGTGACCACGATCAGTGCGGTTCTTGCCGGAACGCGGGTGTTCCCGCTGTCGCTGCTGGCCGGGCCCTGACCGTATCGGCGACGGCGGATCTGGCTCATGGCCTCCACACCAGTGACCTGTCCCGTAGCATCGGCTTCATGATCAGACGTCCACTTCTGATTTTGTCCGGCCTGGCCATGGTGGTGGCCGGCGCGCTTCTCGGTCCCGCACCTCAGGCTGCGGCGGCTCCCAACTGTCCCGATGTCGAGGTCGTATTCGCCCGCGGCACCGTTGAAACCGCACCTCCTGTCGGCGTCACCGGCGAATCGTTCGTCGCAGCGCTACGTAATCAGCTTCCCGGTCAATCGGTGGCTGTCTACGGCGTGAACTATCCGGCAGGCAGTAACTTCAACAATCGCGTCGCCTTCGTCGAAGGTGTGGTGAAGGGTGTCAACGACACCCAGCGGCGCGTCAACTACCTGGCTTCGGCCTGTCCGTCCACGGACATCGTCGTCGGCGGGTACTCACAGGGCGGGGTCGTCGCGACCTACGCCCTGGGGAACAAGATCCAACTCGAACCCCAGGATCAGCAGTACGAGGACCGGGTGCCGCCGGCGTTGAGTCCCGACGTCGCGTCGCACGTCAAGGCCGTCGTACTGTTCGCTCCGCCGTCGGAGCAATGGATTCGGCAGGTCGGTGCCCCACCGATGAATGTCGGTCCGCTCTACGCGCGCAAGACGAAGAGTTACTGCATCGCCGGTGACGTCGTCTGTGACGGTGCACCCGTGGGGCAACCCAACGGGCTGCACGTGCTGTACGCCGTCAACGGCATGACCGTCGACGCCGCGCAGTACGTCACCGCGCGCCGCTAGACCTCCCCTGACCAAACCAGTCCACCCCTCGCCGTCGGCGGGGGGTGGACGTGTCTTCCCTGCGCCACGCGCTGAATGTGGGTGGTGTTGGTAAATGTGGGTGGTACAGCAGCAGCGTTGTCGCGCACGACCCAGATTGAGGTCGGGGTGGACGAGGTGGGTGAGGCATGTTTGGAATTGGTCCTGGACCAGCGCGGGCACAGGTCTCCTGGCGCTGTCCCGCACCGCCTTGCCCGCTCTTTGGCACCCACGGGCAGGCGGGGGCGCGTCATACTTCTCAAAAGTTATGACTCCAGGATCACTCGGGCCAGTCTGATCCATACTTACGCATAATTAGTCCATGGAGTCACGCGTACTGATCGCAGGTGGAGAGACCTTCACGACCGAATTCAAACGCTCCGACATCAACGACAAGGACCTCACCAAGGCAGTCGCGTGCTTGGCGAATGGAGATGGAGGGTGGTGGTGGAGCCTAGGAGATTCGAACTCCTGACATCTGCCTTGCAAAGGCAGCGCTCTACCAACTGAGCTAAGGCCCCTCGCCGACCGTGTGATCGACGTTTTCGGGTCGGGATCTCGCGCTGCGAAACCGCTGCTGCGAGTGATCCCAGTGGGCCTAGGAGGACTTGAACCTCCGACCTCTTCGTTATCAGCGAAGCGCTCTAACCGCCTGAGCTATAGGCCCTTGAACCGAGGACAGAGATTACCCGACGTAGTGCCCGGACACCAAAACGCCTCCGGAACACCGGCTCTGACCTGGGATGATCCTCTAGTCGAGGTCGGCGAGTGTGACCTCGAGTCCGCCGACCATATCGGCCACCAGGTTGTAGATGTAGGCACCGATGGTTGCCAGCGCGGTGATCAGGATCCCGTTCACGACGCCGAGGATGCCGGCGTACAGGAACACGCTGCCGGCGCCGATGATGTCGCCACTGGTGGCGCCGTCTGCGGTGACCAGGGTCCCGAAGGAACTGTTGACCTGTTCCCACACACCCATGCCGTCGAGGACCAGGTAGAGCACGGCCACGGCGATCATCCAGATCACAAAGCCGACGATGGCGAGCACGCCGACCACCTTGAAGGTTGCCCACGGGTCGAGACGGCGGACCTGAACGGCGGCGCGCAGGGCTCGTCCGGAGCCGACCTGCGTCGGTGCGGAGCGGGTCGCCACACCGGCCGCAGCCGCAGCGGCACCCGCTCGTGTCGCCTCGCCGGAGGTGTGGTGGATCTCGTCGAGGTCGGGCAGCTTCTCCCCCGCCGACGGTTCGCGTGCGATCGTCCGCGTCGGTGTCTCCACGAACCGGCCGCGGGGTGCCTCTGTCGTCGGTGCGGCCGGACCCACCGGCGGCGCGTCGAGCTTCTTCACCGGTGCCTGCTGGCCACTCATGCTCGCGGCGGCGGTGCCACTGCCGGTGACCACGCCGCGCGGGGTGCCGCCGCGGCCGTTGACGATCTGTTCGGTCGGGGCGCTGCCCGACGGCATCGGGGCCTGCGCCGAACCGACCGGATTCGTGCCGTCTGGGCCACCCGGACCGCGCTGCCACGGCGGCACCAGACCACCGCGCTGCGGACCCGGCTGGGGACCGGACGTCGACGGGGAAGCTCCGGACGGCGATCCGGCAGTGGGAATGCTCGTCGTGGTGGCCACGTCATCGGAGGCACCCGACGCCGTGGGTCCCTTCGCCGGGGACGGCGATGTCTTCTTGTCCGGGTCGTTCGGTTGGCTCACTGGCGTCTTATCCTCACTCGGCACGTCCGCGGTGGCTTCCTACTGCTCTGGCCGCAATGGCTCCACCCTAACCGTTGTGGCCGTCACACAAGTCGAGCCACGACGCTGTTCCGGCGTCGCGGCCCGTCTTGTGTCCGAATTGTTTTGTTGGCGAAGTGGCCCTCGCCTACCCGAGGGTCCTCTACTCGGCGTCGGGGTCGGGTTCGTCGGCGTTGCGGGCAATCGCCAGCAGCGTGGTCCCCTCATCGAGGTTCATCAGGCGCACACCCTTGGTCTGGCGACCGGCCTTGCGGACCTGCTTGGCCGCCGTGCGGATGACGCCGCCACCGGAGGTGATGGCGTACAGCTCGGTGTCGTCGTCGACGATGAGGGCGCCGATCAGGGTGCCGCGTCGACGATCGTGCTGGATCGTCAGGACGCCCTTGCCGCCACGTCCCTGCACCGGGTAGTCATCCATGCCGGTGCGCTTGGCGTAGCCGCCCGACGTCGCGACCAGCAAGTATGTGCCCTCGCGAACGACATTGAGCGACAACAGCTGATCGTCCTCGTTGAACCGCATGCCCTGGACACCCGAGGTGGCCCGGCCCATCGGACGCAGTGCCTCGTCGTCGGCGTGGAACCGGATCGACTGCCCCTTGTCGCTGACCAGCAGCAGGTCGTCGTCGGCGCTGCACAGCTGTGCACCCACCAACTCATCCTCACCGCGCAGATTGATCGCGGTGATGCCGCCGGAACGGTTCGAGTCGAAGTCCTCGAGCTTGGACTTCTTGACGAGGCCGTTGCGGGTGGCGAGCACCAGGTACGGGGCGTCGGTGTAGGCCTTGATCTGGATGACCTGCGCGATGCGCTCCTCCGGCTGGAAGGCCAGCAGGTTGGCCACGTGCTGACCGCGGGCGGTGCGGTTGGCCTCCGGCAGTTCATACGCCTTGGCGCGGTAGACCCGGCCCTTGGTGGTGAAGAACAGAATCCAGTCGTGGGTGGAGCACACGAAGAAGTGCGCCACGATGTCGTCCTGCTTGAGGCCGGCGCCCTGCACACCCTTGCCGCCGCGTCGCTGACTGCGATACAGATCGGTCTTGGTGCGCTTGGCATAGCCGGTTTCGGTGATGGTGACGACGACGTCCTCGCGGGCGATGAGATCCTCGTCGGTGACGTCGCCGTCGGCGGCGATGATCTTCGTACGACGTTCGTCGCCGTACTTCTCCACGACGACGGTGAGCTCGTCACGGACGATCGACCGTTGGCGTTCGGGCCGGGCGAGGATGTCCTTGTAATCCTCGATCTCGCGCTCGATCTCGGCGAGGTCGTCGATGATCTTCTGCCGCTCCAACGCCGACAACCGGCGCAGCTGCATGGCGAGGATCGCATCGGCCTGGATCTCGTCGATCTCCAGCAGATCCATCAACCCGGTGCGGGCGGCCTCGGTGTTGGCCGACGCCCGGATCAACGCGATCACTTCGTCAAGGGCGTCAAGGGCTTTCACCAGACCGCGCAGGATGTGGGCGCGCTCCTCGGCCTTGCGCAACCGGTAACGGGTGCGCCGCACGATGACGTCGATCTGATGGGCCACGTAGTAGCGGATCATCTGGTCCAGGCGCAGGGTGCGGGGCACACCGTCGACGATGGACAGCATGTTGGCGCCGAAGCTGGTCTGCAGCTGGCTGTGCTTGTAGAGGTTGTTCAGCACCACCTTGGCGACCGCGTCGCGGCGCAGGGTGACGACGACGCGCAGACCCACACGATCTGAGGAGTGATCCTCGATCTTGCTGATGCCCTTGAGCTTTCCCTCGTTCACCTGCTCGGCGATGGAGGCGATCATGTTGTCCGGGTTGACCTGATACGGCAGCTCGGTGATGACGATCTGGGTGGCGCCACCCTTGGCCTCCTCGATGGAGGTGACACCACGCATGCGGATCGAGCCGCGGCCGGTGGTGTAGGCGTCCTTGATCCCCTGACTGCCGACAATCAAACCGGCCGTGGGGAAGTCCGGTCCCTTGATGCGCTCCATGCACGCGGCGAGGGTGGTTTCGTCGTCGGCCTCGAAGTTCTCCAGCGCCCAGAAGATGGCCTCGGCGACCTCGTTGAGGTTGTGCGGCGGGATGTTGGTGGCCATACCGACGGCGATACCGCCGGACCCGTTCATCAACAGGTTCGGGATACGGGCCGGCAACACCGTCGGCTCGTTGGTCTTGCCGTCGTAGTTGGGTGTGAAATCGACTGTGTCCTCGTCGATGTCACGCAACATCTCCATGGCGAGGGGGGTCAGCCGGGCCTCGGTGTAACGCATGGCGGCGGGGCCGTCGTTGCCGCGGGAGCCGAAATTGCCCTGACCGTCGATCAGCGGATAGCGCATCGACCACGGCTGGGCCAGACGCACCAGCGCGTCGTAGATCGCCGAGTCACCGTGCGGATGGTAGTTACCCATCGTCTCCGCAACGGGTTTCGCCGACTTGACGTAGCTGCGGTCGGGACGGAAACCGGCGTCGAAGGAGGCGTAGAGCAGTCGGCGGTGCACCGGCTTGAGACCGTCGCGGACCTCGGGGAGTGCACGGCCGACGATCACGCTCATCGCGTAATCGATGTAGCTGTTCTGCATCTCCTGGCCGAGGTCGACCGGTTCGACGCGGTCGCCTTCGCCGCCGGCGGGCGGCAGTGTGGTGTCAGTCATGAAGTGTCCTTGTCAAGGTGTCGATGTCTGCTCACGCGGGGGCGTGGAATCAGACATCAAGGAAGCGAACGTCTTTCGCGTTGCGGGCGATGAAGCTGCGACGTGCGACGACGTCCTCGCCCATCAGCACCGAGAAGAGTTCGTCGGCCGCGGCGGCGTCGTCGAGGGTCACCTGACGCAGCGTGCGGGTGACCGGGTCCATGGTGGTCTCCCACAGCTCGCTCGGGTTCATCTCGCCGAGGCCCTTGTAGCGCTGGATGCCGTCGTCGGTGTTGATCTTCTTGCCGTTCTCCAGACCGGCGGCGACCATCGCGTCGCGCTCCCGGTCGGAGTAGGCGTACTCGGCCTCGGCGCCCTTCTGCCACTTGAGTTTGTAGAGCGGCGGCTGTGCCAGATAGACGTGGCCGTGCTCGATCAGCGGACGCATGAACCGGAACAGCAGGGTCAAGAGCAGCGTCGAGATGTGCTGGCCGTCGACGTCGGCGTCGGCCATCAGCACGATCTTGTAGTACCGCAGCTTGCCCAGATCGAACTCGTCGTGGATGCCGGTGCCGAACGCGGTGATGATCGACTGGACCTCGGCGTTCTTCAGGACGCGGTCGATGCGGGCCTTCTCGACGTTGATGATCTTGCCGCGCAACGGAAGGATCGCCTGGTACATCGAGTCGCGGCCGGTCTTGGCCGAACCGCCGGCGGAGTCGCCCTCCACCAGGTAGATCTCGCACTTGCTGGGATCGTTGCTGCGGCAGTCGGCCAGCTTGCCGGGCAGACCACCGATGTCGGTGGCGCTCTTGCGGCGCACCAGATCTCGTGCCTTGCGGGCCGCGAGCCGGGCGTGCGCGGAGTCGACGGCCTTGTTGACGATGACCTTCGCCTCGGCCGGATTGGCCTCGAACCAGTGCTCGAGATGCTCGCCGGAGGCCTTCTGTACGAAGCTCTTCACCTCGGTGTTGCCGAGCTTGGTCTTGGTCTGGCCCTCGAACTGCGGTTCGGCGACCTTGACCGAGATGACCGCGGCAAGTCCTTCGCGGATGTCGTCGCCGGTGAGGTTGGAGTCCTTCTCCTTGAGCAACTTCTTGTCGCGTGCATAGGAATTCACCACGCGGGTCAGTGCCGCACGGAAACCCTCCTCATGCGTGCCGCCCTCGTGGGTGTTGATGGTGTTGGCGAAGGTGTGCACCGACTCGGAGTACCCGTCGTTCCACTGCATCGCGATCTCGACCTCGTGGCCGGTGCCCTTGCCGGTGAAGCCGATGACCGACTTGTGGATCGGGTGCTTGGTGCGGTTGATGTGCTTGATGTAGTCGACCAGGCCGTCCGGGTAGTGGTACGTCCGGGTCTTGGGTTTCGCTGCGGCAGCGGCCTTTTCGGCTTCACTCTTGACGGCTTCGGCGGCCTCCGGGTCACCGCTGTCGGCGTCGCCGTTGGGATCGCCGGGCGGTTCGATTGCCTTGGGTCGCTCGTCGGTGAGGGTGATGGTCAGACCCTTGTTGAGGAAGGCCATCTCCTGGAGGCGACGCGACACCGTCTCGGCGTTGAACTCGGTGGTCTCGGTAAAGATCCCCGCATCCGGCCAGAACCGAACCGTGGTGCCGGTCTTGCGGGTGGGCTCACCCTTGATCAGCCCGTCCGGCTTGGACGCGGTGAACGTCTCGTTCCAGTGGTAGCCGTCGACATCCACCTCCACCTCGACCTTGGTGGACAGCGCGTTGACCACGGAGATACCCACGCCGTGCAGA
Source organism: Gordonia oleivorans (assembly GCF_040044975.1). Lineage (NCBI taxonomy): Bacteria > Bacillati > Actinomycetota > Actinomycetes > Mycobacteriales > Gordoniaceae > Gordonia > Gordonia oleivorans. The sequence continues at coordinate 89,664 of NZ_JBDZDI010000008.1, forward strand.
CCACCGGACACCGCGTAGGCATCAGAGTCGAACTTGCCGCCGGCGTGCAGCTGGGTGAGCACGACCTCGACGGTGGGCACGCCGGTGGCATGCATTGCGACCGGGATACCGCGGCCGTCGTCGACGACCTGGACACCGCCGTCGGCGAGCAGCGTCACGTCGACCTTGGTCGCGAAGCCGGCCATCGCCTCGTCGACCGAGTTGTCGACGACCTCCCAGATCAGATGGTGCAGACCCCGCTCACCGGTCGAGCCGATGTACATGCCGGGTCGCTTACGCACCGCCTCGAGACCTTCGAGGATGCTGATCGACTCGGCACCATATTCGGACGGCTTCTTTCGGGGCTTCTTCGATCCCGAGCCACCGGTCTTGTCGCTGCTTTCGGCCACGAGGTGCTAGCGCTCCTGTTCTGCTCTCGATGGGCCCGACGCCATCGGGGGTGATCAGCACAAAATCGCCCGCGCGGTCACCGGCGGCGTACAACCTCTGCTGCGCGTGCACCGGCGCCCTGTCACGGGCTGCTGATCCCCCAGTCGGGACAACACGGTCCAGTGTACTGCCTCAAACGAGTAGAAACCCGCATCAGGGGCCGCTGAATCGCGCGCAGACCGATTTTTTTCGACATCTGCCGGTCCGGTCGTGGTCCGTGGAGAAAATCTGCCTCAGATTCTTTCCTGGCGAGAAATCACCCGGCGCGGGCGCGGCCATCTCAGCCGTAGGTGTCCCGCGGTCCGCGACCACCCCGCACATGTCGCTCACCCTTACGCCACGACGGCCCCTTGGGACCGGTGATCCGCAACGAGGTCACCACGCCGTCGCCGACGGCGGCGGCGATCTTCGCCAGGATCTGGGCCTGGACGTACCGCAGTTGCGTCGCCCACGCAGTCGACTCGGCCTGAACGTGTAAGACCTTCTCGCGCAACGATGTCGGCTGGGCGTGGGCGGCGATGTCGGCTCCGACGATCTGTTCCCACATGCCGAACAGGGTGCCCTCGGCAATCTGCGGCTGCCAGCCGCGTTCGCGGGCGATGCCGCCGACGAGGCGGCCGAAGGGTTGCGGATCCCGGGAGTCGGGGCCGGCGCCGGACCAGCTGCGGCGACCACCACGCCGCACCCCGGACGAGCGCCGCGACGGTGACGCCCGTCCCTGACCCACGGACTTTCCGGCGGCGCGGGCCGAGGCGCGGGCCTCTTCGAGTGCCCGGCGGGCACGTTCGTATCCGCTCATGCCGTCGGGTCCCACCGGCCGGGGATCGGCGGACGGTGACTCGGCGGACTCTGACTCGGTCATTCCGACAGTCTCCCCTCGACCTCCGACACCGCCGGCTCCGCCGACCCGGCGTCGTCGGCGACGGCCACCACCGTGGATTGGCGGGTGCCGTCGACCTCGACCAGGTCGACGCTGATGCGGCGTCCGCCGAGGCCCTCGGGGATGTCGTCGGCGACGGCGGCGGTGATGAGGATCTGCTCTGCGCCGCTGGTGAATTCGGCGAGTTTGCGTCGTCGAGCGGCATCGAGTTCGGCGAACACGTCGTCGAGCATGATCACCGGTTCGACGCCCTCGGCGCGGGTCAATTCCACCGATCCCAGCCGTAGCGCCAACGCCAGCGACCACGACTCGCCATGACTCGCGAAGCCCTTCGCGATGTCGTCGCCGAGGATCAGGTCGACGTCGTCGCGGTGCGGCCCGACCAGTGACATGCCGCGGTCGATCTCCTTGTCACGCATTTCCCCGAGGCGGGTGAGCAGCACCTCACGGATGTGCTCGGGGTCGGCGGCGAGCCCGGCCGCCGGCAGGACGTCGTCTCCCGCGGAGGCCCGGTACCGCAGATCCGCCGGTCGGGAATGCGGCGCGATGGCGGCATAGGAGCCGGAGAAGTGTGGTGCCAGTTCGGTGAGCAGGTCGATGCGTGCGGCGGTGACCTGGCTGCCGTGGTCGGCCAACGCGCCATCCCAGACGTCGAGGGTGCTGATCACCGAGTCGGCCTCGGATCCACCGCGACGCAGGGCGGCGCCGGCGGTCTTGAGCAATGCCGACCGCTGTCGGAGCACCCTGTCGTAGTCGGCACGGGCCGCCGCCCATCGCGGTCCACGCTGGGCCACGAGTTCGTCGACGAAACGCCGGCGATCGGCCGGATCGCCGCGCACCAGCAGCAGATCCTCGGGCGCGAACAGCACAGTTCGCAAGACGCCCAACAGATCTCGGGGCCGGCGTTGCGGGGACGTGTTGAGCCACGCCTTGTTGGCGCCCTCGGCGTTGATCTGCAGCGACGCCGTCAGTTCGCGGCCCGCGTTCTCCACGGTGGCGGTGACGGTCGCCGACGACATCGACGAACGAACCAGTGGCGCATCGGAACTCACCCGATGAGACCGCATGGTGGCGAGGTAGAACAGGGCCTCGATGAGGTTGGTCTTGCCGAAGCCGTTGCGGCCGGTGATGATCGTCGGCCCGGGCCGCAGTTCGAGATCGACACTGCGCCACGACCGGAAGTCGCGCAGGTGCAGTTCGCGGACGAACACGGCTCAGGCGGTCGGCGAACTCGGCGGTGCACCACTGGCCCCGACCGAACGACCCGTGGTATCCCGAACGGCGTGGCCGCCGAATTGATTTCGTAACGCGGACACCGCTTTCAGAGCCGGCGATCCGTCCTGGCGGGAGGCGAAGCGGGCGAACAGCGCGGCGGAGATGACATTGGCCGGAACCGAGTGCCGGATGGCCTCCTCGACGGTCCAGCGACCCTCACCGGAGTCGGTGGTGTAGTCGGAGATACCGGCAAGCCCCGGATCCTCCTGCAACGCCCGGACCAGCAGATCCAGCAGCCACGACCGGATGACAGTGCCGTGAGTCCACGCCCGCAGCGTGCCCTCGACGTCGGTGATCAGCGGCTCGGCCGACAGCAGTTCGTATCCCTCGCCGTAGGCGTGCATCAGTCCGTACTCGATGCCGTTGTGCACCATCTTGGCGTAGTGACCCGCCCCGACCGGACCGGCATGCACGAATCCGTCGGCACGGTCCCCCTCCGGTCGCAACGCGTCGAAGATCGGCATGGCCCGCTCGATGTCGGACTCGGTTCCGCCCGCCATCAGCCCGTAGCCGTTCTCCAACCCCCAGACACCGCCGGACACACCGCAGTCGATGTAGCCGATTCCCTTGTCCCCCAACAGTTCCGAGTGTTGCTGATCGTCGGTGTAGCGGGAGTTGCCTCCATCGATGACGATGTCACCGGGGTCCAACGCGTCGGCGAGGGAGGCGATGGTGGATCGGGTCGGGTCGCCGGAGGGAACCATCACCCAGATCACCCGTGGCGCATCGAGGGCGGCGACGAGATCGGTGAGGGATCCGACGTCGGTGACGTCCGGACGCGGGTCGTAGCCGATCACCTGGTGCCCGGCGTCGGCGATCCGGGTGCGCATGTTGGCACCCATCTTTCCCAGTCCGACGAGGCCCAGTTGCATCGCAGTCCTTCCGATCCGAGTGCCAAGATGTGGTTGAGCGACAACGATTTTCGCAGACGATCGCTCGTTGCGGACGGTGGTCGTCCGGCGACGTCCGCGGGACGGATCAGCCGGGCAACCGGACCGGCATCAGCAGGTAGCTGAACGCGCTGTCGGGAGCCACGAACGCACCGGATTCGTCGGCGACGGGGGCCTCACCGTTGGAGATCCGCAGCACTGCGGGCCGGCTCGGCGTCGTGAAACCGAAATCCACCGACTTCGCGTTGATCGCCGACAATCCGTCCTGCAGGTACCCCGGGTTGAACGCGATGGTCAGCGGTTCACCCTGGAAGACGACCTCGAGTTCTTCCTCGGCCTTGCCGGCCTCGTCGCCGCCGGCCGTCAGCAGCACCGAGCCCTCGGTGAACTCCATCCGGACCTGCGCACCGCGCTCGGCCACCAGCGCAACACGCTTGATCGCCTCGATGAGCGGAGCACTCTCGATGGTGGCGACCGCGGTGTGCGACGCCGGCAGCAACTGCCGGAACTTCGGGAACTCCGCGTCGAGCAGCCGGGTGGTGTTCTGCTTGGTCGCGCCCATAATCCCCAGGATCCCTTCGGCACCGATGGCGTCGCCCGCTCCGAAGGCCAACCGGACCGAACCGGTCCCCTCGGCGCCCGCGGTCTTCGCGCTCTCCGACAGGGTCTTGGCCGGCACCAGCACCGCACCGCTCACGTCCGGCTGCACCGGTTCCCATTCCAGTTCACGCACCGCGAGCCGGAAGCGGTCGGTCGCGGCCAGAACCACCGAATTACCCTCGATCTCGACCCGCACACCGGTGAGCATCGGCAGGGTGTCGTCGCGACCGGCGGCCACCGCAACCTGTGAGACCGCCTCGGCGAACACATCCGCGGGGATGGATCCGGTGACCGCGGGCACCTCGGGAAGCTGCGGATAGTCCTCAACCGGCATCGTCGGCAAGGAGAACTTCGCGCTACCGCAGGCGATCGCGACCCGGGATCCGTCCAGACTCACATCGACCGGTTTCGACGGAAGTGCTCGGGTGATGTCGGCCAGCAAGCGGCCCGACACCAGGACCTTGCCGGGTTCGGCGATCTCCGCGGAGATCGACTCCTGGGCGGAGACCTCGTAATCGAACCCGGAGATCGTCAGGCCACCACCGGTCGTCTCGTCGGAGGCATCGAGAACCACACATCCGAGCACCGGAACGGGGGGACGGGACGGCAGGCTACGGGCAACCCAGGCAACGGATTCGGAGAACTCGTCGCGCGCGACACGGAACTTCATAACGGGGGATGCGTCCTTCTCTCGGTTGCGTCTGCCGGGTTCGGAAATCGTCGTCGCCGATGCGTGGTCGGTGCCGGGCAGCGCACGGGCAGGCGGCCACGATCGAGGATCGGGAGTTCCCACTCTAGAACGCCGATACGACCCGGTGGGTGATTGGGGTCAAGTCGCCACGCCGGGAGATCGGCGATCTCGACCGGCCCGGCCCGCATGTGTGTACACACATGCTTCTTGAAAGAAGATCTCTTGAAGAAGAGATCAACAATAGTTGTAGGCACTGTGGATCCTGTGGAGTTCATGCCATCGTTCGAGGACAGTGGGCATTCGGTGCTGTGGATGGCCGGTGGAGGAATGCTGGACGTCTGACCCCGTCGATGTGGATGACCGGTGTTGTTCGTTTTCTGTCCACCCTCTGTGCACAGCTTGGGGCCAGAAATCCCAGGATTCATGCACATGTGGCGACCTGGGGATTTGCGGCCTGACGGGGCACGTGCCGAGCCGGGATCCGGGGGGTTCACACGTCGCGCACCTCGGGCACGGGTTGAGAGTTGGTGTCCTGGGACGACGTCCCCGGCGTGCGAGCACGGCCCATAGGGACAGCCGCAGCGCGGCGAGAGCCACGCTGCACGACGAAAGCCATGGCACGACAAAAGACCACCGAGCACGACGCGAGACCACGTGGAGCGGTCTCGGTGAGGAGGGTGTGCGGAGCGGTGTCAGCGCTCGGCGCGCTGCTTGATCCGGGCGGTGAGTTCCTGGACGTAGTCGTAGACCTTGCGACGCTCGGCCATCTCCTTGCGGATCTTGCGTTCGGCGTACATGACGGTCGTGTGATCGCGGTCGAAGGTCTCACCGATCTTCGGCAGCGACAGGTCGGTGAGCTCGCGGCACAGGTACATCGAGATCTGGCGGGCCTGGGCGAGCGACCGCGTCTTGCCGGGTCCACGGAGCTCCTCGACGGAGATGTCGAAGTATTCGGCGGTGATGGCCAGGATGCTGGCGGCGCTGATCTCCAGCGAATCGGAGTTCGGCAGCAGCGCCTGCAGCACCACGTCGGCCAGCGACTTGTCGAGCGCGGCGTTGTTGAGTGAGGCGAACGCGGTGACGCGGATCAGCGCACCCTCGAGTTCGCGGATATTGCGTTCGATCTTGGAGGCGATCAGCTCGAGGACGTCGTCGGGCACGGCGATGTTGTCCATCTGCGCCTTCTTGCGCAGGATCGCGATCCGGGTCTCCAGATCCGGCGGCTGCACGTCGGTGATCAGTCCCCACTCGAATCGGGTGCGGAGCCGATCCTCCAGTGTCGCAAGCTGTTTCGGCGGCCGATCGGAGGAGATGACGATCTGCTTGCTGGTGTTGTGCAGCGTGTTGAAGGTGTGGAAGAACTCTTCCTGGATACCTTCCTTGCCGATCAGGAACTGGATGTCGTCGACGAGCAGCACGTCGACGTCGCGGTAGCGGCGTTTGAACGCCACCCGACGATCGTCACGCAGGGAGTTGATGAAGTCGTTGGTGAACTCTTCGGTCGAGACGTACTTCACGCGCATCCCGGGGAACAGGCGCTGGGCGTAGTGGCCGGCGGCGTGCAGCAGATGGGTCTTGCCGAGCCCGGATTCTCCCCAGATGAACAACGGGTTGTAGGCGCGCGCGGGGGCCTCGGCGACGGCGACCGCCGAGGCGTGGGCGAAACGATTGGACGCGCCGATGACGAAGGTGTCGAAGGTGTACTTCGGGTTGAGGCTCACCGGGGAGGTTGCCGCCGACGTGCTCGTCGGCCGTTCCGCGAAATACGACGACCAGTCCGTGGTCGCGGATCCGTTGGTGGCGGCCGGGCTGTGCGTCACGGGTGTGGCGGTGCCCGGCGCCGGCGGGGGTGGGGTGTCGAAGTTGGTGGACACCGGCTGGCCCGCGAAGGTCTCGCCGGTGGTTTCGGAACCGAATGCCGGTCCCCCGACAGGACGCGTCGGCGGTGGCGTGGCGGCCATCGGATCCGAAGGTGTGTCGTCCTCGACGGGCTGCGGAGTGGTGGTACGCACGCCCAGGTCGACGGGTTGGCCGAGCATCCGACTCAACGTCGTGCGGATCGTGTCCCGAAGATTGCGTTCGATCTGTTCCTGCACCAGCGGGGTGGGTACCGCCAGCAGCGCGAAACCCTCGGCGAGGGTGAGCGGCTGCACCAACGACAGCCATGCCTTCTGTTGCCTCGACAGGGGTTCGTGGTCGGCGGAATCGTCGTTGAGTTCGGCGACGACCTGCTGCCACACCTCGCCGAACGAAGCGCGATCGGTAGTCACAGCTGATCCTCCTGCCCGGCGCCACGAACGGGTGGGTGTCACTGCGCTCGAATGCCTGAAACGGCCGACCCCGCTGGTCCGTCGCCACGACGAAAGTACCAGGATCGGATGAGGTCGACGTTCCCTTGGCGACGCTGGGGAGACTTGTCCACACGGTTATCCACATCTGTGAATAAAAGGGGGGAGCCACGACCCGGGATGGTCGGGGACGCGCTGCGCGGCAGCTGCGCGACAACGTGGGAGAACCGTAACAGACTCCGCCCGGCACCCTCCAGCAGAATCCCCCGACCGACGGCACGGTTACGCCCCTGGCCTGGCCGATTGGCGCTCGTTTGATTTGGCCCGGCCCGCTCCCGTACTCTCGACTGGTCATCCAGGTTGCGGATTTGCGGTGGATCACGTCGTCTGTGCCGGTCGTCACGAGAGTGTGCATCACTCGAGTCGCGGCCGGTGGGGGTGGCGCCACCAACCGGCACGAGTCCGGCACCGCGTCGGATAAGCAGAGACCACCACACGATGTGGGAACGCCGTGCAAGTCGGCGTGCCACATCCCAGAGCACAAGGAGTCACCGTGGCCAAGGGCAAGCGGACTTTCCAGCCCAACAATCGTCGTCGTGCGCGCGTGCACGGGTTCCGTCTGCGTATGCGCACCCGCGCCGGCCGCGCGATCGTCAATTCCCGTCGCAGCAAGGGCCGCTCGAAGCTCACGGCCTGATCTCGATCTGCGTCTGCCGATCGCGGAGCTGCGTCTCCCGGTCGGTTCGTAGTGTTCGATGATGTCGGCCGATCATCGGATCTCTCGTGGATCCGACTTCTCCCGCACACTCAAACGCGGTGTGCGGTCGTCCACTCGTGATCTCGTCGTCAGTGTCGCGGTGGTGCCGACCATGTGGCCCGATCCGTCGGGTCGTCGGCGCACCGTCGACATGACCGGTGGTCCCTGGTTGGGACTGATCGTCAGCAAGTCCGTCGGCTCGGCGGTCGTGCGACACCGGGTTGCACGTCGGATCCGGGCGGCTTTCCGATCCGTGATGGATTCAGCGCCCGCCGACGAGACATTCGTCGTGGTTCGCGCCCTCCCCGGCGCCGCATCTGTTGGCAGCGACCAACTCGCCGAACAGTTGCGCGAGGTGTTCGGGCGTCGCCGTGTCCGCCAGTTGGCTCCCAACGCAGCGCCGTCGACCGGCAGGCTGTCAACCGGCGGGCCGTCAACCAACAAAGTGTCGGGAGTTCGGGAATGACTCGCCCCGTGACCACCGACTCCCCCGCCGCCGATGACGTGGTTGATGACGCTGCCGAGGTCGGTCTGTCGGCTCGGTGTCTGCGAGCTCTTCATCTCCTCCCCCGCCGCACGGTCATCTTCCTGATCGAGCTCTACCGCACCTGGGTCTCTCCGCTGCGATTGCCGACCTGTCGGTTCGAACCGACCTGTTCCGGGTATGCGGTGGAAGCACTCTCGATGCACGGCTTCTTCCACGGCGGAGCACTCGCGGTCATCCGGCTGTGCAAGTGCGGCCCGTGGCACAAACCTGGTTATGACCCGGTACCCGAGCGCGGGTTCCGGCATCGTCCGCCATCACCAGAGGAGACATCGGAGGCCGGTCAGCCCGGCGGCGATCCTCCCGACGACGAGGGACAGACGTCCAACCGCACCGCCGACGACGGCGTAGGCGCATCTACGAGAAGTGAGGGATAGCTGACCCGTGCTGAACTTCATCTATTGGCCGGTATCCGCGATCATGTGGTTCTGGCACTGGCTGTTCGACTTTGTCACGCCGGATAGTCCTGGTGGCGATGGCATCGCGTGGGCGTTGTCGGTGGTGTTCCTGGTCTTCACCCTGCGTGCGATCCTCTACAAGCCCTTCGTGAAGCAGATTCGCACCACGAAGAAGATGCAGGAGATCAATCCGCAGCTGCAGGCGATCCGCAAGAAGTACGCCAAGGATCGGGTCAAGATGACCGAGGAGATGCAGAAGCTGCAGAAGGAGCACGGCTTCAATCCCCTGCTCGGATGTCTGCCGATGCTGCTGCAGATCCCGGTGTTCATCGGTCTGTTCCACGTGCTGCGATCGTTCAACCGGACCGCGACCGGAATGGGTCAGCTGGGGATGTCTCCGGAGGAGACCCGGTCGGTCGGCAACTACATCTTCAGCGTCGACCAGGTGCAGAACTTCCTCGACGCCCGCCTCTTCGGGGTGCCGCTGTCGTCGTACATCACCGAGCCCAAGACCGAGTGGGCGGCGTTCGTTCAGCCCGGCCAGCCGATCGACTTCGACCGCTGGGACATCGCCATCGTCGTCATCCCGATGATGATCGTGGCCTCGATCGCGACCCACATGAACTCCCGCGCCTCGGTGGCACGTCAGCCGGCGGCCGCCCTGGAGAACCCGCAGACCCGCATGATGAACATGCTGGCGCTCTACATCTTCCCGCTGGGCATCCTGGTGACCGGACCGTTCTTCCCCGTCGCCATCCTCCTGTACTGGATGAGCAACAACATCTGGACCTACGGCCAGCAGCACCTCGTGTTCGGTCGGATCGAGAAGGAAGAGGAAGAGGCGCGGCTCGCCAAGCAGGAGAAGCTCAAGGCCAACGCTCCCAAGCCGGGTGTGAAGCCGGACCGTTCCAAGAAGCAGGGTTCCACGTCGAACTCCGACGACGATGAGTCGACGGGGCTGTCGCTGACGAAGGGTGACGACGCGACAGATGCCGCGCCGAAGAAGTCGTCGGGCGGAGGCTCGACGAGCGACTCGGCAAGCGACTCGGGGACGGCGGAGTCGGTGGCCGAGAACGAGGCGGCCGCGACGCCCGACACCAAGCCACGCCCCGGCCAGAAACCGGCGCGAGCGTCCGGTGGTCCCGGTCCCGGGAACAAGAACCAATCCGCTGCCAAACGCGGCGGCGGTAAACGCGGGAACCGCAAGGGCGGTAGACGCTGACCGCGAGGTCGCGCGCCGCATTCCCGGCTGGCGGATCGACCGGCCCGACACAGACCTGACAGGTACGAGCAAGAAGGTGGAACCCAGATGACAGCAGAGCCTGCGACTCAGGGAGAGCACGACGTGAACGCTGAGGCGGTGTCCCAGGAGACCGTGTCCCAGGAGACCGTGGCCGACGAGACCGTGGCCGAGGAAGCGGCGGGCGCGGATTCGGACGGTGCGGATTCGGACGGTGCGGTGCAGGGTGCTGACGCCGGTGAGGCTGACGCCGACGCCGACGCCGACGCTGAGGATGCCGAGGATGCCGAGGACGACGAGTCGGAGGAGGACGGCGACGGGCTGTTCGAGGAGGGCGAGATCGCCGGTGACTACCTCGAGCAGTTGCTGGACGTCCTGGACTTCGATGGCGACATTGATCTCGATGTCGACGGTGACCGCGCGATCGTCAGTATCGATGGCGGCGATGATCTGGCGAAGCTCGTCGGACGCAAGGGCGAGGTTCTCGACGCCCTGCAGGAACTCACTCGCCTTGCCGTTCAGCAGGTGACCGGAGATCGGAGTCGACTGATGCTGGACATCGCTCGCTGGCGTGCCGATCGTCGCGACCGGCTGGCGCGTTTGGGTACCGAGGTTGCCGAGCGTGTCCGTGCGGAAGGCGATCGCGAGGCGCTGGATCCGATGACGCCGTTCGAGCGCAAGATTGTGCATGACGCGGTGGCCGCTGTGGATGGCGTGATCAGCGAGAGCGAGGGCGTGGAGCCCAAGCGTAGGGTCGTGGTGATCAAGGTCGATTGACCGACGATCCGCTGATGCGGATGGTAGCGAGCAAGGGAGTCCCGGTCGTGTGGCCGGGACTTCGTTGTTCCCGGGGTGGAAACTACATTGATGTGATTCCGCTGTTTCACGTGAAACGGCGGTGAGCGATCAGCGACAAGGATGGTCTGTTTCACGTGAAACCTGAGCCTTCGGAGGATCAGAGCCCGCACGAGCCCTCGGCCACGGGTGACTCCCCTCCCCCATCGGCCGCGAAGGTGTTCGGTGATCGCTTGGACGCCGCGGAGCGGTATCGATCGATGCTTGCGACGGACGGTACCGTCCGCGGGCTGATCGGCCCCCGCGAGGTGCTGCGTCTGTGGGACCGTCATCTCGTCAACTGTGCGGTGATCGGTGAGTTGATCGACGAGGGCCAGTCGGTGATCGACATCGGAAGCGGAGCTGGCCTGCCGGGGATCCCGTTGGCCATCGCGCGTCCGGATCTCAACATCACCCTGATCGAACCGCTCCTCCGGCGGACGACCTTTCTGGAGGAGGTTGTCGAGAGACTCGATCTGAATGTTCGCGTGATACGGGGTCGTGCCGAGGAGAAGACTGTGCTCGCCGAAGTAGAGCCGGCCGATGTTGTCACGTCGCGGGCCGTCGCACCGCTCGAACGGCTGGTCCGATGGTCGGCTCCACTGATCTCTCCGGCGGGCCGCTTGGTGGCCATCAAGGGGTCGTCGGCCGAAGATGAGATCGCTCGTGACTGGCAGCGTGCTGCGAAGCTCGGGATCGTCGATCTGAAAGCACAGACGTGCGGCGCCGATGTGTTGGAGCAGGCGACGACGGTGATCGTGGGATTCAAGCGCGGTGGCTCGGGGCGATCACGCGAGAAGGACGCCGGGGGCGTCGGGAATCCGTCTCGTCGGAGTGCGGGACCGAACTCGTCGGTCCGGAAGTCAGGGAGGTAATTGGTGCGGATCGGTCGGAGAGCGCAAAATAGGAGGGCGTCATCGAGTGCCTCCGATACCTCTGAGGACACCCAATCTGTCGGGCAAAGGAGTCCCAGCGTGGTCGAGAAAGACCCGAAGGTTTCACGTGAAACGTCACACAATGGCGCGGGTGGCGCCACACAGGATTCTCTCGACGACACACCGATCGCAGCCGCGGCGGCACGAGCCAGTCAGGTCCTGACGCCTGGTGCGTCCGGTCAACTCCCCCACCCCGCCGCCACCCGGATCCTCACCGTCGCCAATCAGAAGGGTGGGGTCGGGAAGACCACCACCGCGGTGAACCTGGCGGCCGGGCTGGCGGTGCATGGACTGCGGGTGCTCGTCGTCGATCTCGATCCGCAGGGCAATGCGAGCACGGCACTGGGTATCGATCACCGGGCACCGGACATCGCGTCGGTGTACGAGTTGCTGATCGGCGAGGTGACGATCCGCGATGCGGTCCAACAGAGTCCCGCCAACGAGAACCTCTTCTGTGTGCCCGCGACTCTCGATCTCGCCGGCGCTGAGATTGAGTTGGTGTCGCTCGTCGCCCGCGAGAATCGGCTGCGCAACGCACTGAGCGACGACTCCATCGCGGAGTTCGGATTCGACTACATCTTCATCGACTGCCCCCCATCGCTGGGACTGCTGACGGTGAACGCGATGGTCGCGGCGCGCGAAGTGCTCATCCCGATCCAATGCGAGTACTACGCCCTCGAGGGTGTCGGTCAGCTACTCCGCAACATCGAACTCGTGCAGGCGCACCTGAACAAAGATCTGCACGTCTCGACGATCCTGCTGACGATGTACGACGGACGCACGAAGCTCGCCGATCAGGTTGCCGAGGAGGTGCGCCGACACTTCGGCAGCAAAGTCCTATCGACCATCATTCCGCGCAGCGTCAAGGTGTCCGAGGCTCCGGGCTACGGGATGACCATCATCGAATACGACCCGGGTTCACGTGGATCAATGAGCTACCTCGACGCCGCCCGAGAACTCGCGATGAAGAGCCAGACGACCGAATCCGGTGTCAGTCCCTGACGCCGCCCGGCCTGCGCGCCTCAGGCCGTCACCCATCCAGCAGTCGAGAAGCATCAGTTCATGAACACCGTCGGGTCGAGAGGATTTCCGTGAGTCAGAAGGACACTGCGCGACGAGGAGGGCTCGGACGCGGGTTGGCGGCGCTGATCCCGACGGGTCCCACCGAGGGTGATCCGACCGCGCCGAAGTTGGGTGCGGCGGCTGCCGATGTGGTGATCGGTACCGGTAACGGCGGGGCGGCCGGCGCGGGCACGAAGAGTCGTATGTCGACCGCGCGTACGGACACCACCGATGCCGTCTCCCCCGCCGGAACCGTCGATGAGGTCGGCGCGGTCTACCGCGAGATTCCTCCCAATCTCATCCAGCCCAATCCGCAGCAGCCCCGAAGTGTGTTCGACGAGGACGCTCTCAACGAACTGATCCACTCGATCAGGGAGTTCGGTCTCATGCAGCCGATCGTCGTGCGGCGGCTGCCGAAGCCCACCGCCGACGGCGTCGAGTTCCAGCTCGTCATGGGCGAGCGTCGGTGGCGCGCCAGCCAGGAAGCCGGCCTCGACGCCATTCCGGCGATCGTGCGGGAGACCCCCGACGGTGACATGCTTCGCGATGCGCTGCTCGAGAACATCCACCGCGCACAGCTGAATCCCTTGGAAGAGGCGGCGGCGTATCAGCAATTGCTCGATGAGTTCGACGTGACACATGAGGAGCTGGCGAACCGGTTGGGGCGCTCGCGGCCGGTGATCACGAACATGATCCGCCTGCTGAAGCTGCCGATCCCGGTGCAGCGTCGCGTGGCCGCCGGTGTGTTGTCGGCCGGGCACGCTCGTGCATTGTTGTCGTTGGAGGTCGGCAGCGACGCGCAGGAGGCTCTGGCGGCGCGCATCGTCGCCGAGGGTTTGTCGGTGCGCGCGACGGAGGAGGCGGTGACACTTGCGAACCGCGATGACGGCTCCGCAACCACCCCGTCCCCGGCAGCCAAACGCAAGCCGATGCAGATGCCCGGGCTCCAGGACCTCGCCGAGCGGCTGTCCGATCGTCTCGATACCCGGGTGACGGTCAGCCTCGGCAAGCGCAAGGGCAAGATTGTCGTCGAGTTCGGATCCGTCGACGATCTCCAGCGGATTGTCGGTCTGGTCGACCCGGGGAAGTGATATCACCGACGATTTTCCACGACCAACCACCCTCGGGAGTAACGTCACAGTGACGCATCTAGTTGCGCGAATCCTGCGGATCGACGGAAGCCTTTGCAGCTCAACGTTTTTCGGGACCAGCGCGGTGACAGGACGGACGATCTGACATGGAACCGGTGATCTCGCGTCTGAGTCTCGAATCCTTCGAGTCGCTACCACCGCACGCGCGACGATGTGTCTTCTGGGAGGTCGATCCAGGAACGGTGGGCGGCGACGATCTCGACACCGTCTGCGTTGCCGACACCTCAACGTTCGAGAGCGAGTTCGACAAGGAAGCGTGGATCTCCTCGGTGCTCCTCGAATGGGGTGCGTGCGGACAGTTCGCCACCGATCCGTCGACCGGCGTTGTCGTGGGTACCGCGTTCTATGCTCCGCCCGGACGCATTCCGCGGTCCCGGCTGTTTCCGACGTCGCCCGTCAGTGCTGACGCGGTGCTGCTGTCATCGATTCACGTGGAACCGGGGTACGAGGAGGTCGCCAGTCCCCTTCTTGACGCCGTCGTCACCGATCTCATTCGACGTGGCGTACGCGCCGTCGAGGCGTTCGGGTTGGTGCGCGCCGGCGGTTCTGCCGATGATCGTGGTTCGGACCCGTCCGGTGTGCGCGATATCAGCGAGTGGTCGGATGAGGAGATCGTGAACGTGGCACGAGAGATCCTCGACAACCCGCAACCGGATCTGTGTACGCGGTGTCTGATCGATGCCGCGTTCCTGAAGGCATCCGGCTTCGATGTGGTCGCCTCACACGCGCGTTTCCCCCGGTTTCGTCTCGAACTGGACGAAGGCCTGGGATGGAAGTCGGAGGTCGAGGGCGCCCTGGAGAAACTGGTGGTGATGGCGGCGATCGATCTGGCCGGAAAGACCCGGACGTTCGCACCGATCGGCAGGCGCGCTACGTAGTCGACGCGTTATGGGTGACGCGTCGTGACGAGGTGGACGTGCTCCGAAAAAGATTCGGAGCACGTCGAATTGGGATCTCGACTCAGGAAATCTCTTCGGCGGCAAGAAGATCGGCGAAGGTGTACGTCCCGGTGGGCCGGTCGTCGTTGCCGAGCAGATACAGTCGCTTGACCGCGACGAGGACGGCCTCGGCAATCACGTTGCGGTAGTTGGGATCCTCGAGCGTCTCGGCGTCGTCGGGATTGGTGATGTACCCGACGTCGATCATGGCGACCGGCATCCTGGTGAGCCGCAACAGTTCCCACGTACGTTCGTGCGTGCGGCAGTCGATCAGCGGGGTGCGCGCGGCGACCTCACGTTGGATGAAGCCGGCGAGGTTGCGGCCGATCGTGGAGTACGAACCGTGGCTGTTGCCGAAGTAGAAGGAGGCCACGCCGCTGGCGGTCGCGTTCGGGTAGTGGCCGAAGCGCAGCGAGATCATCAGGTCGGCATCGATCATGTTGGCGACGCGGGCGCGATCCTCGTCGGTGGGTGCTCCCCGACCGTCGTGGGACAGGAACGTTTCCATGCCGGCGGCGGCCATCCGGCCTTCGAGTCGTGCGGCGAGATCCCAGAGCAGTCGGCTTTCCTGGTCGGCGAGCGCGCCGGTGGACAGGTCGTGCATGCCGCCGGTACCGGGGTCGATGACGATACGTTTGCCGGAGAGCCGGGGGCCGGAGCGACGGACGTGCTCTTCCTCGCGGATCGCGTACGGGGAACCGCCGGTGACGCGGGTGCCCAGACGTTCCAGCGACCGCAGAGTGGACGGGCCGCAGATGCCGTCGGCGGACAGACCGTACTCACTCTGATACAGGCACACCGCGTTGTGGGTGGTCTCGCCGAAGACGCCGTCGACCAGGGCCGTGTAGTAGCCGAGATTCTGGAGGCGGCCCTGCAGGGTGGCCACGTCGTCGCCCACCATCGGGGACGACAGACGGTAGAGCAGTACTCGCGCTCCGAGCTGGTAGGACGCCTCGCGCAGGGCGCGGTAGGTGGCGGGGCCGACGATGCCGTCGACGATCAGTCCGCGCTGCTGCTGGAACGCGCGGACGGCGTGGTCGGTGTCCTCGTCGAAGGTGTGTCCGCGGATCTCGTCCGGCGAACCGTCGCCGTCGGCGGCGTGACGTCCGCGCGTGACGGGCATGAGGCCTTGTCCGGCGAGGATGGATCGGATCTCGGCGACGGCCGAACCCTGATCACCCAGTCGGAATGTTGGCATCTCAACTCCTTGTTGGCGCGGGACGCGTCGTTGTCCTTGCGCTGCATGGTCACGCCGATCGCGCTGTGAGGCTCTCGGTAGAGGCGAGCGCGCACCAGGCGGACCAGGTGCATTCTGTCAGTTCCGTAGTACGCGGACCAAACCGAACACGGGCACAGAAACATCACGGACGCCGTCACCAGCGAAAACACCGACGACGACGCCCGTGTGGAGGTTGTCACCCCCGCATGTCAGGCGTTGGAGCCGACCACCGAATCGAGTTCGCGCAGCAGGGCGGCCTTGCCCTTCGCGCCGACGATGGTCTTGGTGGGCTTGCCGTTCTCGAACAGGATCATGGTCGGGATCGACATGATCTGGAAGTCACGGGCCGTGGCCGGATTGGCGTCGACGTCGAGTTTGGCGACGGTCAACTTGTCGGCGTGCGCGCCGGCGATCTCCTCCAGGACCGGTGCCACCATGCGGCACGGACCGCACCAGGTTGCCCAGAAGTCGACGAGTACCGGCTTGTCGGATCCGAGGACGTCGTCCTTGAAGGTGGCGTCGGTGACGGCCACGGTGTTGGCTCCCATGAGTGTTCCTCCTGTTGTTGTCGTGATGGTCGGTATCTATTGAGGTCTGCAGTGTCAGCTGTGTGCGTCGACGACGACCACGTCGCCTTCGATCGGCGTGGGTTCGATGTCACCCTGCTCGGCGAGCCACCGTTCGGCGTCGATGGCCGCGGCGCAGCCACTGCCGGCGGCGGTGATCGCCTGGCGGTAAGTGTGGTCGACGAGGTCGCCGGCGGCGAAGACGCCGGGCAGCGAGGTGTAGGTGGTCCGGCCCTGGACCTGCACGTATCCGTCGGAGTCGAGGTCGATCTGACCGCGCACGAGTTCACTGCGCGGGTCGTGGCCGATGGCGACGAACATGCCGGTCACGTCGACGGTCTCGGTGTCGCCGGAGCGGGTGTCGATCAGTTCGAGGCCGGTCACCGAGCCGTCGCCGATCACCGACTTGACCGCGGAGTTGGTGACGAAGCGGATCTTGTCGTTGGCGCGGGCCCGCTCGAGCATGATCTTGGACGCCCGGAACTCCTCGCGTCGGTGGATCAGGGTGACGCTGCGCGCGAACTTGGTGAGGAAGGTCGCCTCCTCCATCGCGGAGTCGCCGCCGCCGATGACGGCGATGTCCTGATCCTTGAAGAAGAAGCCGTCGCAGGTCGCGCACGCCGAGACTCCTCGGCCGAGCAGCTCCTGCTCACCGGCGATCCCCAGGTAGCGGGCCGCGGCACCCATCGCCAAGATCACCGCGTGCGCCCGGTAGGTTTCGCCGGAGGCCACGACCTCCTTGACCGTCCCCTGCAGGCGGACCTCCTCGACGTCCTCCATCCGCAGGTCGGCGCCGAACCGGATGGCCTGCTCGCGCATCTCGTCCATCAGGGCCGGGCCCTGGATTCCGTTCTGGAAGCCGGGGAAGTTCTCCACCTCGGTGGTGGTCATCAGGGCACCGCCGAACTGGGTTCCCTCGAAGACGATCGGGGCGAGTTCCGCACGTGCTGCGTATACCGCCGCGGTGTATCCCGCAGGACCTGATCCGATGATGATCAGTTCGTGGATCTGCTGGGTGTCTGACTGGGTCACTTCGTCCTCCGTGCTCGTTTCACATCACCTGCAGCCAAAAACTTCCCTGGTCGCAGGGGTGCGTGTACCGGCTTTCAACACAAGGGTATGCGGAAGTGTTCCCTCCTCAGCGCGGGCACCGGGGTGCCGGTGTCGCGGCTCCCCCATTCGGCGGACGACGTGGCCCGGGTCATCCTCCGATCGTGGTACGCGAGACGGTTGCCGGATTGCCGGTGTCGCAATCGGGGCCGACCACCAGCGCGAGGAAACGCCCGGCGACACCGGTGCCGAGCAGGATCACCACCTGTTGTGTGCCGTCGACGGTCACCGGGCCGGAGCCCAGGACCGGGGTCGTCGCCGGGATGCCGTTGGCAGCGGTGCATCGTCGAAGTGCGTCGGTTGAGGGGAACGGCGAACCGTCGGTGCGGCCCAGGACCGACAGTGCCGCCGCGCGGTCCAGGGTGGAGGACGGTGCGGGAACGGAGAGGTTCGACGACGGCGCGCTTGGCCGCGCCTCGACGGAATCGGTGGGCTGCGAGGGTCGAAGCGCGATCACCGCGGTCACGACGACGACGATGAGGATCGCGGCCGCAGAGAGGATGGCGTAGGTGCGCGGCCCGGCGCCTCGCCACTTTCTCTCGTTCCTCTTGTTCGGGCGTCTCATGGCCGGGTGTGGGGTGGTCTCCGCGGCGATTGCAGCCAGAGTCTCTTGAGTGCGTGCGCGGACCCAATCCGGTGGCGGGACGTCGTCGACGTCGGTGTTGTGGTCCGCAACGTCTTCGGTGTCGCCCAGGGCGTGCAGTTCGTCACGGACCCGTGCCAGGGCCACAAGTGTGGCATGGGCATCCGCGTCCTCGGCGATGTGCGCGCGAACATGCGCCGCCGTGGCGGCGTCGAGGTTCCCGGCCTGGAACTCGGCGAGGAGCTCCGGGTCATAGGGCGGTGAGGGGAAGCGTGATGAATCCTCGGTCATCGTCGCCTCCTCGGATGGTTCGCGTCGGTCGACGCGGTCGGCATGGCTGTCTCCCCGGTGTAGTCCATATTGCTGATTGGACGCACGCGGGGGCCTCGCGGTTCCCTCCGTGTCCGGATTTCTGAGATCAACTGTCGGCGCCCCTGAGGTAGCCGAGGAGGTCGGCCAGGCGATACCGCCCTCGAGCACTTCGGCTCTTGAGAGTGCCGACCGGTACACCGAGGAGCTGTGACGCTTCGTCCATCGTGTACCCCTCGACGTCGATGGCGATGATCGCGGCCCGTTGATTCGCGGGCAGCTGGTCGAGCGCGTCCTCGATGGCGAGAGTCAGTTCGACACGACCGTACTCGTCGGCGCTGCCGGCCAGGGCATAGTTGTCGGGCTCGGAGAGAGAAATGGTTCGCTGACTTGCGTTGCGGCGCATGCGATCCAGCGAGGCATTCACGACGATGCGGTGCAGCCAGGACGTCACGCGTGCCTCGCCGCGGAATGCTGCCGCTGTCCGGTGTGCGGCGATGAGTGCTTCTTGGAGTGCGTCGGCGGCGTCGTGGGGGTTGCCGGTGGTGCGTAGGGCGATGCGCCAGAGGTAGTTCTGGTGGCGGGTGATGAGGGTGGTGAATGCTGTTGGGTCGCCGTGGGTGTGGGCGGTGAGGAGTTGTTCGTCGGTGCGTGTGTCGCTGTGTTGTCTGGCTCCCCCGGGCATGGTGGTCAGGGTAGTGGGGTGTCGGGTGGGTGGGGGTGGTGTTGGGGGTGGTTGTGGAGAAGCGGGGAGTTGCACCCAGCACGCCAGTGTGCCACTGTTTATTCTCGATTGTTGTTACTGAACATTGAATGGTTGAGGAGGGTGTGATCGTGGCGGGTGTCGGGCTGGCGCGGATAATGCTCGGTGGATCAAGGCACCGTTCGACTGTCGCTCTCGGAGAACACATGACGCGTCATGCCATGCCTCACGCGATACCTATGGTTCTGACGACGACAGATCTCGTAGCCGACTCGGCCGCAGCATCACAGACGGTTGGATGATCAACATCTACGCGATCCCAACCGCCATTGCCTTCCTCGCAGGCACGATCGTCGGCAATTCACTGCTCTAACCTCAGTAACCTCACATGTCTGGAAGCCCGTTCGCACAGCAGATCAAAGGAGCAAAGGTGAGACGCCAGAAAAGGATTGGCCTACTCGTCGGCATGGCAACAGCAACAACCGCCGTCATCATGGGTGGCGGATCAGGCTCAGCCGACGCGGCCCCACAGGTCAGCTGCGCGGGATCGATCTGCACCAACCATGGAGACCAGCCGGGAGTGGGATTTGGCAACTACCGCTGCCCCAACGGCGTGGTGTACCCGTCGTTCGCGGTTGTCCTTCCCCACTCAAGCGCGTTCGTGTTCCCCGCCAACTGCGCAGGCCCCAACTCTCTGTACTGACCGAGCATCTGATGAAAGCAGTTGGGATCGTCAGAGTTACCGTGCCGGAACATCACGGCCTGCTGTGGGACAAAAGCCCACCGATACTCGACACTCTTGCTCCATGGATAGCGTTGCTCTGCGTTGCCGCTGCCGGCGTATTCGGACTGCGTCGCATCTCAGCAGCCCGCCGACGGCTCGGAGTACTTGCAGCTGTGCTGATTTCGCTTCTGGCGGCTGGACTTGCCCTCGCCGTCCACCAGTTGGGCCACGGCAGTGACACGTCCTGGAAGGAAGCCGCGCACACGGCGCTGAGCAGCGCGATCGGTGCCGATATCGACGATCAGCACTCGGACCTGAACGCGTTGCCGCATGCGCAGCCGGGGGACACGATTGCACTATCAACTGATCGCGGCATCCACTACAACGCGCGGGTCCTGCGCCACGACGACACCTACGTCACGGTAGTGATCACTGCAGCTGAGTGAGCATCACAACTCCATGTGCCGGACGGCCGGCACAGTCAAATCCTGCCCGCCCGCACGATAGTAGGTGCTCGAGCGTCTGGGTCATCGTCCATTCCTGTTTGCCGGCGCTCTTCAGCACGCTCGGCAACGCTTCGGCAGCGACGTCGAGCTTCGACGTGGCCAGATGACCCCCCAATTGTTGATACACCGATATCGCTGACTGTGACTGCGGTGCACCATCATTCGATGTTGACGAGGTCGTGTGGGTGGTCATGAGAGTGTGTTCGGAGTTCTGTGCGGCGGTCTCGTAGACAGCCAGATCAATCACCGACGTGTCGGTGTCTACCGAGGTAGTGGTGTGGGAAGTGCTGTTGCGCAATGTGTCTGCGGCTTTGCGGGATTGTTCACCACCCCGGGCGACGGTGGCGCTCGGGTGTCGGTGGTGACGGAGCGGATGCTGCCCAATAGCCGCGAGGCGAGTTCTTCGCCGGCATCGGCGACGCGCGGCGCTGTGTGAGGACCTCGACGAGTACGGGGTGATGTTCTCGGTGTGGCGCCTGGACGCCGACGGCGCGCAGTGCGTGTACCGCGCCCATGTGCACGATCCGGACTCCGATCCGGACGAGTAGGCGGTCGCGATGATGGTGACAGGGCCGGAGGCGGCGGCTGGAGTCGCCGACCTCTATGACGCGGACCCGTCTGTTCTCCTTGCGCCGGAGCAGGATCCGTCCTCGGTGGCCGGCCTCTCGGGAATTGTCGGTAGCCAGTTCGAACCGTGGCCATCAGCGCTCGGATTGCGGTGGCCCGAGATCTCATAGGCGGGTCCGCGGAGGAACCAAGCCGCCATGGAGACCCGTGGGTAGGCAGGCAAGCAGGTGCCCCGGCGGCTGACGTGATGTTGCCACGGGGGGTTCTCCCACCGAGCTGATGTTGTTAGGGTGACCTAATTCGGACATCACATCGGAGGGATTCATGCCAGATCACGGTGCTGCATTCGACCATCTCATCCACTGGGTGCCCGACCTCGATGACGCGATGGCGAAATACGGCGCCGTCGGACTGACCACGCGCCCGGCACTGACCATGCCCGGCTTCCGGAACGCGGCATGGGGTGTCGATGATGAACGCTACGTCGAGTTGGCGACTGTCGATGACTGGAACGCGGTGCGAACCTCGAAGTATGCGGGCAGTTTGGAGATCCTGAAACCCGTCGTCGACGCGGTCGATGCCTCGGGCCTGGTCACCTTCGCGGTGGACGTGCCGGACGCAAGGGTCATCGCGAGACAACTGCTCGAGGCCGGGCGGGACGTGGATGAGATCGAGGTCTACCTCGAGGACAGGGGCGCGGGGTTCGTCGAGGTGTTTGTTCGTGACGCGCCCACCTACTTCCCGTTCTTCATCACCTACTCGCCGCCCCGGGCCGAGATAGGCCGCATGCGAGCCGAATACCGCCAGACACAGGGCATCAGCCTGGACGGTGCGCCCGACCTGGTTGCGCTGCTGATCCGCAGTGTCGATCCGTACACCGAGGCGCAGCATTTGGCCGAACTGGTGGGATGCCCGGTCCGCGGTACCACGGTGGCGCTTCCCGGCGCCGAGGTCAGGTTCGAGCGCGGCGCCGAACCCGGCCTGCACGGCATCGTGGTGCGTGGCCTCGGCAACGCGCCGACGGCCATCGAGATGCTCGGAATGACGGTGATCGTCGAGCGGTGAGCGGCAGTTCTGACCCTTGAACCCAACCGCACGCCGGTGCTACGGTCGGGCCAAGTAAGGGTCACCTAAGTTAGTGAGTCATCGTGATCGTCGAAGCACGAGGAGAGCGCAAGTCGTTCAAGGACGTCGAAGCCCTGTGTGGGCTCGACCTGGAGGTCGCCGAGGGCGAGATCCTCGGTGTCCTCGGTCCCAACGGCGCCGGCAAGACCACCACCATCAACATTCTCACCACTCTCATGCGTCCCGATGCCGGCGAGGTGCGGGTCGCGGGTATCGACGTCGTGCAGGAACCGGCGAAGGTGCGACCACTGATCGGGTTGACCGGACAGTTCGCCGCCCTCGACGGAAACCTCACGGCGCGTGAGAATCTGGTCTTGTTCGGCAGGCTTTTCAAACTCGGTGCCCGTGAGGCGACCCGAAGGGCCGACGAACTTCTCGACGAGTTCGCGCTGGCGGACGCCGCCGACCGACGGACTGTCACCTACTCCGGCGGTATGCGGCGACGACTGGACCTCGCCGCCTCCATGATCGGCCGACCCCGCGTGCTGTTCCTGGACGAACCCACCACCGGACTCGACCCGCGCAGTCGGAACATGTTGTGGGAGGTGGTAAGTCAGCTCCGATCCGAAGGTGTCACGGTGTTCCTCACCACCCAGTACCTCGCCGAAGCCGACGAACTCGCCGACCGCATCGTCGTCATCGACAAGGGCGCGGTGATCGCCGAGGGCACCCCGGCGCGACTGAAGGAACTCGTCGGCGGCGCCGTGTGCGAAGTGGTTGTGGACCAACGTATTCGGGATCGGGTAGGCGCGGTGTTGGGGTCGCGGTGGGAGGTCTCGCGCACCGAAACACAGATCGTGGTGCCCGCCGACGGGCCGTCCACTCTGTTCGACATCGTCCGCGTGCTCGACGCCGAGCAACTCGTTCCGGACGACATCAGCCTGCGCCACCCCACCCTCGACGATGTGTTCCTGGTATTGACCGGATCGGCGACAACGGAGCAGGCACCCCCGACCGATTCCGTGGACGCCTCATGACCACCGTCGCGCCGGCGACAGCGGGCATGTCACCGGCGCTGCTCACCGACACCCTCGCACTGACCGCCCGGCACCTCCGCCTGATGGTCAGACGGCCCCCATCGATCATGGGCGGCATCGTCCTGCCGATCATCTTCGCCATCCTGTTCCTGACCGTCTTCGGGCGAGTGATGGACCGCGCCGGACTCGACTACCCGCAATACATGCTGCCCGCGATCGTGGTGCAGGCCGCATTCTTCGCCGCCATGTCCGGATCCGTATGGGCGGCCGAGGACGCATCGTCGGGCATGGTGGAACGGTTGCGTGCCATGCCGATCGCACGACCGGCGCCGATCCTTTCGCTGCTGATCGGCGAAACGGTCCGGTCGGTGGTCGGGTGCGTCGTATTGATCGCTCTCGGTTACGCTTTCGGCTTCCGTTTCTCGACCGGTGTGCTGGGCGTGCCGGCATTTCTGGGTATCGTCATCGTGGCGACCGCGTCGATCTGCTTGCCGTATCTGGTGCTCGGGTACCGACTCGCCGCCCCCGAACCCGCGCAGGCGCTTGGTGGCGTCATCTACTTCCCACTGCTACTGGTGTCGACACTGTTCGTACCCAAGGACGCCTATCCGGGCTGGTTGCAACCGATCGTGGAGTACCAACCGCTCTCATGTGTCACCGAGGCCCTGCGTGCGGTCTCGACCGACGGTTACAGCAACGTGGCCTCAACCGTCGGGATCGCCATGCTGTGGATGGTCGGGTCGCTGGTGGTGTTCGGACTGCTGGCGCCGCGCGTGTTCGGGAGAGTGTCATGACCACCGACATCGCGGTGATGACGCGCCGCGGCGTCACCTTGATGGTGCGCTCGCCGATGACGATGTCCACCGCGGCTTTCATGCCGATCATCCTGCTGTTGCTGCTGTCCGTGTCGTTCGGGTCGGTGGTGATGCCGGGTGCCGGAGTGGCCGACTACGTCCAGTTCGCGACACCGCTGTTCGTGACGATGGGCGTCGCCTTCGGTGCCATCTCAACCGCGATCTCCGCACAGCAAGACCGCACCTCGGGTTTCGACGACCGACTGCGCACACTGCCGATCTCGCCGGTCGCGCCGCTGGCCGGACGCATCATCGCCGACGTGGGACGCAACCTGGTGACGTTGATCCTCGTGACCGCCGATGCAGTCGCCCTCGGTTTCCGCTTCCACAACGGTGTGCTCGGTGCAGTTGTCTACGTGGTGACGCCCCTGATCTTCGGGTTCGGCCTTGCGTGGTTCATGGTGGCGGTGGCGATGATCGCCGAATCAGCGGAGAGCGCGGCGTCGATGCTCAACGCAGTGATGCTGGTGCTGTCGTTCCTGTCGGTCGGCATGGTGCCCCTGGAGGATCTGCCCGGCTGGGCGCAGCCGATCGCCTCTGCCAACCCGGTCTCGCACGCGATCGGCGCGATGCGCGATGCCACCACCTCGGGCGCGTCGGTGCTCGGCGCCGATGCAGGCATCACGCTGGTGTGGTCGACGGGGCTGACCGCCATGTTCGGCTATGTCGGCGTGCGGGCCTACCGCCGGAGTAGGTGAGGTCGAGAACCCGAGTCACCAACGCGTGGCAGCGGAAGGTGGCCGCACAGCGATACCGAACGAGTTTGGTGCATCACCAAATACACTGCAGCCATAGGTGGTTTCCGAAGCCATCGGTGAGAGGGTCCGGACGCCGGGAGTACGAACGCGGGCGATGAACGCCGCGAACAGAAAGGCGGGTGCGCTCTCTAGTGCGCCTCGTCGTACGCGTCGACGATCTCCTTGGGGAGCCGACCACGAAGTGGCACTTCGTATCCCGCCTCGCGAGCCCATTCCCGAATGGTCTTGGTATCCGCGCCGCCCTTGCCGTTGGTGGACGGACTGGCGGCGGGAGCGGTGACGCGTGGTGCGGTGGACTGTCGCCGACCGCCGGTCCGGGTGGACACCTCGAGCAGCTTCGACACCGGGACGCGACCGTTCTCGATTTTATCGAGATTGACCTCAGATACGTCGAGTTGATAGTCGACGCCCGACCACGACCAGGAAATGGTGTGTGCCTCGTCGATATCGAGTTCACGGCCGTCGATGTCGTCGATGATCGACACAATCTGTTTCTTTGCCACGAGCAGAGGATAACCTACGAGTCCCCCATGCCGGGGACGCCGCGCCCCCGATTCAGTCCGCAACGGCAAAATGCGCAATAACCTTGGTGGGCGTCAAGCGCACCACCAACTCCCCCGGAACCGCGTTGCGACGTCCGTATTGTCCGGCCAACTCGGCACCCATGTATCGTTCGGCGATACGCGTTGCGGTATCCAGTAACTCGTCGGGATCGTCACCCACGGTCGCCACGCCCTGCACCTGAACAAACGAAAAGGGCGGCCGCTCATCGTCGACGAGCAGCGTTATCCGCGGATCACGTTGCAGTGCACGACCTTTCGCGGTCGCCGAACCGGTGTTGAAAACGAGTTGACCGTCGTCGACGATAAACCAGATCGGTGCGACAAGTGCGCGTCCGTCGCGCGCCACAAAACCCACCTTGCCTGTCCGCGTACCGGCGGTGAGAAAGTCGATCACGTCATCGGTCAATTCAGAATTCGACATGGCAACCATCATGCCTGCCGTAGCAACCGGTCGTGGGTCGCGATGAACATTTCGACGCTGACGTCGAGGACGGTATCGAGACCGACATCGGTGGTCGTGCCGATATCGACGGGATCGGCGGCGATGGAGGTGAAGTACCAGTCGACCAGGAGTTGGGTGACGGCACCGACGAGGCCGATCGCGGCCAGACGCTGCGGAACGCTCACCGCCCTCTCCCCCATCGCCAGCGCGAGAACGAGATTCGCCCACTCGTGAATCGCGCGCAGACGAGTGGATTCGACCTCCGGGTCGACGCCGACCACCTCCACCAGCATGACGCGAGCCCGTCGCGGGTCGCCGGCGATCGCGTCCATGAAGGCCCCGAGTGCCGCTCTCGCGGCGGCCGGAACCTCGGCAGGCGCAACGCCATCGGGCCCGGTGAGGTAGACATCGGCGGCCGCAACGGTCGCCGACCGCGCGATCTCGACGCAGTGGTCGTACACCGCGATGAGTAACGCGGAGCGGTCGGCGAAGGACTCGTAGAAGTACCGCTGGGTGAGGCCGGCCCGCTCGCAGAGACGTTTCACCGACACATGCGGATACCCGACCTCCCCGAACAGATCGAGCCCGGCCTCGATGAGAGTGGCGCGCCGACGTTCCCGCCGCTCGTCGGCGTCGGCACCGCCGTATCGCCGTCCCTCGGTGGTTGTTCGTGCACCGGGCATGTCGTCTCCTCACGAAAGCAGCCGTCGACGAACCGTGGACAGGCGAGCATGTGACACGCTACCATGTCACATACTTATCTGACACGAGGCTGTGTCAGATCGCGGAAGGATGGAATGCCGATGGATCTGCTGCCGGACCCCATGCAGGAGCCCACGCTGCTCGCGGTGCCCTTCTTCCTCGCATTGTTGATCCTCGAGTGGATCGCCGCGTGGAAACTCGAGGACCACGACGACGACGGCCGCAAGCCGTCCGGCGCGTACGAACGCCGGGACGCCACCGCCAGCATCACGATGGGATTGGTGTCCATCGCCACCAGCGCCGCCTGGAAACTGGCCGGTCTGCTGGTGTACACGGCCATCTTCGCCTACCTCGCGCCGTGGCAGTTGCCGATGACCGCCTGGTACACCTGGGTCATGGGGTTCATCGGCGTCGATGTCCTCTACTACTGGAACCACCGGATCTCCCACCGGGTACGTCTGGTGTGGGCGACCCACCAGGCGCATCACTCCAGCGAGTACTTCAACTTCGCGACGGCTCTTCGTCAGAAGTGGAATATCAGTGCGGCACTGGTGATGTGGCTGCCACTCCCCTTCCTCGGGATTCCGCCGGCCGTCGTCTTCGCGTGCTACGGAATCAACCTCGTCTACCAGTTCTGGATTCACACCGAGCACATCGATCGGATGTGGCGACCGATCGAGTTCGTCCTCAACACGCCGTCGCATCATCGAGTCCATCACGGCAGCGATCCGGAGTACCTCGACAAGAACTACGCCGGCGTTTTCATCCTGTGGGACCGGATGTTCCGTTCCTTCGCCGCCGAAACCCACCGGCCGCACTACGGTCTCACCACACCGGTGGGCACGTACAACATCTGGACGCTGCAGACCCACGAGTACGCCGCCATCGCCCGCGACGTGCGCCGCGCGGACCACTGGCGGGCCCGACTGGGGTACGTCTTCGGTCCGCCCGGCTGGGCTCCGGCGGTGTCACGTGACGTTGGCCGTCCCAGCGGGCAGGTGTCGGTGGGGACAACGGATTCCGAACTCTCAGTGGAACCACACACGATATAGTTCGCCATGCTAAAGTCAGCCTGAGCTTGTGGGGGGAGGCCGACCGTTCGTCACGTCCCGGCGAACGAGCGGCGCCACGGTCGGTGTGTCCACCACCGATGTCTCGCCCCTCGAACTCGCACCACCGATTCCGGTGGATGCCGTCGGCGTGGACCGATCCACGTCCACATCTGAAAAGAGGGGTCCTGCATGATGATTGACGGAGCAATCGCCAAGCGCACGCTGTGCACGATCGCCGCGGTGGCGGCCCTCGGGCTGGTCGGCACCGCCTGCTCGTCCGACGACGATTCCACCGCCGCGTCGTCGGAAACGATGAGCACGATGGCCTCAGAAGACATGGCGGGGATGACGGGCATGTCCGGCGAATCGACGACCGCAATGGCGACACCCACCAACATCACCACCTCCACTCCGTTGACCACGGCCGCCGGTGCGAACATCACCATCGACAACGAGGCCATCGCCGCGTCCTACGGCGAGCGCGGTGGACCGCAGGGCTACCTCGGCAAGCCCCTCGGACCGGTGGTGACGCTGCCGACCGGCGGTTCGTTCATCACTCTGCAGAACGGGTCGTTGTACCAGAACCCGCAGAGCGGCAAGGTCTTCGCGGTGCACGGAATGATCGGTGACGCCTGGGGTGAGCGCAACCACGAGAACGGTGAACTCGGGTATCCGACCAGTGACGAGACCCGTACCGACGGGGGTCTGCGTCAGACCTACGATCACGGCACCATCACCTTCATCAACGGACGCGTGACGGTGACTCCGAGCTGATCCCGCCGGATCGACGGGCACGCCACAGTGGTCAGTCCTCGTTGAGCCGCGCGATCAGCTCGGCGAGAAGGGATTCGGCGCGCTCCGGCTCGATGACCTCCAGCAACGCCATCACCGGCGCGAGCTGATCGGGCAGTGCCGCCGACCCTGCTCCCCCACCGCCCAGGCCGAGCGCCGCCAGAACATCCTGGGCCGCAACCGAATCGAGTGCACCACTGCGCCCCAGTTGCGGTATCGCCGTCACGATCTCCGACAGGTCCACGGGTGGCGCACCCCGCACGGCGTCGGCGCCGGTGACCAAGGCGGCACACAGTTCGTCGACCACATCGGCCGTGACGGGGGTGATGGTGAGATGAGTGGTGTGCGGATGGTCGGAGCCGAGACCGGGTTGCGGCTGCAGCACCCACCCCAGGCCACGGACCTGATCGGCCCACAGATGCGGATCCACCCGATCAGCTTGCGGCACCGCGGTATCCGACCGAACCGCCAAGAGCGGACCGACCGGGTCACCGACGACGGACAGGCCCCGGATCCCCGCGATGCAGGCTCGTACGGTCTCCGTGGCGCGGCGCGTACGAGCGGTGAGCCCGGAAAAACCCACGCCCGTGCCCGATTCCGGACGTAGGTAGGCGATGATGGCCCACGCCGCGGCCAGCGAGGTCACCGACCGGCTGCCGAGCATCGTCGGATTCACCACCGGATAGCCGGGCCACCGTACGGTGGCGAAACCCGCGGCGCGTTTGGCGTCCCGGTCGGCGAACAGCAGCACCGAGGCGCCCTTCGGGGCGAACCCGTACTTGTGGGCGTCCATCGAGATGCTGGTGACGCCGGGCACCCGAAAGTCCCAGGGCGGAAGTATCTCCGAGGAATCCGCCGACGTCTCCCAGAACGGCAGCACCCAGCCGCCGATGCAGGAGTCGACGTGGCAGACGATCCCGGCCGCGGCCGCCGCGGGAGCGACCTCGGCTACCGGGTCGAGGGTGCCGTACGGGTAATTGGGCGCCGACACCACGACGATCGCGGTGCGCGAGGAGAACCGCCCGACGAGATCGGCGGCGCGGACCGCTCCCTGCGCGTCGACGGGGACCAGATCGAGGTCGAGATCGAAGTAGTGTGCCGCCTTGTGGAAGGCGGCGTGCACCGAGACCGGCGCCAGCAGGACCGGACGTTCGTCGGCCGCGGGGTGGACCGACCGCCACCGATCGCGGGCCGATTTGACTGCCAGCACACAGCTTTCGGTACCACCGCTGGTCACCAGGCCCACCGCCTGATCCCCGTGCATCAGCGACGCCGCGAACCCGATGACGTCGTGTTCCATCCGGGCGACCGACGGGAAGGTCGTCGGATCGAGACCGTTGACGCCCGACACCGCGGCGGCGGCCCGCCGGGCGAGGTCGTCGAGTTCGGCCACACCGGAGTCGTACACATAGGACAGGACGTGGCCGCCGTGTGTGGGCGCGTCGTCGGCGCGCAGCGAATCGAGTCGGCGCAGAATGTCGTCGATCCGACCTCCGGTACCCGGTGAGGTCATGGAGCCCCCTCGGTGCTCGATGGCGGCAACGTACCGTCGATATCGCTGCGCCGCAACGGGTAACGGATGACGAACCACAGGCTGATCAGGGCGAGCACGGCCGGCACCACACTGAAACCCGCCACCATGGCCGACACCGCCGACCCGGGTTGGGTGACCGACGAATCCGCATCCGAGGAGATGTACCCGCCCACCGTCAGGATGACGGTGAAGAGCACCGCACCCAACGCCATCCCGGTGGTCTCCCCCGCCGTCCACACCCCGCCGACGACACCGGCACTCGAACGCCCCGACGAGCTCTCGTCATGGCTGATCACATCCGGCAACATCGCCATCGGCAGCGCCTGCATCCCCGCATACGCCGCCCCGGCGACCCCGATCACCGGATACACCCACCAGCCCGGCGCGATCCACAGGCCGGCCAACGCGAGCGCGGCCAACGCGAAAACGACCGTGGCCGAGGCGAATCCGACCTCCTTGCCGACGTGGCGCGCGAATCCGCCCCAGAGCGGTGCGAACACCACTGCCGGGGCGATCAGAGCCGCGAACAGTCCGGAGATGGCGGCCTCGGAGTCGAGTACCCAGGTCGCGATGTACTGCGCCCCGGCGAGCATCAGACCGGTGGCCAGACCTTGAAGCATGAACGCGGCCAACAGGGTTCGAAGTGGCTCACTGCGACGTAGCACCGCCCAGCCGGTTCGGTATCCCTCGCTGAGGGAGAAGCCGTCGTCCGGTGACGCCGGAGGCCGCGCCGCGTCGGCGGCACGCGCCGCGATCAACATCGCGACGCCGATGAGCACTCCGGCGACGACGGCCATCAGCAGGTAGCCGACGGTGGGGGAGCCACCGACCTCGCGCAGCGCGGGCCCACCCGCACCGAACGCGAGGATCGCCACCGACAGCACCACCACCCGCACCGTGAGCAGTCGGGTTCGCTCGTCGTAGCGGTCGGTCAGTTCGGCCGGCAGCGCGATGTAGGGAACCTGGAAGAGGCTGAAACTCGTTGCGGCCAAGAGGAAGGCGAGTGCAACCCAGAGCGCGTCGACGCCGGTCGGCAGGCCGGCGGGAGCGGCGAATGTCAGGGTGAAGAAGACCGGTAACAGCAGCGCGCCGATTGTCATCACGCCCCGACGCGAACCACTGCGCGCGACGCGATGATCGGCGAACGCGCCGATCCCCGGATCGATGGCGACATCCCAGATCTTGGCCACCGCCACGATGATCCCGGCGACCGCGGCACCGACGCCGAGGGTGTCGGTGAGGTAGTAGATCAGGACGAGGCCGGGCAGCGTGGCGAAGCCACCGGTACCGAGCGACCCGACGCCGTACCGTGCCACGGTGGCACGCGACAACCGTGTCACGTCGGCGACTCGCCTCAGCTCGTCATCGTGATCTTGGAGACCTGCACCTGATAGCCGTTGGAGCCGCTCGACGGCAGCGACGTGATCCACACCAGCAGGTAGCGGGCCTGCTGCGGATTGGTGATCGTCAGGGTGGTGCTCGATTGGTCGACGGTGCCCTGACCGACGCGGGTCGTCTCGGCGAGCGTGGCGTCGGCGCTGGTGGCGGTGCGCAACTCCACGTCGAAGCCCGGCGTCGTGGTGGCGATGGTGACCGTCTTGACCGCCTGCGGGGAGCCGAGATCGAGCATCAGCCCGAGACCGTCCTTGAGACTGCCGAAGTCGGCGGTGGCGTAATTGGCATCCGAACGCCACCCACCGGATGCCCCGGTGATGACGTTCGGTGCCTGTCCCGGATTGTCACCGGACTGCGAGGAGAAGTCGACGAGCGTGGCCGACCTCGGCGTGATGGCACCGGTGGCCGGAGCCGCTCCCGGTGCCGCGGGCGCAGATTGCGACGGCGTGGTGGACAGGAACTCGTTGATGTCGGTCTGCGAGTCATCGGATCCGAAGACGCCGGTGATCCACACGACCAGGGCGACGATCACGAAGACGACCAGCAGCGCCGCGCCGACGAGGAGGGGCAGGTTGCGGCTGCGCCGGTCGGGTTGATCGGACCCGATACGTCCGGGCGGTGCCATGGTGACGGGCGGATCGTCGGAGTCGGTGACCGCGGGCAACATGTCGGTCTTCAGATCGACGACGGTCGCCTGATCGAGCACATGCTGCACCGTGGCCGCGGTGCGGATACCGCGGGTACCCGACAGCGCCCGCGCGGCCACCGCCGAGATCTCGAACGGGATGTCCGGATCGACCTCACGCGGTTCGATGGGACCACTGCCGTCCGCCGACGGGGAGGCGACGGCCAGACCGGCGACCGGTGCCGTCGAATCCTTGGTGGTGATCGGCCGGGAACCGGTCTCGGCGTCCAACGGCCAGCGCGCCAGCAGCAGGGCGTAGAGGACGGCACCGAGTCCGCGCACGTCGGAGGCCTGATCGTCGCCGGCGAGGGTGCCCGGGAAGGCCAGCACGGCGTTGCCGTCGGCACTGATGCGGATGCGATCGGGATGATCGATCGACAACGCCCCACCGGAGCGGTGAGCGGCCTCGGCGGCCGCCGCGAGGGCACGGACCGCGCGGGCCGCGCCGATCGGCGACGGATGGGTACCGGCGACCTCGGCGAGGGAGGAACCCTGCACCCATTCGGCGACGACGATGCCGCCCGACGACCCGCGGACCACGTCGAGTACCCGCGCCACACCCGCCGACGAGATCTGCCCCAGGCGTAGCGTGCGCGTCAGCACCGCCTGCGGTCCGGTGTCGGCGGCCTTCGTCGGCGACCCCTTCTCGGGAGGGGGTGCGAGTTGCTCGGCGTCGACGAAGGTGAGACCGACCTCGCGGTCGAGGTTGATGTCCTGCGCCTTCCAGAACTGCAGACCACGCGTGCCACCGTGGGATTCGAGCAGACGGTAGCGTCCGCCGGCGACCGCGGCACCCGGCACGAGACGAGGTCCCCGGCGACGCGGCGCACGGATCGGGTCGGCCTGATCCGGATTCGGGGTGGGCACGGCGTTCGGCGTCGGCGCTGCCTTCGGCGTGGCCGCCGCGGAATGCGGCGCAGCCGGAGCCGGAGTATCACCGTCGGTGCTCGGGCGCTGGGTGGTCGGGCGCTGGGGGGTCGGATGCTCAGGGCCGGTATCGACTCCGCTCTCGTTCACGCGGCGGACTCCTCTTCTCCGATAGCGCATGTCCGGTGGTCGTTGCGGTGGTGACCACGGGGTGACGCCGGTGTTGCCGGCAGCGCCACCGGTGTGCACCGAATACGACTGCCACGTGGCGGATCCGCGGTCGAAACGCCTCACGACCTGTACCTGACCAGAGTACGGGAGGGGTTCGTCACCGGTGATCCGCGGAAACTGAACCGTGATGGTTGCCGCGGATTCGGGTTCGGGCGCGCCCTTCGGGGCCAGCGCCGGGACGAAGCGGCCGGCCATCCGTTGCACCGCCGTCAGAATGGCGACGACGTCGGGCACCCCGGCCGCCGCCAGCCCGGCGTAGATCACACCGAGCACGATCACCGCGGTGAAGAACAGGTAGGCAATCGAGCCGATCTTGCCGTGCTGGGTGGCCAGGTGGAGTCCGGACAGCTCGGAGATCAGCCAGATGACGAATGCCATGGCGATCGAGATGATCAGCGTCACCGTCGTCGTCCAGGCGGAGCCGAGGGTGGGCCGCAACGGCTCCTTGCCGATCGCGCGCTGGTCGGCGGCGAGACGATTCTGCAGCAGGTAGTGCCCGACGATCGCGCCGACGAGGTAGCCGAGTCCGTTGGACAGCGCCAGCCAGCGCACCACCAGGTCGGGGTCGCTGAACAGCACCGGACCCAGATACGACGAGGCGACCTTCACCGCTGTGATACCCAGCACCATCACCGTCGGGGTCCAGGCGTCCTCGCGGGCGTAGAACACGCGCAGTTGCACCAGCGTCATCGCATACGGGATGAGGGTGAAGGCACCCCACGCCAGGGTCGAGCCCAGCTGGGAGGCGACCGCGGCGTCGAACTTCCCGAAGTTGAAGACGGCGATGCCGATCGCCGGCCCGAAGAACGTCATGTAGGCGACCACCGGCACCAACGCCACCATCGTCAGACGGGTGGCCAGCGAGAGATCGTCGACGACGGACTGGGTGTCCTCGGCGGCGGCGTTGCGCGACAGTCGCGGCATGATCGCCGTCAGGATCGTCACACCCAGCACCCCGTAGGGCAGCTGCAGCAACTGCCAGTGCGTGGCGTACACCGAGATGCCGGACGCGTCGGCGTGTGCGGCGATCCGGTAGGTGACGACGAGACCGACCTGCAGCACCGCCACGTACCCGACGATCGCGACGGCCATGTTGCCGAACCGTCGCAGGCGGGCGTCCAGGCCCCACTTCCAGGCCAGGCGCACACCGGCGCGACGCAGCCACGGCACCAGGATCGTCACCTGCATGACGACGCCCAGCGTGGTGCCGATGCCGAGGACCAGCAGCTGCGGGTCGGTCATCCGCACCGGATTTAGTGAGATCTCGCCGGGCATCAGCGCGTAGATCACCAGGGTGGTGATCTGCACGATGTTGTTGAGCACCGGTGCCCAGGCCCCGGGCTTGAAGAAGCCCTTCATGTTCAGGATGGCGATGAACAGCGCGGACAGTCCGTAGAACAGGATCTCCGGGAGCAGCAGGTACGCCAACGCGGTGGTCAGCGGCCGGTTGACGTCGCCGTCGCCGACGTTGAGCAGGGTCAGCAGCGGCGCGGCGATCAGCGCGATGACGGTCGCGACACCGAGCGTGACCACGGTCAGGGTGAAGATGCGGTTGATGAAGCCGCGCCCGCCGTCGTCGTCCTCGGCCTCCGCGCGCACCAGCACCGGGATGACGATCGCGGTGAGCACGGCACCGAGCACGACCTCGGCGATCATGTTGGGCAGCACGTAGGCGGCCTGGAATGCCGACGCGATCGCCGGGCCCAGCATCGCCAGCACCAGCACGGTACGGACGAAACCGGTGATGCGGCTGGTCAGAGTGGCCAGCGCGATGGAGCCGCTGGTCCGCATGATGCTCGAATCGGAGTCTCGCGCCAACTGATGCGACTCGTTGCCGCCGTCGCCGTCGCCGTCGGTGGCCGGCGCGTCGGCCGTCACCGTGCCACCGGCAGGAGCCGGCCGGGCGGCGCGTTCGTGTCGGCCGTGGGTGGGCTCCGATGGCGTCGATGCTGCCGCGGCGCCCACCGTGGTACCCCGATGCCCGGAGATCGGCGGGGCGTCGGCAAGAGGTCCGGCGAGGGGAGTGGGACCGGCCGGCGAACGATCGGGCGGGACCCGATCGGGCGGGACACGGCCGGGTGGGACACGTGAGGGGGGAACACGCCCCGGCGGAACGCGACCGGAGGGGTTCGGCGGGATGCGACGGGGTGCGGCGCGACGCGGAACGTCGTCCGGTCCTCGATCGCTCATACCCCTGCCTTCGTCATCTGAGTGCCGGTCGTGCTTGTGCTGGTCACTGGTGCGTGGTGCTGTCCTGCTGATCATCGGCCGGCGGGTGCTGCGCCGGCTCGGCCTCGCGGTGGTCGTCCTCGCTCTGCAGGGTACGTCGTCGTTGCTGGTAGGTCGTCGCCGCCAGCAGTCGCTCGATCTCGTCGGGCTCGGGGCGGTCGGCGTCGGCGGGGTCGGGCTTGCCCCGGAACCGATGCCAGAGACGCCGAGCGGTCAGCAGGATCAGTGCCGCGCCGGCGATGATCGTGATGATGAACAACGCCTTGCCGTAGGCATTGGCGTGCACCGACAGCGTGATCGGAGATCCCAGGGAGACGCCGGTGACCGTCGACAGGGCGATGGTCACGGTGACCGCCTCCGACGAGTTGGCCCGGGTGGGCAGCTGGATCTGCCGGGTACCCCGGGCGGGGATCTCGATGGTGCCGAGGTCGCCGATGTCGAGGTCGGAGGGGGCCGTGGTGGTGATGTTCACCCGGATCGGCAGCGCGAGGTCGTTGCGGACCACCAGCAGCAGGGGGCTGCGTTCGGAGGCCAGGGTGTAGCGGCCGCCGGGATCGAGGATCGCCACGGCCGACTGCATCCGCCCCAATGTCTCGTCGACGGCGGCGACCGACTCCGATCGGGTCTGTACGAGCCGATCACGGGTGGTCGAACCCCGCTCGCCGGGAGTGGTCATCGCGCGCAACTGATCCTCGCGCAGCGGTGCCAGGTAGGTTTCCGGGCTGGTCTGGACGTCGGCGGAGTTGAGCAGGGAACCCTGCAATCGCCACGTCAGGTCGGCCTGATCGCCGATCGCGGTGGCCGTCGCCGCCGGTACCGGCACCGACACCGAGGCCACCGTGACGCCGTTGGGCGGGGTCAGTCGCGCCGACGTGGCCGCCGCGTTGATCGTGGCCACGACGTCGGTCAGCGGT
This sequence comes from Gordonia oleivorans, assembly GCF_040044975.1. Taxonomy (NCBI): domain Bacteria; kingdom Bacillati; phylum Actinomycetota; class Actinomycetes; order Mycobacteriales; family Gordoniaceae; genus Gordonia; species Gordonia oleivorans. Next base: position 125,983 of record NZ_JBDZDI010000008.1, read on the forward strand.
GTGGCCGTGGCGGTCCTGGCCCCGAGCAGGACGGTCGCGGTCGACAGCAGCGCGTCGGCGTCCTCGCTGGTCGGCGACCAGTACAGGGACGGGACGATGAGCTGGGATCGGCCGGTGGTGGGCAGGTCGGACTCCGCGGTCCGGGACGGGAGGGCGTCCTCGGCGTCGTCGTCGGGTGCGGTGATCGCGGCGAATGCGAGGGCTCCGACTCCGGCCTGACGCCGACTCAGCGGGGATTCGTCGGCGAGGTCGACGACCTGATCGGCCGGTGTGATGGCAGGTGTGCGTGGTCGGCTGCCCAGGCCGGCCAGCGCCGCGGTCACCGGCTCGTCGTAGGTCTGCGCCGACAGATCACCGATGCGGTAGGCGCCGGTGTCGGCGGCCCGTTGCGGGGCCACGTTGGCCGCCGAGGTGAGTGCGGCGGTGTGGTCGGTCGACGTGAGCACACCTGCGCCGGTGGTATCGATCGCGCCGAGAGCCGGGATGGTCAACCCGCGCACGCTGGTGACATCGAGGATGGCGTCGACGATGTCGGCGGGGGAGTCGAGTGCCGCGGCGGTGAGACCGGTGTTCTTGACCGTCGCGAGTGCTCTCAGATCGACGCCCGCGAAGGGCAGTGCCACCACACACATCCGTTGGGCGATGCCGCGCAGCTCCTCGAGCCAGTCGGCCGCGGCGGCCTGCCCGGTTCCCGGGACGGTCGTCGACATGGGGTCCGACGGATTGGTCGACACGACGTAGCCCAGGGACATCGAACGCACGGTGACCAGCAGATCCGGGTCGATTCCCAGACACATGGCGCGGGTCAGATCAGAGCCCGCCGGCACCGGGGCGGGACTTGTGGGCGACGCCGCCGTCGGTGCCGGTGTGTCCGCACTCGTGTCCGAAGCCCCGGAACCGGCACCCCCCGAACCGTCGTCGGCGCTCGGCGCGGCGTCGGCGACCAGCTGTTGCAGTGGTTCGAGCAGGGAGTGGAGCCGACCGCCGTCACCGAGGGAGTGGGCGAGGTCCTCGCTGATCAGGCGGACCGGCTCGGTGTCGCCGCCGAGCACACCGGGTGCGAGTTGTGGGGGCGCGGCGAGTGGCCACAGCATGGTGAACCGGGACGGTGCGGACGTGTTCGCCGAGATCGAGCCGTCCGAACCGAGGCCCGGGACGGTCGTTGCACCGCCGCTGGCGATGGGGTCGAGGTAGGACGACGCACGGTCGGCGTCGGGGGGCAGGGACAACACCGGCAGCAGGGTCCGCGATCCGGCGACCTGCGCCACCCCGCCGTAGTCGGGCATCCCGTTGACGTTGAGTTGCAGGGGATAGACGCCCCGTTCGGAGATGTCCAGGCCGTTGTCACCGGACAGCGGAACCGACATCGAGAACGACGCCTTCTGTCCCGGGTCGAGTTCACCGGAGCCCAGCGGTGCGAACGCGGTGGCCGCCGACACCGGCGGGTGCTCGACGGCCAGCGAGGTTCGGAGCTCATCGGCCGTGGTCACCGGATCCCCGCGCTCAAGGCGAATACCCAGGTCACGCAGGGTCCTGCTGCTGGTGTTGGTGACCTGACCGGTGATGCTCACCGTGGATCCCGAGCCGCTGGTCACCATCGACGGCGTCAGCGAATCGATGGTGATGCGGGCGAAACGGGTCGGACCGGCGTCGCCGTCGGTGTCTGCCGATGTGGTGCTTGTGGACGTGGTGTCGGTGGAGGTGGCCGATGTCTGCGGTGCGGCGGCGGCCGGTGCGGCACACACCATCGTCAGCGTGGCGACGGCGGCGACCACGAAGAGTCGCACCCACGCAGGGATGGCAATGACGTTCCGACGGCGACGATGAGTGGGGTGCGGGTCAGCCATCACCGGCGGCCGGGCGGCGGGGACGCCTGCGACGCCGACGCGAGCGGGCCGGGGGTGGCGGCTCATTTCGGCGCTGATTGCGGGCGGCTGCGGCTCTCTCATATGCGTTGGGTTCTGTCCGACTGCTCTGCGCCTCGGACTCGGCCAACCGGTCGGGATCCCCAGTCAGGTCGGCGATGACACCGCGGGCCATCCGGGCCAGTCGACGCTCGTCAGAGTACGTCAGGCGGCGCGGAAGCTCGTGCAATGGCACCCACGCGACCTCGCTGACCTCGTAATCCTCGTCGGACAACTCCCCGCCGACGCTGCGCAGCAGATAGTGATGCACCGTCTTGTGGATGCGTCGGCCCTCGCTGACGAACCAGTAGTCGATCTTGCCCAGCGGGGCGACCACGGTGCCCTGGATACCGGTCTCCTCGGCGACCTCGCGAACGGCTGTCTGTTCGGCGGTCTCACCGGTTTCGATGTGGCCCTTGGGCAGTGACCACATCATCCGGCCACGACGGTCGACGCGGCCGATCAGTGCGGCCGCCAACTCCTCGACGGGAAGGTCGAGGTCGGAGAGCACCAGGCCGCCGGCGGAGGTCTCGCGGACCGTGCGCAGGCGCTCGCCCTTTTCGGGTCGTTTGCTGCCGCGTCGACGATTGCGGGTGGTCGGGGTGACCGCGGTCGGTGCCGAGGTGTCCTGACTCAGGCCGGTCTTGGTGATCTTGGCCGTCATCACCGCCGCCATGTCCGACGGCTTCGGCCCGGACACCCGGGCAGCGCTCATCGCGGCGGCGTCCCCGGGGGCCGGGTTCCGATTGTCGCCGGGCTTTGTCCGATTGTCGCCGGGCTTTGTCCGCATGTCGCCGGGCTTTGTCCGCATGTCGCCGGGCTTTGTCCGCATGTCGCCGGGCTTTGTCCGCATGTCACCGGGTGTCACCCGCCGGTCGCCGGGTTTCGGTGACTTGTGGGCCACGGCCCGCTCGGTGGGCGGCTCGGCGGGGTGCGGGCGGGTGGGGTGGGGGCCGGGGTGACCGTTGACGGTCGGGTTCGTGGCGGTCGGCGATCCGTTCACCGGGGTGTCGGTCGGGGTGTCACTCGCCGCGCCACCGTGTGGGCGGCGGGTCCGACCGGCCAGATCGGCCGGTGATGGCCGCCGGACCTCGGCGTCGGTGTCGGTCGTGTCGGCCGGGGCGTGCGTGTCGGCGGTGGCGCGGGGTTCGGGGGAGCGGCGACGCCGCCGGCCGCGCCGTGGGCGGCGCCGACCCTGTCCGGGGGTGCCACGGGCCGGGTGCGGATCCATCGAGGTTTCCGGGGTGGTTGCTCCGGTGCGATGGTGTCCACCGTCGATGTGGGGTCCACGACCAGCGCCGACGTCGCCGGAGGCGTCTCGGGGGTCGGTGGGCGGATCGGGGGACACGCCTTCGATGCTAGCGGCTGGTCACCTGCTGTTTGCCCACATGGTGCCGGTACCGATCGGGTGTCGACGGTGGCCGGTAGGCTGGCGTGCCGTGACGCAGCGCAGTGATGACCCGGACACCGCCGAGCGCCGGACCCGGCTCCTGGCGGCGGCGGCGGTCTCCTTGCGCGGTCTGTCGGACATCACCGAGCCACTGGGCACCTTGTTCGCCGACGCCGGCCACGAGCTGTATCTCGTCGGCGGATCCGTCCGGGATGCGGTGCTCGGCAGGCTCGGCACCGACCTGGATTTCACCACCGATGCCCGCCCCGAGCAGGTCCAGGAGCTGCTTCGCGGCTGGGCCGACGCGTTGTGGGACGCCGGGATCGAATTCGGCACCGTCAGCGCACGGCGCAACGACCTGATCCTCGAGATCACCACGTACCGCGCGGACAAGTACGACCGCGTCGGACGCAACCCGGTGGTGACCTTCGGATCGTCGATCGACGACGACCTGGTGCGGCGCGACTTCACGATCAACGCGATGGCGGTGCGGATCGGGCGTGGCGGCGCCGAGGAGTTCCACGATCCGCTGGACGGGTTGTCGGCGGCGCTGGCCGGGGTGATCGACACCCCCGCGACCCCGCAGGAGTCCTTCGACGACGATCCGCTGCGGATGCTGCGCGCGGTGCGGTTCGTCTCGCAGCTCGGATTCCGGGTGGCGCCGCGGGTCGCCGACGCGATCACCGAGATGTCCGGGCAGATCGAGCGGATCACCGCCGAACGCGTCCGTGCCGAGCTGGACAAGATGATCACCGGGGAGCATCCGATCGAGGCGATCGAGCTGATGGTGTCGACCGGTCTGGCGCAACGCATCCTGCCGGAGGTACCCGGGATGCAGTTGACGATCGACGAACACCACCAGCACAAGGACGTCTATCAGCACTCGTTGACGGTGTTGCGGCAGGCCATCGATCTCGAGGACGGCGATCCCGATCTGGTCCTGCGGTGGGCGGCACTGCTGCACGACATCGGCAAGCCGGCGACGCGTCGTCACGAACCGAACGGCGGCGTCAGCTTCCATCACCACGAGGTGGTCGGCGCCAAGATGGTCCGCAAGCGGATGCGCGCGCTGAAGTATCCGAAGGCCGTGGTGGAGGACGTCGCGAATCTGGTGTTCCTGCACCTGCGGTTCCACGGCTATGGCGACGGCACCTGGACGGATTCGGCGGTGCGCCGCTACGTCACCGACGCCGGGCCGCTGCTGGAACGGTTGCACAAGCTGGTCCGGGCCGACTGCACGACGCGCAACAAGCGCCGGGCCAGGCGGCTGCAGTCCAACTACGACGACCTCGAGGCGCGGATCGAGCAGCTGCGTGCGGCCGAGGATCTCGCCCGGGTGCGCCCGGACCTCGACGGCAACGCGATCATGGAGATCCTCGACGTGCCGCCGGGACCGCTGGTCGGCAAGGCGTGGCGGTATCTCAAGGAACTGCGTCTGGATCGGGGTCCGCTCACCCACGAGGAGGCGGAGGAGGCGCTGCGGGCGTGGTGGGCGGAGAACGGGCAGTCCTGAGTGGCGCCCGGCCTCCGATGGCTGTCTGTCAGTACCCCATCGTGCGCAGCGCGTCGGCGAGGCGGTCGAGGTCCTCGCGACGCAGGTCGAGGTGCGGGCTGATCCGCAGCACCGACTGATCACCGGCGAGCGGCGCACGCCACGAGTCGGCGGCGGTCACCAGAATTCCGAGGTCGTCGAACAAGCGGTCGCGTGCCGCGCGCAGGTCCGCGGGCTGCCAGCCCGGCGGCGGCGCGAGCGTGACCAGCGCCGACGGTTCGTCGACGGGTTCGAGGATCTCCCAGCTGCCGATGCCGTCGAGTCGCTCCCGGGTGGCGCGGCCGATCGCGGCGAGTTCCCGGTAGACGCGTTGCTGACCGACCTGGGCGAGTTCGGCGACGGCGACGCCGAGCCCGAGCCGGCCCGCCAGGAATGCCTCGGAGCTCTCGATGTCGACGGTGCGCAGCGAGTCGCGGCGCACGGCCAGGAATCCGACGCCGCGTGGTCCGGTGAGCCATTTGCGGCTGGTGCCGTAGACGATGTCGGCGCCGGTGACCGTCGGGACGTGCCCGACCGACTGGGCCATGTCGACGACGACGGGAACGTGTGCGGCGTGGGCGATCTCGACGATGCGAGCCACCGGCTGCACCACCCCCGACATCGACCCGATGTGACAGACGTGGATGAAGTCGGGCTGCTCGAACTGCAGCATGTTCTCCAGGGCGTCGAGGTCGACGTGGCCGTAGACATCGCCGTCGGGCAGCGGGCGCACCGCATATCCGCGGCGTTCGAATTCCACCAGGTTGGGTCCGAACTCATTCTTGGTGACCCACACCGTCGACGACACCGGCAGACTCCAGCCGTTGAGCAGCGCCCGCAGCGCCGCCCGAGCGCTCTCCCGGAAGATGATCTCGTCGGCGGTATGACCGACGAGTGCTGCGAGATCTCTTGTGTCACGGGCGAACTCATCGGCACGGTCGTCGGCGGCCACGTAGGAACCGCGTTCGGCCTCGCGCCACAGATGCGCCGAGATGGTCCCGACGACGGCGTTGGAGGAGCGCCCCGCCGAGGCCGAATCCAGGTGGGTGAGTGCCGGGGTGAGACGTGCCCGGTGGAACGTTTCACCGAGAACGCTGACATACATAGCCCAAGAACCTACCGTGTGGGTGAAATCGGATGGAACCGACCGGCGTCGCGCTGCGTCCAACTCGACATGGAACCGGTCCTCGAGTATTTCTTCGGCACCGGCGACGGTGATCCCACCCACTGGCACACCGCCGCCGATGCCGATCCCGACGGTGACGGCGTGCGCAACGCGCTGTGGCTGGACTTCGACGGCGACGGGCGCGCCGACGACCTGATGTGGGATGTCGACGGCGACGGTGTCGTCGATGTGGCTGCCCTCGACCTCGACGATGACGGCACCGGGGAGGCGTGTTTCCGCGACAGCGGCAACGGGGTGTGGGCGATCCCGACCGCCCGGCCGGGGGAGGCGGCACCGGCGCCGCCGTCCGCGGAGCCGGAGACACCCGCCACTCCACCGACCCCGCCACCGACCCGCGTCGAGTCACATGACCTCGACGGCGACGGCGTCCCCGACGTGGAGGTGATCGTCGAGGGGGGAGCCGTCCGCCGATTGTCCATCGACGACGACCACGACGGCACCGCCGATCAGATCCTCGTCGACACCGACGGCGACGGGGTCGTCGATGATTACGAGGAGGGTGCCACCGGGTCGCGGTGAGACACCGCCGGCTGGATGGCGCGCACCGCGAACACACCGCACACATAGACCAACGACCCGATGATCACCAACGCCACCGAGCGCCCGGTCGGCCCGATGACCAGCGCGGTGATCACCATGGCGATCACGTAGGCGATGTTGAACAGCGCATCCTGGGCGGAGAACACCTGGCCGCGGACGCTGTCGCCGATGTCGACCTGCATGGCGACGTCACCGCACAGTTTGGTGGTCTGGCCGACGAGGCCGAGCAGTAGGGCGGCGACGCAGAAGCCGGGCACGGTGAAGGTGAGCAGGATCAGTTCGGCGGCCGCGCCGAGTGCCAGCGTCGCGATCAGGGTGGTGCGTCGCCCGAATCGGGCCACCGACAGCGGCGTGGTGAAGGCCGCCACGAACGCACCCGCGGCGACGAGACCGAGCACCAGGCTGATGGTCGCCAGGCCGTCGCCCTGGCCGGTGTGCCGGGCGAAGACGAACAGCATCAGGGTGTTCAGACCGAACACGAGACGATGCACCCCGATGGCCGAGAGCGCGGCGGCGGCCGGTTTGCAGTGAACAATCGCCCGGGTGCCGTGCCCGAAACCCACGGCGACCGCGTGCAGCGCCGAATGCCCGATGTCGTCGGGCTGGTCGGGTCCGAGCAGCCGCGGCGGGAAACCGCGCGCGATGATCGCCGCGATGAGAGCGATGAGCACGCCGGCCAGGGTGGTCTCGGCGCTACCCACGTTGCCGGTACCGACGAGGTCGCGGACGCCGAAGGCGATCCCCGCACCCACCGACAGCATCGCCCCGCCCAACGTGGTGAACAGGGCGTTGACCGCGACGATCACCTCGCGGTGCGCGACATGCGGCAACGACGCCGACAACCCGGACGCGACGAATCGGCTGGCGCCGGTGACGGCCAGCGCACTGATGAGCACGAGCGTGTCGGGACTGCCGGTGGCGATCGCGATGGCGACGAGCCCGATCAGGACCGCGCGGATGACGTTCGCCCACAACAGGACACTGCGTCGGTCCCAGCGGTCGAGCAATGCGCCGGCGAACGGACCGAGCACCGAATAGGGAAGCAGCAGCACGGCGAATCCGAGCGCGGCCGCCAACGGGTCGGCGTGCCGTTCCGGATTGAACAGCACCCCGCCGATGAGGGCGGCCTGGAAGACGCCGTCGGTCAGTTGGCTGGTCAGGCGTACGGCGAGGAGCCGGGACAACCCCGGCGAATGATGCAGGGAATGGGTAAAGGTCTTCCACGAGGACGCGCCATGAGTCGCCGTGGGGTTCACGGGCCTACAGTACCGACTGGGCCGGGCAGCCATGCGATGATGGTTCTCGTGGACGGCGGTGACAGCGCAGACGATCCCACCCCGGATCTGCCCGACGGCATCGGGGGTGGTGGGTCGAGCGCGGATGCGGCCCGCGACATCGAATCGGCGAACTCCATCCGGCCCGGCACACTGCTGTTGGCGTCGACGGATCTGATCGAACCGACCTTCGCCCGCACGGTCATCTACGTCATCGAACACAACGACGCCGGCAGTCTCGGCGTCGTGATCAATCGGCTCAGCCAGACCGCGGTGCACAATGTGATGCCGTCGTGGACCGACGTCACCGCGGCGCCGCGGGCCCTGTTCATCGGCGGTCCGGTGAAGCAGGATTCGGCCCTGTGCCTCGGCGTGATCCGACGCGGCGTGGATGTCGGCGATGTCGAGGCGATCCGCCCGGTCAGCGGCCGGGTCGCGCTCATCGACCTCGACGCCGACCCGGAACTCATCGCGACCGTCGTCGAGGGGGTGCGGATCTTCGCCGGTTACGCCGGCTGGGGAATCGGGCAACTCGACTCGGAGATGGAGACCGACAGCTGGATGCTGGCGTCGGCGCTGCCTCGGGATGTGCTGGCCCCGCCCTCGGTCGACATCTGGGCCGACGTCCTGCGCCGACAGCCCTGGCCGATGCCGCTGCTGGCCACCCACCCGGTCGACGTATCCATGAATTGAGTGATGTGACCGTTCTGCGGTTATCGTCGCGAGGGTGAACGCTTTCGCCGATTGGTTGATCCACGTGATCGAGTCGGTGCCTGCGTGGGCGGTGTATCTGATCGCCGGCGGGGCGGTGTATGCCGAGACGGCGTTGCTGTTGGCGGGGCTGATCATGCCCAGCGAGGCATTGCTGCTGGCGGCGGGAGTGGCCGCCGCGGTCGGCCAGACCAACATCGTCGCGTTGATCGTGATCGCGTGCATCTGTGCGATCGCCGGTGATGTCACCGGCTACTGGCTGGGTCGTCTCGGCGGACCGCGGTTGCGTGGTTCGGCGTTGGGCCGCCGGTTCGGGGAGCAGCGCTGGGACCGCGCGCAGCAACGGATCGACACCTCCGGGATCGTCGTCGTGACGACGGGCCGGTGGATCGGTTACGTCCGGTCGATCGTGCCGCGGGTGGCGGGGATGACGCAGATGCGGTTCGCCCGATTCGGTGCGGCCGACGTGGTCGGCGCCGTCAGCTGGGTGACGACGGTGCTGCTGGTCGGCTTCTTCGCCGGCGCCGTGCTGGGTGCGACGATCCTGCTGTACGCGGTTCTCGTGGTGGTGTCGCTGGTGGCGGTGCTGCTGGCCGGGAAGTGGGCGATGGCCCGCTGGCATCACCGCGCCGGCCCGGTGATCGAGGAGCCGCTCGGCCCGGTGATCGAGGAGCCTCTCGGCTCAGCGGGCGGCCTCGTCGGAGGTGTCGGCGGCGGCTTCCCGGGCGTAGCGGGTGGCCATCCAGGAGCAGATGATGAGCTGGATCTGGTGGAAGATCATCAGCGGCAGCACGATCAGACCGACCACCGAGCCGCTGAACAGGACCGTCGCCATCGGTAGCCCGGTGGCCAGGCTCTTCTTCGTTCCGCAGAACTGGATCGCGATGACGTCCTCGCGGCTGAAGTGCAGCCGACGCGGCAGCCAGCCGGTGAACCACAGCATCGCCACCACCAACGCGGTCGCGATCGCCGCCATCGCCACCACCTGCCACGCGTCGACGATCGACCAGATGCCGTTGCGCACGCCCTCACTGAACGCCGCGTAGACCACCAGCACGATGGAGCCGCGGTCGACGAGCTTGGTGGGTTCGGCGAACCGCTTCAGGAAGGGGCTCACCCAGGGCCGGCACAGTTGTCCGAGGACGAACGGGACGAGGATCTCGGCGACGATCTTCCCGATCGACGAGCCGGTGATGTGCACGCCGTTGGTCCCCGACATCAACGCCACCACCAGCAGCGGGGTGAGCACCACCCCGATCAGATTCGACGCCGACGCACTGACGATCGCGCCGGCCACATTGCCCCGCGCGATCGAGGTGAACGCGATGGAGGACTGCACCGTCGAGGGGACCAGGCACAGGTAGAGCATGCCGGCGGCGAGGTCGTGGCCGAGCAGGGGACGCAGCACCGGTTGCAGTGCGAGCCCGATCAGCGGGAAGGCGACGAAGGTGAACGACAGGATGATCAGGTGCAGTCGCCAGTGCGCCAGCCCCTCGAGGGCCTGACGCGGATGCAGCCGCGCACCGTAGAGGAAGAACAGCAGAGCGATCGCGACGACGACCACCCAGTCGAGGACGTCGGCGAAGGTGCCGCGGGCCGGGAAGATCGCGGCGATACCCACTGCGGCGAGGATTGCGAGGATGAAGCCGTCGATGGGGGAACGGCTCAGCAGAGAACGCACCGACGCTCAGACCCGGCTGGTGGCGGTGTCGTCGTCGCCGAGGCAGGCCCCGCGCAGGGTGCACGACGCGCAGCTCGACTCGCCGCAGTCGGCGGCCTCGGAGCCGGCGGTCACGGAGCCTGCGGCATCGGAACCGGCAGTCGCGGATTTCGTTGTGGCGGGTGCCTCATCGTGATCATGGGCGTCCGCGCCCGAACAGCAGGAGCAGCCCGCATCGGAGTCCTCGGACGACGCCCACCGGGCCGCGCGCACCGCGTAGCCGCTGACCGCGCCGACGATGATCAGCGCGCCCACCGCGGCACCCACGCCGAAGAGGTATGACCATGCGGAATCGACACCGAGGGTGAGCAGGCCGCCGGCGAGAAGGATCACGGCGGCGCCGATCGTGCCCGGCGCGGCGACCCGGTTGGCCACGGCGAAGGCGTCGTCGGAGCTCAGCGTCTCGGGCGAGCGCACGCCCACCCACCGGTTGCGGCGCAGCGTTCCGCGCAGACCCGCGACGCCGACGGCAAGCCACACCAGGGCCGGCACGAAGACGACGACGGCGACGATGATGGACACGACACTCACCCGACCACCATACGAGCCCGGCGCCGTCGGGGCGAAACCGGCGCCTGCGCGGCCGGGCCGCCGGTGCAGACGCGCAGAGGCGACCATTTACGCTGGTGGAGTGACTTCAGCGGATACTTCGCGCAGCAACGGCTCCTCGGCAGGCGCCTCATCGGTGGCCGACGGTGCCCCCGGCACCCACCGTTACACCGCCGAGCTCGCCGGTCAGATCGAGCGGCGCTGGCAGCGGAACTGGGCCGATCGGCACGCCTACGAGGCGCCCAACCCGGTGGGCCCGCTCGCCGGTGACCTGACCCCCTACGGCGGCGCGTCGGCCGACGCCCCGGACAAGGTGTTCGTGCAGGACATGTTCCCGTATCCGTCGGGGGCGGGCCTGCACGTCGGGCATCCGCTCGGCTTCATCGCCAGCGACGTCTACGCCCGCTATCAGCGGATGATCGGCAAGAACGTGCTGCACACGATGGGCTTCGACTCCTTCGGGCTGCCCGCCGAGCAGTATGCGGTGCAGACCGGAACCCATCCGCGCACGACCACCGAGGCCAACATCGAGCGCTACCTCGGACAGATCCGCCGTCTGGGTCTCGGCCATGACGAGCGTCGGCGGGTGGCCACCACCGATGTCGACTTCTACCGGTGGACGCAGTGGATCTTCGCCCAGATCTACAACGCCTTCTACGATGCCGAGCAGGGTAAGGCCCGCCCCATCTCGGAGCTGATCGACGAATTCGACTCCGGCGCACGCACTCTCGACGGCACCGCGTATGCGGGCCAAACCTGGGCGGAGCTGAGCGGTGCCGGGCGCAACGAGGTCATCGACTCCTATCGTCTTGTGTACCAGAGTGATTCGCTGGTCAACTGGTGCCCGGGTCTGGGCACCGTGCTGGCCAACGAGGAGGTCACCGCCGACGGCCGCAGCGACCGCGGCAACTTCCCGGTGTTCCGCAAGCACCTGCGGCAGTGGATGATGCGGATCACCGCGTACTCCGACCGGCTGCTCGACGATCTCGACGACCTGGACTGGCCGGAGAAGGTCAAGACCATGCAGCGCAACTGGATCGGGCGCTCGCGTGGTGCGCAGGTGCGTTTCGCGGTCCCGTCCGCCGACGCCGCGATCGAGGTGTTCACCACCCGGCCGGACACGCTGTTCGGCGCCACCTATATGGTGCTCAGTCCCGAGCATCCGCTGGTGGACACGCTGACCGCGGGCGCCTGGCCCGACGGCACCGATGAGCGCTGGACGGCGCAGGCCGCCACCCCGGCCGACGCGATCGCCGCCTACCGCAGCTCGATCGCCGCGAAGTCGGATCTGGAACGGCAGGAGAACAAGGAGAAGACCGGTGTCTTCACCGGCACCTTCGCCACCAATCCCGTTGACGGGCGCGATGTTCCGGTGTTCATCGCCGACTACGTGCTGATGGGATACGGCACCGGCGCCATCATGGCGGTGCCCGCCCACGACACCCGTGACCACGAGTTCGCGACCGTCTTCGGGTTGCCGATCCGTGAGGTCATCGGCTCCGAGCAGGGTGTGGACGCCGAGGCCTTCGTCGGCGACGGCCCGCTGGTGAACTCCGACTTCCTCGACGGCATGCGCGTCGAGGAGGCGAAGGCCGCGATCATCGCCTGGCTCGAGGAGCGTGGCGCCGGTACCGGCACCATCCAGTACAAGTTGCGGGACTGGCTGTTCGCGCGGCAGCGCTACTGGGGTGAGCCGTTCCCGATCGTCTACGACGACGCCGGACAGGCGCACGTGTTGCCGGAATCGATGCTGCCGGTGGAACTCCCGGAGGTCGACGACTACGCACCGGTCTCCTTCGATCCGGAGGACGCCGATTCCGAACCGTCGCCGCCGCTGGCCAAGGCCACCGACTGGATGACCGTGGAACTCGACCTGGGTGACGGGCTCAAGACCTACACCCGCGACGCCAACGTGATGCCGCAGTGGGCGGGCAGCTCCTGGTACCAACTGCGCTACATCGATCCCACCAACGAGGACACGTTGTGCGCCAAGGAGAACGAGGCGTACTGGATGGGTCCGCGACCGGCGCTGCACGGTCCGAACGATCCCGGTGGGCTCGACCTCTACATCGGTGGTGTCGAGCATGCGGTGCTGCACCTGCTGTATTCACGCTTCTGGCACAAGGTGCTCTTCGACCTCGGCTACGTGACGAGCCGGGAACCGTACCGAAAGCTGTTCAACCAGGGCATGATCCAGGCGTATGCCTACAAGGACGCCCGCGGCATCTACGTGCCGGCCGAGGAGGTGACCGAACGCGACGGCGGCTTCTTCTACAACGGTGAGCCGGTCACCCAGGAGTACGGCAAGATGGGCAAGTCGCTGAAGAACTCGGTGACCCCCGACGACATCGCTACCGACTACGGCGCCGACACCCTGCGCGTCTACGAGATGTTCATGGGACCGCTGGATCAGTCGCGGCCGTGGGCCACCAAGGACGTCGTCGGGTCGCAGCGCTTCCTGCAGCGCATCTGGCGGCTCGTCGTCGACGAGGAGACCGGCGCCGGCCGGGTCAGCGACGCCGACGCCGATGAGGACACACTTCGCCTGCTGCACAAGACGATTGCCGGTGTGCGGGAGGATTACGAGGCGCTGCGCAACAACACCGCGGTCGCCAAGCTGACCGTGCTGACCAATCACCTGACGAAGAATTTCGAGGCCACCGGCGCGCCCCGCGCGATCGTCGAGCCGCTGGTGCTGATGCTGGCGCCGCTGGCCCCGCACATCGCCGAGGAACTGTGGCACCGTCTCGGTCACGAGGATCTGCTGGTGCGCGGACCGTTCCCGATCGCCGACGACGCCCTGCTGGTGGAGGACACCGTCGAGATCGTGGTGCAGGTGAAAGGCAAGAAGCGCAGCGTCATTCAGGTCGCCGCCGACGCCGACGAGGCCACGTTGCGGACCGCCGCACTCGCCGACGAGAAGATCGTCGGCCTGCTCGACGGTGAGCCGCGCAAGGTGATCGTGGTGCCCGGACGGCTCGTCAACATCGTGCCGTGAGCACTCGATGACGCGTGGGCCGGGGAAGTGACCTACTTCCCCGGCAGTTTCCGGGCGTAGTCGGAGCCGAGGGTCACCCAGCGGGTGAGCTGGCGTTCGGTGCGCACACCCTCGTCGGTGACGCGGATCCATCCGCGCGTCTGCCGGCCGGACATGATCATCGGATCGGTGTGCGGGTACTCGAGCAGGGTCTCGGTTTCCTCGGGCGGTACCCGGACCATCAGGCCGCCGCGTGAGCTCGCCGCGAGCACCATGTTGCCGTTGATGAGGAATGCCAGGCCGCCGAACATCGGCTTCTCGTCGACGTTGGATTCGGCAGCCAGCATCGCGCGGATGCGGAGGGCGAGATCCTCGTCGTAGGCCACCCCACGAGGGTAGGACGCATCGGTGTGTGCGGCCAGCGGCGTCGGCGACCGTGATTGTCTCGGTGAGAGTTCGTGGCTATATCGTGCACCACACTTGCGTCTATCTTACCGATGAGTAAGATAGGCCCATGGCGATCAACCTCGAACTCCCGAAGAAGTTCGACTCCGCGGTCGAACAGGCACACCTGGCGGCCGAGCACATCTTCCGGCCGATCTCCCGCACCTATGATGCGGCCGAGCATGAGTACCCCAAAGAGCTCGATGAACTGGGCAAACTGGTCAAGGAGTCGCGGGCCAAGACCAGGGAGGCCGAGAAGGCGGAGCCGTCGTCGACGGCCGACACCGTCAACGGCGCCAACATCCGCGGCGTGCTGCACGGCGTGGAGATGGGCTGGGGCGACGTCGCCCTGATGCTATCGATTCCGTATCAGGGACTCGGTAACGCCGCGATCTCGGCGGTGGCCAACCCCGAACAGCTCGAGAAGTTCGCCGGGGTGTGGGCGGCCATGGCGATCACCGAGCCGAGCTTCGGTTCCGACTCGGCCGCCGTCTCCACGACCGCCACCCGCGACGGCGACGACTACGTCATCAACGGGGAGAAGATCTTCGTGACCGCGGGTTCGCGCGCCGATCACGTCGTCGTGTGGGCCACCGTGGACAAGAGTGCCGGCCGCGCGGCCATCAAGAGTTTCGTCGTCCCGCTCGATGCCGACGGTGTCAGCGTGGTGCGGCTCGAGCACAAGCTGGGCATCCGTGCCTCCGACACCGCCGTGCTGCGGTTCGAGAACGCCCGCGTACCCGCCGATCACCTGCTCGGTTCCCCGGAGGTCGAGACCAAGAAGGCGTTCGCCGGGGTCATGCAGACCTTCGACAACACCCGTCCGGTGGTGGCGGCGATGGCGGTCGGCGTGGGCCGCGCCGCCCTCGAAGAACTGCGGGCCCTGCTCGAGGGTGCCGGCCACACGATCGACTACGACGCGTCCACGACCACGATGCATGCCGCGGTCGCGGAGTTCATCCGCCTCGAATCCGATTGGGAGGCATCGTGGTTGCTCGCGCTGCGGGCCGCCTGGATGGCCGACAACAAGCAGCCGAACTCCCTCGAGGCGTCGATGTCGAAGGCCAAGGCCGGACGGATGGTCACCGACGTCACCAACAAGGCGGTGGAACTCGGTGCGACGGCGGCATATTCGGAGACGATGCTGCTGGAGAAGTGGGCGCGCGACGCCAAGATCCTCGACATCTTCGAGGGCACCCAGCAGATCCAGCAACTGATCATCGCCCGCCGGATCCTCGGGAAGTCCAGCGCCGACCTGAAGTAGGTTTCAGCGCAACAGGTTACGTCGCAGCCGCTCTTCGCGGGCCAGGCGCTCGGCGTCGCGTCGGCGTCGTTCGGCGAGGATCGCCGCGAGCACGAGTTCATACGGTGCGCCCGACGGCGGGGCGGGTGCCACGTACGGCGCGACCGCGATGATCAGCCGATCCGACAGCGCGCGACGCGCGGCCGGGGTGTACTGCTCGGCGCGCGTGAGGAACAGGCGCAGTGAGATGGCGGTCGAGTCCGGTATCGACGAGAGGTCGGCGGTCCGCGCCCAGGGTTCGAGCATCGGCGGCATGCCGACGGGGTCGGGCATCTGGAAGCGGAAGCGGTCGCGGATCACGTACGTCCCGGCGACCATGTCGCCGAGGCGTTTGTTCTTCCGGCTGATGGCCGACGCGATGAGCGCCGGGACGCCGAAGAAGGTGTAGATCTCGACGACGCCGAGCATGGCGCGCGTCAACGCATGCCGGAACTGGATCGGCCCGGCGTCGTCGCGGACGGTACGCAGGCCGAGCGCCAGATGCCCCAGGGTCTTGCCCCGGGTGGTGGTCTCCACGATCGTCGGCAGCGCCGCCCACGCCAGCACCACCGACATCGTGGCGCAGGCGCCGAACAGGGCCTCGTCGGTGGCCAATTTGAACGACAGCCACAGCAGGAAGATCAGGACGGCCATCCCCACGACGAAGTCGATGAGGCCGGACGCGATGCGCAGTCCCAGCGATGCGGCGGGCAGATCGAGGGCGACCGCCTCCCCGGACACCAGATCGTCGCGGCCGACGCCCACCGTCGCGGGTACGCCCCGACCCCAGGCCGCGGTGCCCGCCGGCGCGGCCGGGTACGGCCCGCGCGGCGACGGGGGAGCCATCGGATACATACGCGACACTCTAACCAGCACGTCGGCCGCGGCTTCGGCGGACAGCCGACCGAATGACGGTGCCGTGGCCGGATCGGCCCCGGTGAACATCGCAGCCACTACCATGTCGGCGTGGATCTCGATGCCTACGTGGCGGCCAAGAAGCCGACCTGGGACCGACTCGACGAATTGTCGCGTCGGCGTCGGCTCACCGGCTCGGAGGCCGACGAGATGATCGACGAGTATCAGAAGGTGGCGACGCACCTGTCGGTGATCCGATCCAGCGCCCCCGACCCCGCGCTCGTCGGATACCTGTCGTCGCTGCTGGCCCGGGCGCGGTCGCGGGCGGCCGGGGTCAAACTCGGCGCCTGGGCGACCCTCGGGCGTTACCTCGGACGCACCTTCCCGGCCGCGCTGTATGCGACCCGCTGGTGGTGGCTGACGACGATGATCGCCTCGGTGCTCGCCATGGTGGCGTTGACGTGGTGGTTCCTCGATCATCCGCGGGTGGAGACCAGTTTCGGCTCACCACAGGAGATCGAGGAACTCGTCAACAACGACTTCGCGAACTACTACTCCGAGCACGCGGCAACCTCGTTCGCATTTCGCGTGTGGTCCAACAACTTCTGGCTCGCGGCCACCTGTATCGCCTTCGGGGTGTTCGGGTTACCGGTGATCATGGTGCTGTGGAGCAACGTGCTCAACCTCGCCGTCACCGCGTCGATCATGATCCGGCACGGCCGCGCCGACGTGTTCTTCGGCCTCATCACCCCCCATGGGCTGCTGGAGATGACCTGCCTGTTCGTGGCCGCCGGCGTCGGACTCCGCGTCTTCTGGGCGTGGGTGGCGCCCGGCGACACGCCGAGGCTGCAGTCGCTGGCCGCGCAGGGTCGCGCCGCCATCGGCATCGCCCTCGGGCTGGTGGGGCTGCTGCTGATCACCGGCATCATCGAGGCCTTCGTCACGCCGTCGCCGCTGCCCACCTGGGCGCGCATCGGGATCGGTGTCACCGTGTGGGTCGGCTTCTTCGTCTACGTCTTCACGCTCGGACGGTGGGCGTACAACGACGGCGAGCGCGGCGACATCGACGCCGCCGACCGTGATTTCATGGCACCGGTAGCGTGAGTCGGATGACGATCGACATCCGCCAGGAGACGACGCAGGATCGACCCCGTATCCGGGACATCATTTTGGCGGCCTTCGACGACGGCACCGATGGGGAGGACGCGGTCGAGGCCGCGTTGACCGACGCGTTGTTCGCCGACGACGGCTATCTGCTCGCTCTGTCGCTCGTCGCCGTCGACGACGGTGAGATCGTCGGCTTCGTGATCGGCACCCGCGGCTGGGTCGGCGACGATCCCGCGATCGGCATCGGGCCCCTCGCGGTCATCCCGCACGCCCAGGGCGGTGGCATCGGTTCGGCCCTCATGACGCGGCTGATCGACGACGCGGCGGCCGCCGGCGAGCACGTCCTCGCGTTGCTCGGCGATCCCGAGTACTACGCCCGGTTCGGCTTCCGGACGGCCGCCGACCTGGGGATCGAAGCACCGGACCCCGAGTGGGGTAGGCACTTTCAGGCACTGCGAATCCCGGAGGGGCAATCGGAATCGCCGATCCGCGGCACGTTTCGGTACGCCGCACCCTTCGATGAGCTGTGACATTCAGTAGCTGATCGGAGTCACCTCAGAAGGGTGGTGGTGCGCCGTCATCAGGCACGACGGGGTATCGCTTCTTGCGTCGTCTCGGGCGTGGCGGGTTCAAAGGGTCGACGCCATCGGCGATGCGGGTCCGGTTGCGTTCGCGTTCGCGGCGTCGCCGTTCGTACTTGGCGGCGAGCCGATCCCGCTTGCTGGTGGGGATGACCCCGGGTTCCCGTGGTGCCGGTGGTGCGGCTGGTGGGTCGGCGAACCGGTAGCGACGCAACCCGCCGAAGAAGTCTTCGAGGGTTTCCGCCGGCCCCGGAATGTTCAGCCCTTCCGGCGTGGTGAAGACGGTGACCAGCCGTCCGTTCTCGTCGCGGTACTGGTCATCGAGCCAGCGGGAGTGCGTTTTCTGCAGGTGATGTCCACGGCACTTGGCGTTCAGCCCGTCGGGGGTGGTCTGTCCACCGAGTTCGGGGTGCTCGTGGTCGTATTCGTGCACGTGATCACAATCGCCGTCGAAGGCACTACCCCGGCAGGCGGGGATGACGCACTCACCGTGACGCATCCGGATGAATGTGTCCAACGCCGTCGACAGTCGGTATGGATCCGACGGCAACGCCGACGGGAGTTCGACGTCCTCGGGATTCACGCCCTTGGGCACCATCCGTCGGATCGTGGTCGGGTATCGGCTGATCAGATCGAGGATCTGCTCGGGGATGACCGCACCCTGCCCGACGAGGTAGCCGAGGTTCCCGTCGATCGGCATCTCGGCGGCCGAAACGGTGCTGCCCGAGCGGGATTCGGCGTCGGCGGGCGCGGCGTCCGTGTCATCGTCGGGCGCCGCATCGGGAGGTCCATCGTCGGCGGGTTCGGGTGGCGGTTCCGCAGCGACATCCGTTTCTGCGCTTGCGCTCTCGGCGTCCGAGCCGCATTCGTCGGGCAGAGTCATCTGCACCGCACGCGTGTCGGTATGCGTGGCCGGCTCGGGCTCGGGTTCCTTCTCGAGCTCAGGCTCGAGATCCGGCTCGGATGCGGGCTTCGGTTCCGTACGGCGCGACTGAACTACCGATTGGCGTGCACCTCCACCGGATTCGTCGCCGGCATCGGACCGTCCCCGTCCTTGCGCCTGCCGCTCCTGTTCCTGGCGCTCCTGTTCCTGGCGCTCCTGTTCCTGTTGGCGTTCCTCGATCGCCGCAGCGGTGGTCTCATCGGCGATGACGTGCAGCACGATCTGCACATCCGGAATACAGCCCGGTTCCGGAATGTCGGCGGGGCAGTCCTCTTTGCCGCATTCACACGCGAACTGCGTCCCCGACAACAACGAGTACATGGCATCGGCCTGGCGTTGCCGCCGCGTCCGCGGGTCTTTCCGGCAGGCGCAGTCGGCCAGGGCGGCGATCGTCTTCTCCGCGATCGTGATGTTCTCCGCGGACATGGTGCCGGTGATCTCCCCGGTCCCATCCCCCTCGAAATGAGTGAACACACCCCGCTTGTCCAGGTTCCGTTTCCGCGGTTCCCGCACGGCGTCCGGAGCATGCTGGAACACGATCTTGTCGACCATGTCCCGCAAACTCGTCGCCGGCCACTGCCCCTGCCTGCTGAACAACCGCTCGGCGATCGCTGCGTCGACCAGCGCGGTGTTCGGATGCAAGGCCGGCCCCGGATCGAGCAGGTTGGTGCGGTCGATCAGGGTCCGGAACTGGCTGTGGCTGATCCGCCCCTCGCGTAGTGCCCGCCCCGTCTTCGGCAGGCGGGTGGCCATCACGATCGCCTCATCCAGCATCCGCCGGGTGGTCACCATCGCCAGGTTGCGGGTGCGGGAGATGTGTTCGGCCGCGATCTGCGCGTACTCCGCCGACTCGTCCAACGGCCGGTCGGTCAGACACCTCACCACATACGCGGTGAAATACGAATCCAGCCACGCCATATAGGAACGGCACCGATCCAACTCGGTCATCGCGACCAACACCTCGTTGATCGAATGCTGATCCAACCGATCCGGATCCACCCCGAACAGAAACTCCGGCGGCAACCCCGGCCACGGCGACGGCCCCTGCTTCAACAACGCGTCGCGCACATCCCCACGAATCCGCGCGCTCCATGGAATGCTGCTCACCCTCGCCCCCTCGAACAAGATGACCGTCGAAGCTCTCTTCGATCTGACCATCATTGTAAAGACGGCCACCGACAAAACCGTTCACGCCGACGATCGGCCACCCCATCTGTGGACCAATCGACTTCTGGGGACAACTCAGCTCCGCGCCCGACGTCGGGTGACGGACGGTGGCCCCGACCGCGACCCGCTCGGTCCGGCGAATACTCCTACTCGCAGGATCGTCGGCACTCGGCCGCGCATCGAATCACGAAGGGCCCCACCGAAACTGCTACAACAGCCCGCGTGACTTGAGCACCAGGTAGTGATCGGCCAGAGCGGCCGGGAGGTGTTCGGGATCGGCATCGACCACGTCGACCCCGATGCGTCCCAGCGCCGATTCGGTCCGTTCACGCACCATCAGGGTGCGCGCCGCCGCGGCTGCCTCGTAGATCTCGGCGGCGTCGTCGCGTCGCGCACTCATCTCCTCCACCGCCGGGTCGCGGACCGAGCCGATGATCACCTTGTGCCGCAACGCGAGCACCGACAGTGGAGCCAGCAGCGATTCCTCCACCGCGGCCGGTTCGAGCGGCGTGAGCAGCACGACCAGCGCCCGTTGGCGCGTAAGCGTGGTGACCTCGGCGGCGAGCAACGGCCAATCCGCCTCCAGCAGAGCCGGTTGCAGCTCGGTCATCGCGTTGACCAGGTCGCCGAGGAGGGTGGTGCGCGGCGATCCGACGACACGTCGGTGGATCACCCGGTCACCGGCGATCAGGTCGACCCGATCACCGGCGTGGGCGGCCAACGCCGACAACAGCAGTGCCGCATCCATCGCCGCGTCGAGGCGGGGCGCGTCACCGACGCGTGCGGCGGAGGTCCGTGAGGTGTCCAGCACGATGATGATGTGGCGGTCCTTCTCCGGTTGCCAGGTGCGCACCACCACCGAGCGTCGGCGTGCCGTCGCGCGCCAGTCGATGCTGCGGACGTCATCGCCCTCGACATAGTCACGCAGCGAATCGAATTCGGTGCCCTGACCGCGGATACGCACGGCCGACCGACCGTCGAGCTGGCGTAGTCGGGCCAGGCGTGACGGGAGATGCTTGCGTGAATTGAACGGTGGCAGAGCACGAATCACCCCGGGCAGGGGATAGCTGTGCTGTCGTGCGGCCAGGCCGAGCGGACCGGGGCGTCGGATGGTCGCGCGTACCGCGAGCCGATCACCGCGACGCACCGGCACCAGAACCGTGGTCAGTTCCCGGCGTTCCCCCGGCGGGATGTCGAGGTCGTGCTCACCGGACCGCACCCCGGCCGAGGGCTGCCACGAATCACGCAGCCGCCCTCTGAATCTCCGGGTCCCGACATTCTCGGCGACGATCACCGACGAACCGGCACCGCCGAGACGGATTGGTGCCGACGGAAGGCGATACAGTCGCAGTGCCGTCGAACCGGCCGCGAGCAGATCGACCGCCATCACCACCGCGCAGGCGAACACCCACAGCAACACCACCCACACGTGGGGGAACACCACCGCGGGAATGATGCCCAGCGCGAGGAGGGCGACGAAGCGGCCGGTCAGCACCATCAGCGCGGGACCGGCACCGAGTGGATCGCGGCGTCGAGCACCGCGGCCACCGAGACGCCCTCCAACTCCGCCTCCGGACGCAACGAGAGCCGATGGGCCAGAGTCGATTGCGCGAGTGCCTTGACGTCGTCCGGGGTGACGAAGTCACGGCCGGACAGCCACGCCCAGGCACGGCTCGTGGACAACAATGCGGTGGCACCGCGCGGACTGACCCCCAATGCCAGCGACGGCGAACTGCGGGTGGCGCGCGCGATGTCGACGATGTACGCGGCGATCGCCGGCGCCACCGCCACATGCCGGATCGCGTCGGCGCCGGCCACGATGTCGGCCGCCGAGGCCACCGGTCGCAGGCCCGCGGCGGTCAGGTCGCGCGGGTTGAATCCGGCTGCGTGCCTGCTCAATACGGTGATCTCGTCGTCGCGCGGCGGGATCGGCAACGTGACCTTCAGGAGGAACCGGTCCAACTGGGCCTCGGGCAGCGGATAGGTGCCCTCGTATTCGACGGGATTCTGGGTGGCCGCCACCAGGAACGGGTCGGGCAGCGGCCGCGGCACACCGTCGACGGAGACCTGACGTTCCTCCATCGCCTCCAGCAGGGAGGCCTGGGTCTTGGGTGGGGTGCGGTTGATCTCGTCGGCGAGAAGCAGATTGGTGAAGACGGGGCCGGGCCGGAAGGTGAACTCGGAGGTGGCGTTGTCGAAGATCAGCGAGCCGGTGACGTCACCGGGCATCAGATCCGGGGTGAACTGCACCCGTTTGGTGTCCACCGCCAACGCCTGCGCCACCGATCGCACCAGCAGGGTTTTCGCCACTCCCGGAACACCTTCGAGCAGGATGTGACCACGGCACAGCAGCGCGATGAGGATACCGGCGACGGCCGGGTCTTGTCCGACAACCGCTTTGGCGACCTCGGCGCGGACCGCACCCAGGGTCTGACGTGGATCGCGGGCTGCGGCTCCGGCAGTGTCCGTGGCTCCGGCGGTGTCCTTGGCGACGGAGACGGCGGGCTCGGAGGGCGCAGTGGGGTGAGGGGTCGCGGGTTCAGAGGTCATGGTGTGCGTCGAACTTCCTTCTCGAGGTCGGTCAGGTCGGAGGTGAACTGCGCCAGCTGGGTGTCGTCGGTGGGGAGTGGGCCGGCCAGCAGCGCGGCGACCTGCCGGGAGTCGCGTCCGGTCGCCGACGCGACGGCGGCAACGACGGAATCCAGCGCCGGGTCGTGCTCGATCGGCGTGTCCGAGGAGATCGCGTCGAGGGCCCGGACCGGGTCGTAGGCCAGGCCGAGGTAGCGGGCGATCGACGCGGTGGTGTGCACGCGCAGAATCGCCGCGGCACGCCCGGCGTCGGCGGCCTTGCGGTAGAGGCGTCCCCGTGACCGGGTCGTCTCGATGGCCTTGACGACGGCCGGAAGTGGTTCGGCGACAAGTGGTCCGAATCGGCGTCCACGCCACAGCGAGACGGCGATCGCGACGAAGAAGGCGAGGAAGAACAATGGCCACACGATCGACGGGAGGACGGATTCCTCATCGTCGTCCTCGCTCTCGACACGATCGGAGGGCCGGGGAACGTACCAGAGCACGTTGTCGCCGGTGGCCATGGTGCGCACGGTGACCCCGGCATTGTCGACGTCGGCCAGATCGGAGTTGGTGGTCATCGCGCCGGTCATCACGATCGTCTCGGGCAGGTCGGCCGAGGGATCGGCGACCACCACCTCGGCGCCGGGTGTTCCCGCCGCCGGATCGTTCGCCGACCCGGAGGGGAAGCACGACACCGTCGACGACGCATCGGTGGCCACGTAGTGGGCGGTCGACGGCGTCACCGTATCGGTCGGTTCGATTCCGGCGACGCTGCAGTCCGCACGGATGTCCGACTGGCCGAAAACCACACTGCTCGACTCGGTCACCGGGAGACCGAGGGCGTCCAGCACCGTATCGTTCGCGTCGACGAGCACCACCCGTCTCGCGCCCCGGACCCGCTCGGCAAACGCCCGGGCGGTCTCGGCGGTCATCGCCGGCGTGTTGGTGACCACGACGGTGGTGTCGCCGTCGGGTTTCGGGGTGACCGTCAGATCGGCAAGTCCGCGAACGACCTTCACGTCGACGCCGTGGTCACCGATGATGTTCGCGAGGGCACTGGAACCGTTCCCGCTGTAATTGCCGGGATCGCCGGGGACGGAGTTGCCGCGGTCGTCGGCGGACCCGCCGACGGCGACGATCGCCAGGATCGCGACGATGACCAGGATGACCGCGGCAATCGGCAACCAGATCCACAGGGCCCGCCGGCGGTTCCGGCGGGGCGGGGCCGGCACCGGGCCCGTCGATGCGGCGGCGGTGCCTCCGGCAGAGACGTCGGTGGTCATCGCGGCACCGCGAATCCCTCGACGGCAGCGGGTGTCGTCGACGTCGCCGGCCGGGTCGCGCGCAGGGACTCATCGAGATCGAGGACGAGGCGGGCCTGCTCGGCGGTGGCGTGCCGGTATCCGTAGACCACCGCGTCGAACAGGTTGGCCGCGTAGGTGAGTTCGCGTCCGTGGTCGGGGAACGGCGTGCGTAGGCGCACCGCCACCTCGTGTGCGGTCAGCGACGGGGCGTCGCGCAGCACACCCCGTTCGGCGGAGCGCCGGGTCAGCGCACGCATCGCCTCGCGTACACATCCGTCGTGATCGCCGGCGGCGAGCATCTCCTCGGCCTTGCGACGAAACTCCTTGGCCGACAACGGGTCACCGCCCAGGACCGGACCGACCTCGGCGTCGGAATCGGAGCGTGGCGTGCGGCGGACGAAGAGTAGCGCGTAGACGATCAATGCGAGGACGAGCAGCCCCAGCACGACCCCGATGATCGTGGCGACACTCGCATCCGACCAGAGCAGATCCCCGACCCGGTCGGTGAACCAGCGCGAGAGCCCGTCGGCGAGTCGGTCGAGCAGACCGGGTTGTGGGGGCTGATAGCGCGATCCCGACAACTCGTCGCGGGCCCACTGGCGGGCCTGGTCGTTGTCAGGCGAGAGTCCGTCGGCGAGAAGGATGATCGAGCCGCTCATCGCGGGCCTCCCCGCGCGGCGGCGATCTGGGCGAGTTGTTGGTCGTAGCCCTCGCGCCGGATCCGGGCGTCGACGTGCAGCAGCGACGTCGCGATCGCCTCGACGGGGGAGACCAGCGCGGTGATCAGCGGTACCAGAACCGCTGCGGAGACGAGGGCGGCCACCCCGCCGCTTCCGGTGGCATCGGAGATCATCTCCGATGACATACCCAGCACCCCGTTGATGATCCCGGAGAGGATCCAGATGAGGAGCAGCACAACGAAGTAGCGCCAGAAGGATCGGTGCGTCAGCGTCGCGGACCGGCGGATCGCGGCGAGCGGGCCGAGCCGTTCGATCACCACCGCCGCCGGGGCGAGCGCGATCCGCACGGTGACCCAGATGGTCGGGATGATCGCCGCGACTCCGACGAGGAGGATGGCCGCGACGACGAGATCGTCGTCGCCGCCCGTCAGCGAATCGAGGGCGAGGACGACGACGTCGGGAATGCAGAACACCCCGCACAGCACCAGCGCCACCGCCAGGATGCGCCCGCCGACGGGACGGACCTGAGCCCACAGTTCCGCCCACGTGGTGCGCACGCCGACCGCGGCGGCGTTGAGCGGGTAGGCCAGGGGGCCGGCCGCCAGGGCCACGACCGCCGCGCCGATCAGTGAGTTCGCCCAGTCGTTGTCCATCGCGCCCAACCACGACGTGAGGTCGGGATGTCCGCCGGATTCGACGGTGACGATCACTGCGGCGAGGACGGCCGAGACGACGGTCAGGAGAGCGGTGAGACCGGCCGTGATCCCGAAGGTGATGCCGGGGAAGAATCGGATCGCCGAGAACGTGGCGTCGATCAGGTCACGTGTGTCGAGCGGCCGCAACGGTACGACGCCGGGCTTGTGCGCGGGTGTCGGCTGCTGCCACACCGGCGGTGGCTGCGGTCCGCCGATGGCCGATCCCCACTGCACCGGACCACTCGGCACCGGATCCCACTGCACCGAACCCCCTTGCGGACCCGTGGGCCCGTCCGGTGGGTAGGTCATCGCGGCTCCTCACAGCGGGTCGTCGGGGTCGCGCGTGATCCCCGGTTCGTTTGAGCACGCATCGGCGTTCGCCAACGTGTCGGCGAACATATCAAACACCCAACCCTGCCCCGCCTGCCGACGCGGCGTCAGTCCCGATCGTTTGATCGCATGACGTGGTGCGCGACTGCTACCGTGAAACTAGAACACGTTCTCGTTTCACCGGAAGGGCACCCATGACCGTCGAGCAGGACACCGCCGAACTCAGCGACAAGATGAACGCCGTCGTCGAGAACTACATCGAGTACCTCACCAGTGGCACCGCCGAACAGATCGCCGATCTGTACGCCGCCGGCGCCACGGTCGAGGATCCGATCGGCGCCGACATCCGCACCACCCGCGAGCAACTGGTGGAGTTCTACTCGGTGATCACCGGCATGGACGAGCGCACCGCGACCCTGAAGTGGAAGAAGACCGCCGGCGACACCGCGGTCTTCGAGTTCACCCTGGTCACCGGCACCTCCGGGATGCGCTTCGAGATCACCCCGGTCGACATCATGGTGTTCGACGCCGACGGCAAGATCACCTCGATGCGTGCGGTGTGGCAGGCCTCCGACCTGGTCCAGTTGTGACGCCCTGAAGCGTCACCGACGTCCGGTCGGCCGCAGCACGATCTCGGTGGGGTGGGCGTCGGCAGGCGTGTGGATCGCCATCACCACGGCCGCGGCCACCGTCGTCGGGGCGAGGAACTGCGACGCGTCGTACTCCTTGCCCTCGATGGCGATGAGGTCGCGTTGCATGTCGGTGTCGATGCGGCCGGGGAACACCGAGGTGACTCGCAGGTCCGGTTCCTCGGCCCGCAGGGCGTCGGCCAGCGCGCGCAGCCCGAACTTGCTCGCCGCGTACGGCGCCCACCCGGGATTGGCGCGTTGACCGGCACCGGAGTTGATGAAGACGACGTGCCCGCCCGCCGCTCGCAGTGCCGGGAGCAGCAGCCGGGTGAGCTCGGCCGCGGCGATCAGGTTCACCTCGAGGACGTGACGCCACTCGTCGGCGGGTGTCCCGCCGACCGGTGACAGGCTGCTGCCCACCCCGGCGTTGTGCACCAGCACGTCGAGGGAGGTGATGGCCTCCGCGGCGGCCTCGACGGCGTCGTGGTC
The DNA here is from genome assembly GCF_040044975.1 of Gordonia oleivorans. Taxonomy (NCBI): domain Bacteria; kingdom Bacillati; phylum Actinomycetota; class Actinomycetes; order Mycobacteriales; family Gordoniaceae; genus Gordonia; species Gordonia oleivorans. The sequence goes on from NZ_JBDZDI010000008.1 coordinate 152,842, forward strand.
GGTCAGCTCCACCGGAAAGGTCGAGGCGCCGTCGAGCTGCGTGGTCAAGGTATCCAGCTCGGCCGACGGTCGGCCGCCGAGCAGCAGGTCGTGGGTGGGGGCGAGTTGCCGGGCGATCTCGGCGCCGAGTCCGCGGCTCGCGCCGGTGATCAGTGCGGTGGGCATGGGGTCGAGCCTAGAGCGCGCGACTGCGCTCGCCCGGCGGCATCGGGGTCCGCGGGGCAGAATCGACGCGTGGCGCGCTATGGATTCACCCCGACGCAGCTCGCGGCGCGTGCCGCGTATCTGCTGCGGGGCAACGACCTGGGCACGATGACCAGTGCCGCACCCCGGCTCTACCCGCATATGTGGAGCTGGGATGCGGCGTTCGTCACGGTCGGGTTGGCCCCGTTGTCGGTGGAGCGCGCCGTCATCGAGATGGACACGCTGCTCTCGGCGCAGTGGACCAACGGGATGATCCCGCACATCGTGTTCGCCAACGGTCGCGACGGCTACTTCCCGGGTCCACGCCGGTGGGAGTGCGCGCGGCTGGCCGACTGCTCGCCGGATTACCCCGACACCTCCGGCATCACCCAGCCGCCGGTGCACGCGATCGCGGTGCAGCGCATCCTCGATCACTCGCGACGTCATGGGCGCACCACCCGTCAGGTGGCCAACGAGTTCATCGACCGCCGGTGGGGTTCGCTGGTGCGGTGGCATCGGTGGCTCGCGCACGCCCGGGACCCCAACGGCCGGGGCCGCATCACCATCTATCACGGGTGGGAATCAGGGATGGACAACTCCCCGCGCTGGGACAAGCCCTACGCGGGCGTCACGCCGGGTGACGACCTCCCACCGTTCCAGCGCGCCGACCTCGACCACGTCACCGACCTGTCGATGCGGCCAACCGATCTCGAGTACGACCGCTACATCTGGCTCGTCGAGGAGATGAAGCGCGCCAACTACGACGACGCTCTGCTCCCCAAGGTGATGAGCTTCGCCGTCGAGGACGTCTTCGTCAGCGCGATCTTCGCGCTCGCCTGTGACGTCCTCGCGACGATCGGCGAGGACTACTCGAAGCCCCGCGCCGATGTCCGCGATCTGCGGGCCTGGGCGGATCGGTTCCGGGCCGGCGTGGTCGCGGCCTCCAACGAGAGAAACGGTGCGGCACGGGATTTCGATCTCCGCGCGAACAGGTGGATCACCACCGAGACGATCGCGCAGTTCGCGCCGTTGCTGTGCGGTGGGCTGTCCCGAGATTCCGAACGCGCGCTGATGCGCCTGTTCGACGGCCCTCGGTTCTGCGGTCACCCCGACCTGCGCTACGCCGTACCGCCGTCGACGTCGCCGATCTCCAACGACTTCCGGCCGCGGGAGTACTGGCGTGGCCCGGTGTGGCCGGTGATGACGTGGCTGTTCAGTTGGGCGTTCGCGCGGCGCGGCTGGCCGGAACGCTCGGCCCGACTGCGCGACGAGGGGTTGCGGCAGGCCACCGACGGGGCGTTCGCCGAGTACTACGAACCGTTCACCGGGGAACCGCTCGGCAGTATGCAGCAGAGCTGGACCGCGGCGTCGGTGCTGGACTGGCTGGACTGAACCACCCCCAGCCGCTGGTCGAGGTGTCGAGGAGCGCTAGCGACGAGCCTCGAGACCTCTTGTGCCAACAGCATTCTCGCCGCGAACATGCCGTTGCCGGGCGGTGCGAAGGCCTCAGTACTCCTCGGCCCCGATCAACGCGGCATCCTCGTCGACGTCATGCGATTCGGCGGCCTTGGTGGTCACGAAACTCACCGCGATGACGGCGATGACGCAGTATCCGGCGGCGAACCACCACGGAGCGGCCACCGACGAGAACCATTCGGCCAGATGGGCGACGAGCACCGCGGCGACCGCGGCGCCGGCCCAGCGCAGGAACGAGTAGCCGGCACTCGACACCGACCGCGGGGTGCTCGCGTCACCCGAGGACATGGCGACGCCGGTGAACAGCGTGTTGAGCACGCCCGACGGGATACCGGAGAGGACGACGGCCAGACCGATCAGCCACACCTGGCCGGCAAAGGTGCCGATGCCGGCCAGGGCCATGACGACGGCGTAGGTGGCGATCGCCGTCATCACACCACCGCGCTGGCCGATCTTCTCGGCGAGGCGAGGAGCCACGAACACACCGGCCAGCGCGGTCAGCAGACCCCAGCCGAAGAAGATGAGTCCGGCCCAGATCGGCTTGAGCCCCATGGCGATCGGGGCCCACGCGATGACGGTGAACAGGGCACCGGTGTAGAAGGCCGAACCGATCGAGGTGATCAGCAGTGTGCGGTTGCGTAGTGCCTTGAGCGGATCGATGATCCGCACGGGCTGGCGTTCGGTGCGCGGGCCGTCGGCGGGCAACATCACTGCGCACAGGACGGCGCCGATCAGCATCAGGATGGCGGTACCGCCGAAAGGTGCACGCCAGGTCCACGAGCCGAGGATCGCACCCAATAGCGGGCCGACGGCCAGGCCGACGCCGAGTGCCGCCTCGTAGAGCATGATCGCGCCGTGCTGACTGCCCTTGGCGGAGCTGACGATGAAGGCCAGCGCGGTCGCGATGAACAGCGCATTACCCAATCCCCAGATGACGCGGTAGGCGATCAGCTGGTCGATTCCGTTGGCAAAGGCCGAGATTCCCGCGGCGACGACAATCAGTGACAGTCCGACGGTCAGGGTTCGCTTCGGGCCGAACCGATACGCCGACCATCCGGTGATCAGCATGGCCACGCACTGCACCCCGACGTAGACACCGAACAGCAGGGTCAGCTTGTCCGGCGGGGCGTTGAGTGCCTCGGCGATGCTGTTGAGGATCGGGTCGACCAAGCCGATGCCCATGAAGGCGATGACCGCGGCGAAGGCGGTCACCCAGACGGTTCTCGGTTGCCGGGCAAAGGTCGCGAGCAGCGAGTGCTCGTCGTGGGGCTGATCGGAAGGTGTTGCGGCGTCGGAACTCTGGGCCGGCGTCGTCGAGGTGGTGGTCATTGTTCTCCTCGCTGACGGTGTGTCTATCGGTGGACGTTTTTCGATTGCACAGCACCCTCGAGTGATTCGTGGAGGGCCTGCAGGGCCGGTGCGGCGGCGGCCAGCGCGGCGCGGTCGTCGTCGGAGAGCGCTGCGATGGCGACGGCCAGGGCGTCATCGCGTTGGGCCCGAACCCGGTCGAGGACCGCATGACCGTGATCGGTCACCGACACCAGAACCGCACGGCGGTCGGCCGGATCGCGTTCGCGTTGCACCAGCCCGTCGCGGATGAGTCCGTCGATGAGGCTGGTGGCGGTCGGCATCCGGATCGATTCGCGGTCGGCGAACTCGCCCATCCGCATCGGCCCGTGGTCGAGCAGGGTGGCCATGCCGGATGCCTGTGCCGCGGTGTACTCGGGGATCGGGGTGTGGCGACGCATCATCAGATACAGCCGGGTGACCGCGGGCCGCAGCCGCCGAGCCACTGCCACGTTGTCGTCCTTGGTCGCCATCACACTTCGTAACTCTAATACTTAGAGACTCGAAGTAAAAGTCGGGACTACTGTGACATATATGACGCGACGCCGAAAGAAGCGGTTCACCGAACTGTCCACCCGTTCGCGAGCGCTGATCATCGGTGGCGCGACAGCACAGATCGCCCTGCAGGTGGCCGCGATGCGCGACCTGTGGTTACGGCCCGACTACCTGGTGCGCGGACCCAAGGGGGCGTGGGTCGCCGCCGGCTTCGTCAACTTCCTCGGCCCGATCGCCTACTTCATGTGGGGACGGCAGCAGGCCACGCCGGTGCCCAGTGCACCGCCCAAGCTCCGATCCGAACCGGCTTCCGGTGCCGATGATGGTCCGCCCGCCGATGCCGACCCCGCATCGTCGTCCCCGGACTTCGCGACGTAGCCCGACGACGTAGCCCGACGCGAACTCGGGCGTGGCAGTAGGGACGGCTGCGGGCACCGCCCGAGAACCGGACAATCAGAACCGCCCGCCGACCCCGATCCGACCCGAGCTCGACGACCCGCCGAACGACCCGGGACTGCGACCTCCGCTGGTGTAGCCGCCGCCGAATCCACCCCCGAAACCGCCGCCGCGCATGCTGCCACGCAGGAAGCTGTCCACGAGGATGCCGCCGAGCACTGCCCCCGCGGCCGACGACCCGGACGATCGCTGCTGACCCTGCTGCCAGCTGACGACGTCGCCCTGGGCCGCCATCAGAGCCTGATCGGCGAGGGCACCGGCCCGTCGCGCCGAGTCGGTCGCGGTGAACGGATCGGTGGCCGACGCGTCGCGGGCGGCCTGCAGGAGCCGTTCGGATTCCGACAGCCGGGTGCGTGCCACCGACTGCACGGCACCGCGCCGGGTGCCGATGAAGTCCCGCGCCGCCGACACCTTGGCCTCGGCGGCGGTCAGTGCCGCCGACAGCACTTCGGCGCGGCGGGTGCGTTCGGCGGCCGCGCCACGCGCCGCTTCCAGTGCGTCATCGAGGTCGGCGTCGGCGTCGACGAGGGCGGTGAAGGTGCCGAGCAGATCACTGTCCGACCGGGTCTTCGCATCTGACAATGCCGTCGACGCCGCCGTCACCGCGGTCGCCAGGCCGGGCCCGCCGTCGGCGGTCAGCGCGGCGGCCTCCGCGATCTCGCCCTCCACCTCGGCGATCAGCGAACCCATCCGGCTGTGCGCGGCGGCGATGTTGCCCTCGGCGTTGTCGATGGCGTCGAGGAGTTTGTCGGCCTGGGCGATCGCGCCCTCGGCGGCGCGGATGTCGGCGACGGCCGGTCCCTGTTCACCGGCCGGGCGGGCGATGGCCGACCGGCCCTGATCGGCGCTGCGCTCGGCGAACTCGATCTCCTGCCGCGCGAGCACCACGTTCTGCAGGATCGAGGTGCACGTCTGCTCACCGTGCCGGGCGACGAGTCCGCTCAACTGCTGCTCGGACGCATCGGCCCGGGTATGCAGGTCGACGACCCGGCGGGTGAGCTCGTCGAACCGCGCCGGCGCGTTGATCAGCAGATTGCGCATCTCGTCGAACGCGGCGACCTGCTCGTCGAGGGCGCGGTCGGCGTCGGTGCAGGTGGTGATGATCTGCACCAGCATCGAGCGCTGTTCGTCGGGGGTCTCGGGGATGTTGTCGTCGAGACGTTGCCGCAGCGCGAACGACGACGCGAGCGCCGCCTTGGCGGCGTCGACCGCCGACCGGAACGGCGCCGTCTGCCCCTCGCCGAACTCGCCGACCGCCAGCCGGAGTTCCTCGTCGCTGGTGCGGATCGCGTTGTCGGTGTCGGTGAGCACCTCCCGCGACCACGGATCGAGCACCTCCAGCGGCTGCGCCGCCAGCTGATCGGCGGTCAGTTCCTGATCCCTGACGGCCTCCACGCCGGCCTCGACCTGTTGGCGCTTGCGGCGCCGCGAGTAGGCCCACGCACCACCGCCGCCGACCACCGCGACCGCGCCGACCCCGCCGGCCACCAGGTAGCCGGTATAGGACGGATCGAGGGTCGAACTGACGCCGTTGGCCGCGCCGATGGCCGCCCCGGCCCAGTCCTGCCGGCGCAGCGCGGGGACGATGTCGTCCTGCGCGATCGACGCCAGATCCTCGTTGGTCAGATCGGTGGTCGATGCGTTGTCGGGAACCGTGAACCGGTAGGCGCGGTCATCGGTCGCAACCGCGAGCAGCAGATCCTGATTGCCGAGCTCGCTGAGCGCGATCGTCTGCTGCGCCCAGGTGGTGGTGTCCAGACCGTCGAAGGTCTTCACGTAGACCACCCACAGCTGCACGTTGTGCTTGTCGGAGAGTTCGTCGACGGCCCGCTCGACCTCGGCGCGTTGGGATTCGGTGAGCACGTCGGCCGGGTCGGACACCGGCTCGGGAAGCCGGGACGGCGGTTCGGCGGCCGCGAAACCGGCGGTGAGCAGGCACAGCAGCAACGCGGCAGCGCTCACCACCACAGTCAGCGCGGCACGGACAGGTCCGGACACTCGTGCGCAACCCATGGGAACAAGATAGTCACTACCCCCGACCGGATCGGTGGGTCAGGCAACCTGCGTGTGTCTGCGCGGTGGCAGCGGAAAGTATCCGGAGGTGCTGCGCTGGTAGTCGGCGTACTCCGGGTACTTGGACACGGTGATCGACTCGGTGAACCTCGTCGATCCGATGAACAACACGGTCAGCAGCACCGCGCCGACGATGCTCGGTTGCAGTACCGAACCCGCCGCCGACGCCCCGAACGCATAGATCACCCACCACTGCGCCTGCTCGCAGAAGTAGTTCGGATGCCGGCAGTAGCGGAACAGCCCGGTGCGCACGAACCGCGAGGCCGGCTCCCGACCCGCCGCGACGTCCGCGGCCTTGCGGGCGTGGAACGCCCACTGCTGCTGGTCGGCGACGGTCTCGCCGGCCAGGAAGGCCAGGAACAGCATCGCCAGGACGACGTCGAGCACACCGAAACCGCCCTGGTGATGCAGGGCGGTGTTGGCCGGCAGCGTGATCAGCACCAGCAGCAGATTCTGGTAGATGACGATGAAGAACAGGTTGAACAGCCCGAACTGCGGGCCGCTCATCTTGGACCGCAGGATCTGCCAGCGGTAGTCCTCCATGCCCGAGTACCCGCCGCGGCGCGCGAAGTTGAACGTCAACCGCGCACCCCACAGGGTCACCAGGATCGCCATCACCAGCAGGCGCGGGTCGTCGAATCCGGCGGCACCGCAGAACACCCACAGGTAGACGACCGGCACGACCGACCAGATGCGGTCGACCCAGGACGTGTCGCCGGTGATCAGCGACGCCACCCAGCAACACACGCAGACCGCGGCCGCGATGATCGCCACCACCCAGATCGCCGACATCGTCGTCTCCTCGGACTCTGCGGGCCCCGCTCCCTGATGATTCTTGAGTTCAGTGAGTCATCATCCGCGCCAGCGGCACAGCGCCTCGAGCGGGGTCATGTCGTAGTCGGGTCCGGTGATCCCGACGGTCAGCAACGTCACGCCCTCGGCGCTGATCGCGTCGGCGCTGCGCAGCAGTTCGTCGACGTCGCCCTTGTACTGGACCCCGGCCGACCGCTCGATGTCCTCGGGATCGCGGCCCACCGCGGCGCAATGCTCGGCGAGCACCTTCGACTTGTGCCGGTAGGTCTCCACGTCGTTGAAGCCGTGCCAGGCATCGCCGTATTCGGCGACATACCGCAGGGTCTTCTTCTCGCCGCTACCCCCGATGAGGACCGGGATGTGGCGGGTCGGTGCCGGATTGAGTTTCTTCAGCCGGGCATCGATGCGTGGCAGGGCCTCGCTGAGATCGGCGAGTCGAGTTCCGGGCGTGCCGAATTCGTAGCCGTACTCGTCGTAGTCCTTCTGGAACCAGCCCGCACCGATACCGAGGATGAGCCGACCGCCGGAGATGTGGTCGACGGTGCGCGCCATGTCGGCGAGCAGTTCGGGATTGCGGTAGGAGTTGCAGGTCACCAGGGCGCCGATCTCGACGCGTTCGGTCTGCTCGGCCCACGCGCCGAGCATCGTCCAGCATTCGAAGTGGGCGCCGTCGGGGTCGCCGTAGAGCGGATAGAAGTGATCCCAGTTGAAGACGACGTCGACGCCGGCGTCTTCGGCGCGCAGGACCGCATCACGGATGAGTGAGTAGTCGGGGGCGTGCTGGGGCTGGATCTGGACACCGATACGAATGGGGAAGGCCATGAGCACCAGTCTGCCCGTTCTTGCCGAGCGCGCAAGGAGCCTCGACGACGGCCGGTCGCCGTGTCACAGTGGCGTCATGACCACCGAGAACCACCACACAGACGTCCATTCGGACAAGAATCCGCACAGTGCCGACGAATGGGATGCGCGGTACCGCGACGCCGGGAAGCTCTGGACATCTGACGTCAATCCGGCTCTGCCCGTAGAGGTTTCGGACCTCGAACCGGGCACCGCGCTGGAGGTCGGATCGGGTGAGGGCGCCGACGCCCGCTGGCTGGCCGATCAGGGTTGGCAGGTGATCGCCCTCGACATCTCCCAGGTCGCCATTGACCGCGCCCGGGAGATCGATCCGCGCGAGGCCATCACCTGGGTCCGTGCCGACCTGACCGCCGACGACGTCCCCGGCCGCGACTTCGGGCTGGTGACCGCACACTACTTCCCGATCAAGGCCACCGACGTCCACGTCGCACGCAAGCTGATCGACGCCGTCGGGCCCGGTGGGACGCTGCTCGTCGTCGCGCACGCACCCGAAGGCGTGCGAGCCCACGGCTTCGACCCGGACGACTACGTCCAACCCGGCGACATCGCCAAAATGTTGGGCGACGGCTGGACGATCCACACCCACGAGACCCGGGAACGGGGGCGGCCCGCCGGCGGCGGACACCACATCAACGACGTGGTGCTGCGAGCGCAGCGGAGCTGACGGCGCTCGCTTGTTCATTGACGGCGCTCGCGCCCACGCTGACAGCGCTCTCCCACGCAGTGACAGCGCCCACCTACCCGCCCACCACCCGCCCGATCCGCTCGACCGCCTCGGTGAGCACCTCCGCCGAGCAGGCCACGTTGAGTCGGGCAAAGCCGTTGCCCTGCAACCCGAATGCGGGTCCGCGGTGCAGGGCGACGCGGCCGTCGTCGAGGATGGGGATGCCGGGATCGTCACCGAGGCCGGTGGCTCGGAAGTCCAGCCAGGCCAGGTATGACGCTTGTGGGCGCCGCCACCGGACCTGCGGAAGGTGTTGCACGACAAGCTGATCCAGCAGGTCGAAACTCTCGCCGATCACCTCGAGGGTGGCGTCGAGCCAGTCGTCGCCGTGCTCGAAGGCCGCCGCGGTCGCGGCCCGCCCGAGGATGCTGGTGCGGAACGCGACCTCCTCGGGTTGCCGGTCGATCAGCGCGCGCATCGGGTTGCTGCCGACGACGGTCAGCGCACATTTCGCACCGGCGAGATTGAACGCCTTGCTCGCCGACTCCGCCGCGATCCCGACCTCGCGCGCCGTGTCGCTCACCGCCAGGAACGGGACGAACTCGGTTCCGGGATGCACCAGCGGCGCGTGGATCTCGTCGCTGAGCACCACCGCCCCGTGCTCGGCGGCCAATTCGGCCAGCGCCTCGAGGTCGCCGCGCGGGTGGACCAGCCCGAGCGGATTGTGCGGATGGCACAACAGGATTGCGCGAGCCCCGGCCGCGAAGGCGGCCGAGATCCCGTCCAGATCAAGACGATGTCCAGTCGTCCGGGCGTCATCGCGCACGAGCGGCACCGTCACCGGCTGCCCGCCGGCCTCGGGAATGAGATCGAAGAACGGCGGATACACCGGCGGCGTGATGATCACCGGGTCACCGGGGGTGATCGCCACCCGCAGGGCTTCGACGATCACCACGCTCACGTCGGTGGTCGGGTGCACGTCCTCGGGTGCGACGTCCCAGCCCCATCGTCGTCGCGCGAACCCGGCGAACGCCGGACCGGCCGGGCCCGCGGACTCGGCGTAGCCCAGATCCGAGGTCCGGATCAGATCCACCATCGCCTCGGCGACCACCGGCGCGAGTCCGTAGTCCATCTCCGCGACGAACAACGGCAGCACGTCGTCGGGATAGGTGCGCCACTTCGCACTGGTCCGGCGTCGCAACTCGGACAGTGGAGGCGCAACGGGACGGGAGGATTGCGGGTGCATGTCCACCTGTCTACCCAACCCGTCTACCCAATCGACCACAATCGCTCTGTGAGTGAAACGCCAGAGCCATCCACCGAGGGGTCGGTGCGGGTACCAGTCGGCCGGCTCCTTGCCCTGACGCCGGTGGCCCTCGCCGTCGGCGCCGTCTGCGCGCTCGGCCTGTGGGGCATCTCGGCGCTGGCCGAGTTCCTGCAGCGACTCATCTGGGACGACCTCGCGTCGACGGTCGGCGCCACCGCCGACACCTGGTGGTGGACGCTGACGATCCTGACGGCGACCGGCCTGCTCGTCGGCCTGGTCATCCGGTACGCACCCGGCCACGCCGGCGAGGATCCGGCCACCGTCGAACTGGTGTCGCGTCCCCTGCCGCCGTCCGCGGTACCCGGATTGACCGTCGCCACGGTGCTCACCCTCGCCGGAGGTGTCAGTCTGGGCCCGGAGAACCCGATCATGGCGATCAACGCCGCGCTCATCGTCGCCATCGGTGTCCGGGTGCTGCCCGCACTGGGCGGCGAGCGTTGGCTGGGACTGTCCACCGCGGCCACCATCGGCGCGCTGTTCGGTACCCCGGTGGCCGCGGCGCTGATGCTGTCCGAGGTCAATGCCGGGGACTCGCGTATCCCGTTGTGGAACAGGCTGTATCTGCCGCTGGTGGCCGCCGCCACCGGATCGTTCGTGATGTTGCGATTCACCGATCTGAGCCTGTCGATCGGCCTGCCCGACGACTCCTTCGACGGTCTGCGCGACGTGCTCGTCGCCATTGGCGTCGCCGTCGTGGCGGCCGCGCTCGGTGTGGTCGCCGCGTTCGTCTTCGACCCGCTGCACCGACTGATGCACCGGATCGCCAACCCGGTGCTGCTGCTGACGCTCGCCGGACTCGCGCTGGGCGCACTCGGCGCACTCGGCGGCGAGATCACCCTGTTCAAGGGCCTCGATCAGGCCAAGGAACTACCCGGGGAACTCGGCTCGACGACCGCCCTGGGCTTCTTCGTGATGGCCGGTATCAAACTCCTCGCCCTGCTGATCGCCGCGGCCGCCGGTTTCCGTGGCGGCCGGATCTTCCCGGCCGTCTTCATCGGCGTCGCACTCGGTTTCGGTATCCACACGATCTGGACGTCCATCCCGCTGGTCGACGCCGTCGCCGCCGCCACGGCCGGCATCGTGGTGGCCGCCACCCGTAACGGCTGGGTGAGCCTGTTCATCGCGCTCGCGGTGGTGCCGCAATGGAATCTGGTTGTTCCGGTGCTCCTCGCGACGCTCGCCGCGTGGCTCGTCGTGGCCAACGCTCCCGAATTGCGCGCGACGACCGACGAGGAGCGGGCCCGGTCCGCGACGGGCTGAGCATCCACCGTGTCGGACGCGCCGGGTATCATTCGCCTATCTGTTCGATCCGATGCAGGGTTGACTCGACGGGAGTGACACGATGGGCCGCATCCACACCGCCGACCGACCGGACGCATCGATCCTGCACGCCGACCTCGACTCGTTCTACGCCTCGGTCGAACAGCGTGACGACCCGTCGCTGCGTGGACGTCCGGTGCTCGTCGGCGGTGGGGTGGTGCTCGCCGCCAGTTACGAGGCCAAGGCCCGCGGCGTCCGGAGCCCGATGGGCGGCCGCGACGCCCTCGCCTTGTGTCCCGACGCGGTGGTGGTGCGGCCCCGCTTCGACGACTACATGCAGGCCAGCCGCGAGGTATTCGAGATCTTCCGGGACACGACGCCGCTGGTCGAGGGCATCTCCGTGGACGAGGCCTTCCTCGACGTCGCGGGCCTGCGCCGCACCGCGGGAACTCCCGTTCAGATCGCCGAAGCCCTGAGGTCCCGCGTTCGCGTCGAGGTAGGGCTGCCCATCACCGTCGGGGTAGCGCGCAGCAAGTTTCTCGCGAAGGTGGCCAGTGCGGTCGGCAAGCCGGACGGTCTCCTCGAGGTCGAGGCGGGCCGGGAACTGGAGTTCCTGCATCCGTTGCCGGTCCGGCGTCTGTGGGGAGTCGGCCCGGTCACCGAGGCCAAGCTCGCCGACGCGGGCATCACCACCGTCGGCGACATGGCCCGCATCGGCGAGAAGTCGTTGTGCCGCATCGTCGGTGGCGGTGCCGGTCGGCACCTGTTCGCGTTGTCGCTCGCGCATGATCCGCGTCGGGTCGAGACGGGCCGCCGCCGCAGCTCGATCGGTTCGCAGCGTGCGCTCGGCCGTGGGCACAGATCCGCCGCCGACATCGAGGCCACCCTGATCGCCATCGTCGACCGGCTCGGCAAACGGTTGCGCAACGCCGACCGCTACTGCCGGACCATGGTGCTGCGCTTACGGTTCCATGACTTCACCGCCGTCACCCGGTCGCGCACCCTGCCCGAGGCCACCGACCGCACCGACCTGCTGATGGACTGCGCGCGGGGGCTCTTCGACGCCGCCCGGCCGCTGATCGTCGAGCGCGGCTGCACCCTGATCGGAGTCAGTCTCGCCAACCTCGACGACGCCGACACCCCGCAACTGGCCCTCCCGTTCGACGACGTCCCGGCCGGTGAACTCCACGCCTCCGACCTCGACGCCACCATGGACGCTCTGCGTGATCGATTCGGTCGTGATGCGCTGACCCGCGGCGTCCTGCTCGGCCGCCATCACGGCGACGACGCGCCCATGCTGCCGGACTGAGGCAGGTGCTTCCCGTGCACCGCCGGCAGACGCAGGTCAGCGCCCTCGGGTGGGGACCGCCTGCCGGGTGGCCGGGGCAAGCCAGTCGGGCGGGGTGGCCGGAAGTCGTCGGCGGATCTCACGCAACGCGGCGTCGGTCGCCCCGGGCACCACCAGCGCGGACGCGGTAGCCACCGCGAACGCCGCGAGGACGTCCGAGAACCAGTGGACGCCGAGGTACAGGCGCGTTGCGGCCCCGATGACACCGACGAGAGCAGCCACCGACACCGCCCACACCTTCGCGCGGCGGCCGGAGGTGGCGGTCGCGACGACAGCGGTCGTCAGGGCGAGTGCGGTGGTGCCGGTCACGTGGCCGGAAGGGTAGGAGTAGGTCATCTCGCTGATACCCACGTGGTCGATCATCGGTGGTCGGGGTCGTGCGACAACGAGTTTGACGACCTCGGTCACCACCGCCGCACATGCGACACCCGCCACGATGGCGGTCGAACGGCCGACGGTGCGATCCCGCAGGAAGAACAGCACGGCGATCGCCAGCGTCCACACCGCAACCAGGAGTGGACCGAAGAGGTCGGAGAACGCGGACACCGCCGGCACCGCAGCGTGGCTGCGATGATCGACGAACCAGGTCATCACCGCCCGGTCGATGCCGATCGGCCCACTCCGGAACGCGAGGACGAGGCCGACCAGACAGACGAGCAACAGCAGGACACCCGCCGACACGCGGCGGCCATTGAGCACGGACATGTGACCAGCGTGGCGCGGCAACGCTTAGTGGACGCTGAGTGCGGTACGGAGACGTCGGCATCACCGTCGACCACCGGCCGTTACTGTCGGAATGTGCGAGTGCGATCCCTGGTACCCACCTGGTTGACCGAACGCACTCGCGGTGTGCGCATCCGATTGACCCTGGTGGCGACCACTCTGGTCACCGTCGCGCTTACGATCGCGGCCGTCGTCCTCGTCCTAGTGCTGCGTCACCTGCTGCTGCACGCAGCCGATGCCGCGACACAGTCGCGGGCGCATGAGATCGCCGAGGTGGTGCAAGAGCAGGGCATCGCCGGGCTCGACGAGTCACTTCTGAGTCCGGTCCGCAACGTCGACGTGGTGCAGGTCGTGGATGCCGAGGGAACCGTGGTGGTGTCGAGTCTGAACCACTCCACGACGCCACTCGGGCCCGGGGTCGATGCCGGATCCGAGATCACCGTCGACGACGCCACGACGAGCCCGTCGGGGTCGGAGTACCGGGCGACGCTGCTGGGGGTGGACACACCGGACGGCCCGGTGACGGTCGAGGTCGGCGCTCTCGAGCGGCCGATCGACTGGTTGGTCCTGACCGCGGCTGTCGTCTGCTGCATCGTGTTCCCGATCATCGTGATCGGCATGGCCCTGATGACGTACTACTTCGTCGGACGCGCACTCAAACCCGTGGACCTGATCCGCGGTCAGGTCGAGGAGATCTCGGGAGGCGACCTGCACCAACGTGTTCCGGTACCGGGCACCGGCGACGAGATCGCCACGCTGGCGACCACGATGAACGACATGCTCGACCGCATCGAGACCGCCCGCGCGCAACAGATGCGTTTCGTCAATGACGCCTCACACGAACTGAACAGTCCGCTGACGACGCTGGTCGGATTGTTGGATCTTTCGCGGAGCAAACACCAACCCCTCGATCCCGAGACGGTCGACTCGGTGCTGCTGCCCGAGGCACTTCGCCTGCAGTCGATGGTCTCGGATCTGTTGCTGCTCGCGCGGGCCGACGAAAGCGGTGTTCCGCTGCGCATCACCGATGTCGACCTCGACGAGATCTGCACCGCGGAAGTGAATCGTCTCGAGGCGCTCGGTCGGCATCATGTGGAGGCACGGATCGTCGCTGTCCGCGTGCGTGGTGACGCGGAAAAGCTGTCTCGGGCACTGCGCAACCTGGCCGACAACGCCGCCCGCCACACCCGGGATCGGCTGACGCTGGCGATGACGCTCAGCGACGACGGTGCCCGGGTGTCGGTCACCGTCGCCGACAACGGACCCGGAATCCCCGATGCCGACAAGGACCGTGTCACCGAACGTTTCGTCCGTCTCGACAACACGCGTGAACGTCGTTGGGGTGGATCGGGACTGGGTCTGGCGATCGTCTCCGAGATCATCCGCGCACATGACGGTGAGGTCAGGATCGCCGACACCCCGGGTGGCGGCGCCACGGTCGGTTTCATCCTGCCGGTACAACCCTGGCATTCCGGCGGCGCCTCCGAACACCCGCGTCCGGGTCGAGTGGGCCGCAGCTGACCGCCCTCACCCGCCGTCGGCGGCGAGGCGATATCCGACGCCTCGCACCGTCTGGATCGCCTTGCAGCCGAACGGGGTGTCGATGCGCCGCCGAAGATAACTGATGTAGACCTCGACCACGTTCTCGTCGCCGCGATAGTTGATGTCCCACACGGAGTCCAGGATCTCGGCCTTGGTGACCGCCTCGCCCTTGTGTTGCATCAGAAATTCGAGCAAGGCGAATTCACGAGGGGTCAAGGTCAAGTCGTCGCCGCACCGGGACGCGGTGTGTGCGGCCGGGTCGAGCCGCAGCGATCCGGCCGTGAGCACAGTGGGACGTTGCGGCGCACCGCGCCGCGCGAGTGCGCGCAACCGGGCGATGAGCACCACGAACGAGAACGGCTTGGTGAGGTAGTCATCGGCGCCGAAGTCGAACGCATCGGCCTGGTCGTATTCGCCGTCCTTGGCCGTCAGCATCAGCACCGGCGTCCAGATCCCGGCGGCACGGAGGTCCCGGACCAGTTCGTACCCGTTGAGTCCCGGCATCATGATGTCGAGGATCGCCACATCGAAGCCGCCGCCGACGGCCTTCTCGAAGCCGGCCCGGCCGTCATGTGCGACATCCACGACCCAGCCTTCGGCGAGCATCATTCGCCGTAGGGTCTCTGCCACATTGCGGTCGTCGTCGACCACCAGGACTCGCACCCCTCCATCATGCTCGTCCCGGCACGATTGCCTCCGCACCGCTGGGCGCGGCGTGCGCACAATGCGCAAAACCCGAGTAATGAGCACAAGGGTGACTGTGATCTGAGTTACCCACAGACTTCACCTGTAGCCGACGCCACGCCTCGCGTCACCGTCGGAAACCTCGGCAGAAAGTCAGGCAAATGTTGGTAGCTCTCGGGTTGGCGATGGTCGCCACCTTCATGTTCCTCATCATCACCAAACGCGCGACACCGGTCGTCGCGCTGATCCTGGTGCCGGTCGCGTTCGGACTGTTCGCCGGTGCGGGCCTCGGCATCAGCGACATGATCAAGGACGGCATCAAGGATCTCGCCCCGACCGCGGCGATGCTGTTCTTCGCGATCATCTTCTTCGGCGTCATGATCGACGTCGGACTCTTCGACCCGATCGTCCGCTTCATCGTCCGGATGGTCCGCAACGATCCGGCACGACTCGTCGTCGGTACCGCGGTACTCGCGGCGATCGTGTCCCTCGACGGTGACGGTTCGACGACGTTCATCATCACCACCGCCGCGATGCTGCCGCTCTATCTCAAGCTCGGTGTCTCCCCGGTCGTCCTCACCGTCGTCGCCGGCCTGGCCAACGGCACCATGAACATCCTGCCGTGGGGTGGCCCGACCGCCCGCGCCGCGAGTGCCCTCAAGATCGATACCAACGACGTCTTCCTTCCGATGGTCCCGGCCCTGGCCATCGGCATGCTGGTGGTGCTCGCCTTCGCCTACCACCTCGGTGTTCTCGAACGGCGCCGCATCGGCCGCATCGAGATCAAGGAGTCGCTGCTCGCACCGCAGGACGAACTCGTCCTCGCCGGCGGCGGCACGGGTACCGACACCCCGCGTCGGGGCGGATTCCGACGTGGCCGCAACCCGGGCACGGGCAGTGGCGTGACGGGCAGTGACGCAACGGGCAGTGACGCAACGGGCAGTGGCGCAACGGGCACCGGCGCGACCGGCGACACCACCCCCGACGCCCCGTCCACCGGCGACCTCCCGGTGCACGCCTACGATCCGAACGAGACCGACGCCGACGGCGAGACCAGCTTCACCGGCATCCTCGATCCGCAACGGAAGACCCTGCGGCCCAAGCTCTTCTGGGTCAACGCCGGACTCACCATCGCACTGCTGGCGATCCTGGGCGCCGATATCGTCGCCATCCCGGTGCTGTTCATGATCTTTGCCGCCCTGGCGCTCGCGGTGAACTTCGGCCACCTCAAGGATCAGCAGGAGGCCATCACCCGGCACAGTTCCAGCATCGTCTCGGTGGTCGCGATGGTGCTCGCCGCCGCCGTGCTGACCGGAGTGTTCAGCGGAACGGGAATGGTCGACGCCATCGCTCACTGGCTCGCCGACGGCATCCCGAGTTGGATGGGCCCGCACATGGCGGTGGTCATCGGCGTCCTGTCCATCCCGATGACCTTCCTGATGAGCAACGACGCCTTCTACTTCGGCGTGCTGCCGGTGCTGTCGGAGACCGCCACCCGCTATGGCATCGACCCCACCGAAATGGCCCGCGCCTCCATCACCGGCCAGCCCTTCCACATGCAGTCTCCGCTGGTCCCCGCGATCCTGCTGCTGGTGGCCCTCGCCGGCGTCGGCCTCGGCGATCACCACAAGAAGGTGCTGTGGCGGGCCGCGGTGGTCTCGCTGGTGATGCTCGGGGTCGGATGCCTGGTCGGCGCGATCCCCTTCTGAAGCCCCCTGATGGGTGAACCTCGCGGTTACCCTTGACCAATGCCCACCGGCAATCCGCCCTCCGCGCCGGGGATCGACGACGATGTCGATCCCCGGCGCGCGCGTTCCCGTGCCCGACTGGTCGACGCGGCGGTGGCATTGCTGCGCAACGGGGGAGTCGAGGCGGTCACCGCGAACGCGGTGAGCCGGGCGTCGAAGGTGGCGCGTACCACCCTGTACCGGCACTTCGACACCACCACCGACCTGCTGGCCGCGGCCTTCGAGCGGCTCCTGCCCGACGCCGTGGAACCCGACGATTTCGACGGCTCGGCCCGGGACTGCCTCATCGACCTGATGAATCGGCACGCCGAGGTCATCGAGTCGTCGTCGATCCACCTCACGAGCCTGGCGTGGTTGGCCATCTGCACCAACGCAACCGAACCCTCGTCGGGGCGCGAGAAGCGGCTCGCCGAACTGCGCGAGAAGGTGGTCCACCAGTATCGCGCACCGTTCGACCGGTTCTTCGACAGTGCTGTCGCGCACGCCGAACTCGGCGAGATCGACCACGACCTGGCGATTCTGCAACTCGGCGGGCCGCTGGTCTTCGCCCGTCTGTCCGGCACCATCGGGCTGACCGCGGCCGACCGGGAGCGGATCGTCGACGATTTCCTCGCGGCCCACGCCACCGCATCCGGGTAGGCCGCACGCAGCCCTTCCCGACTTCTGGCACATGGTGTAGCGTTTCGCTCCAGTCTGTACCGAAACGGGGAGCGTGCGCGGTGACAATGATCGAGGACACGAATCGTCCACGGCCTGCCGTGGATCCCGAAGGCCCGCAGAAGCGGGGCGAATACAGTGTGACGCTCGAACGGCTCGCCCGATTCACGTTGCGGCACAAGGCATTGGTGGTCCTCGCGTGGGTCGCGGCGGCGATCGCCCTGGCCGTCGCGTTCCCGCAACTGGAAGCGGTGGTCCGCGATCAATCGCTCGATCCGCTGCCCCGCGACATCGCATCGTTTCAATCCCTCGACACGATGGGCGAGGCATTCCACGAAAAGGGTTCCACCAACACCGTTGTCATCGCCATGGAGAATCCCGCCGGGATCGACGAGGGCACCCGCGCCCGGTACGACGCGATGGTGCGCGACCTCCGCGCCGACACCACACATGTCCTCGCGGTGCGTGATCTGCTCGCCGATCCCGTCACCGCCCGCCAGGCCGTCAGCGACGACACGCGAGCCTGGTATCTCCCGATCGGCATCACCGGCACCCTCGGTGGCACCACGTCGACATTGGCCATCGAATCGGTGCGCCACATCGCCTCCGAGGCCTTCGACGGCACCGGCACCTCGGTGTACGTGACCGGTCCGCCGGCGACGTTCAGCGACCAGATCACCACTGCCGAAGCCGATCTCAATGTGATCACCCTGGTCACCGTCGGACTGATCGTGGTCATCTTGCTGATCGTCTATCGTTCGGTGTTCACCGCGATGCTGCCGCTGATCGTCGTCGGCATCAGCCTCGCTGTCGGTCGTGGTCTGCTCTCCGCCTTCGGTGAGGTGGGATTTCCGTTGTCCCAGTTCACCATCGCGTTCATGACGGTGGTGCTGCTCGGCGCCGGCGTCGACTACTCCGTCTTTCTCATCAGCCGCTACCACGAACGGCTGCGGCAGGGCATGGACCCCGATGATGCGATCATCGATGCCACCGCCTCCATCGGCCGGGTGATCCTCGCCTCCGCCGCCACCGTCGCCCTGGCGTTTCTCGCGATGCTGATGGCCCGGCTCAGCGCCTTCGCCTCGGTGGGTCCGGCGTGCGCGATCGCGGTGGCCGTCGGGTTCGCCGCCACCGTCACCCTGCTTCCGCCGGTGCTGTCGGTGGCGGCCCGACGCGGCATCGGCATGCCCCGTCGCGAACTCACACGCCGGTACTGGAATCGGGTGGGGGTGTTGGTGATTCGGCGTCCCGCCGGGCTGTTCGCGATCAGCATGGTCATCCTGCTCGGCGCCGGCGCGGCGGCCACCACCATGGCGCTGACCTACGACGACCGCACCGGTCAACCCGATGACACCGACAGCAACCTCGGCTACGCCGTGCTCGACCGCCACTTCCCCAAGGACATCGTGGTCACCGAATTCCTGGTGGTGCAGTCGCCCGACGACCTGCGGACGGCGGCGGGTCTGGCCGACCTCGAGCAGATGGCCGCGCGCGTGGCCCAGATACCGGGTGTCACCCGCGTCGTCGGAATCACCCGTCCGACCGGGGAGCGACTCCAGCAAGCCCAACTGCCGTGGCAGAACGCCCACATCGCGGCTCGGGTACAGGAGTCGGTGAACGGCGGTGAGGCTCGCCGCGGCGATCTGGCGGCGCTCGCCGCCGGTGCCGACCAACTGGCCGACGCGCTGTCGGAACTCAACTCGCAGATCGCCGACAACCTCGGTCCCCTGGACTCTCTGTTGACCGAGGCGCAGCGCGCGGGTGCGCAGGCCACCCGCTACCGGCCGCTGCTCGACCGCCTCGCCGAGAACTCCGCCGTACTGGACCAACTTGGCCGTGCGGCAACGGGATTGGGGCCCGCGGCACAACGCACCGACAATGCGATCACCGCGATGTCGCCGCTGCTGCCCGCGATCGACAACGCGCCGTGGTGTGACGGCGTGCCCGCCTGCGTCGCCCTGCGCACCCAGGCGCACGAACTGGTGGCCGCGCAGCGCACCGGTGTGTTCACCGATGTCACCGCCCTCGCCGGCACACTCGGTTCGTCGGATACCCCGACCACGGAGATGATCACCCAACTGCAGAGCACCCTCACCGCCCTGACCTCCGCTCTGGGCACGGCGTCGTCGAACGACCTGGCCGGCCGGCTCACCGAGCTCCGGTCGGGTGTCGGGCAACTCGCCGACGGCGCCCGCATGCTCGCGGACGGTGTGCATGCCCTGGTGGATTCCAACCTGCAGATGCTCGGTGATATGGCGCAACTGGCCACCCAACTGCGAGCACCCTCGCGCGAGACCGGCGACACGGTATCGGCGGCGGGGTTCTACCTGCCCGCCGACACCTTCGACAACCGCCAGTTCGCAGACGTCGCACGCCAATTCGTCTCCCCGGACGGCAGAACGGTGCGGTTCGCCGTCCAGACCGCCCATGACCCGTACAGCGACGACGCGATGCGTCTCACCGCGACCGTGCACGATGTGGCCGTGGGTGCGCAGCCGAACACGACACTGGCCGGGGCAGATGTCTTCGTGGCCGGCTTTCCCGCCATCAACTCGGATCTGCAGCGGCTGCTCACCGCCGACTTCCGGGCGCTGGCCATCGCCACGCTCGCGATCGTGGGCCTCATCCTGATGCTGCTGTTGCGTGCGGTGGTGGCACCGCTCTATCTGCTGGGCACGGTCGTCCTCAACTACGCCGCCGCACTCGGACTGGGCGTGCTGTTCTTCCAACATCTTCTCGGTGAGCAGATCAACTGGGCGGTGCCGCTGCTGGCGTTCATCGTGCTGGTCGCGGTGGGTGCCGACTACAACATGCTGCTGGTCTCGCGGCTGCGGGAGGAGACCACCACCAGTACCCGGGTCGGGGTCCTGCGAACCGTCACCCACACCGGATCGGTCATCACCTCGGCCGGAATCATCTTCGCCGGCAGCATGTTCGGTCTGATGGCGGGATCGGTGGCATCGTTGGTCCAGGCCGGGTTCATCATCGGGGTCGGACTACTCCTGGACACGTTCATCGTGCGCACCATCGTGGTTCCGGTGATCGCTGCCAGACTGGGCCGCGCCAACTGGTGGCCGAGTAAGCCGCCGCGGGAGTTCTGCGACTGATTCCGTCGATCCTGCGCAGGAGCCCGCGGGGACGCGCCTAGGCTCGGGAGTATGCGACTGCGAACGCAGGTACTCCTCCTGCAACTCGTCGTCATCGCGGTCAGCCTCGGCGTCGGATTCGGTTGGGTGATCTACGGCGCCGACGACCGCGTCCGCGACGAGTACGCCCAGCGTGCCCTCGCCATCGCGCAGACGGTCGCCACCGACCCCGACGTCATCGGTGAGGTGGCGGCCCATCAGGGCACCGACCTCGACGCGGCGGAATTGGCCGCGGCGCCACTACAACTGCAGGCCCGGGCGGTGGCCGCCAAGACCGGCGCACTGTTCGTGGTGATCGCCAACGCCGACGGCATCCGCCTCGCCCACCCGCAGGACTCCGAGGTCGGCGTGCATCTGTCCACCGACCCCAGCACCGCGTTGGCCGGGCAGGTCGACATCACCACCGACCGCGGCACACTCGGGGAGTCGGTGCGCGCGAAGGTCCCCATCTATCAGACCGGTTCCGCTGCGGGCACCTCGGAGGTGCCCATCGGTCTGGTCAGCGTCGGCGTGTCCACCGAGAAACTCGCGCGCGACACCCGCCGCGACATCGTCGCCACCGGACTGATCGCATTGGCCGCCCTCGGTATCGGCACCGTCGGATCGGTGATGCTGGCGCGGCGCTGGCGGCGGTTGACGCTCGGACTCGAGCCCGACGATCTGGCCGAGCTCGTCCGTGAACAGGGCGCCGTGCTGCACTCCCTGGACGACGGTGTTCTCGCCGTCGACGCCGACGGCGTCCTGCGGGTCGCCAACGACAAGGCAAGACAGTTGCTGCAGGTCGACGCCCCGCCGGGAACCCCCGCCGACGAGCTGGGGCTCACCGCGCGCGTTCGAAGCGTTCTGGCCACCCCGACCGCCGAACCGCTTGCGGCGACCGTCGGTGACCGCATCGTGCTGGTGTCCTCCCACCGCGTCTGCGCCGACGGCCGCGACCTCGGCATGGTCGTGTCCGTCGTCGACCGCACCACCGTGGAGGATCTGGCCCGGGAGGTCGACGCCGTCCACGCGATGAGCGTGGCCCTGCGCGCGCAACGTCACGAAACCGCGAACCGCCTGCACGTCCTCGCCGGGTTGCTCCGCCACGATCACGTCGAGGAGGCGCGCGACTACCTCACCGAGCTGACCGGTGGCGGCGCCGGTGCCATCGACGGCCTGGACAACGTCGACGAACCGCACCTGCAGGCCTTCCTCGAGGCCAAGGCCGCGCATGCGCGCGAACGGGGGGTGACCCTGCGGCTCGGGCACCAGACCTGGGTCACCGGCACACTCACCGACGCCGTCACCGTGACCGCGGTCCTCGGCAATCTCGTCGACAACGCCATCGATGCGACCGCCGGGGGGCCGGACGCGCAGGTCGAGGTGGAGATCCTCGCCAACGGCACCGAACTCATTGTCACCGTGGCAGATTCGGGTCCGGGCATCGTCATCGACACACCCGGGGACGTCTTCCTCGAGGGTGTCACCACCAAGACCGATCCCACGGTCCCGGGCGGCCGCGGGATGGGCCTGGCGATCGTTGCGCAACTCGCCCGTCGCATCGGCGGTGATGTCACGCTGGTCGATGCGGGCGGGCATGGGCGGACCGACGGCGAGAGCCGTGCCGACGGTGACCTGCGCGGAGCGGTGTTCGTCGCCCGATTGCCCGGGGTGATCGAACCATGATCGAACCATGACGACGGGAGAACCGTGAACGCAGACACCGATACACCCGGTCGGTCCTCATCGGACGGGTTCGGCGTGCTGATCGTCGACGACGACTTCCGGGTTGCCGCACTGCATTCGGCGATCGTGTCCGCCGTCGCGGGCTTCCGGGTGGTGGCGCGTGCCGGATCGTTGGCGGCCGCCCGTCAAGCACTCACAGAGCACCCCGAGATCGAGCTCATCCTGCTCGACGTCTACCTCCCGGACGGTTCGGGCATCGACCTTCTCGGCGAATTACGTTGCGACTGCTTCATCGTCGGCGCCGAGACCGACGCGCGCGCCGTGCGAGCCGCCACCCGCGCCGGCGCGTTGGCGTATCTGATCAAGCCCTTCGACGACACCGAACTGGCACGGCGCCTGGCCGGGTACGCGCATTATCGACGGGTACTCGACGCCGCCACCGTCGATCAATCCGCGGTCGACGCGGCGCTGTCGGGGCTGCGATTCGGCGGCCACCGCAGCGATCGCGGCACCGTCCAATCACCCACGGAACAACGCATTCTCACCCTGTTCGCCGAGCCGGACACCGGACTCTTCGCCGACGACGTGGCCGAGGCGATCGGCATCTCCGCGGCGACCGCCCGCCGGCATCTCGCCACGCTCGTGTCGGGCGGGAAGCTGACGATGACGCTGCAGTACGGCGGCACCGGTCGTCCACGGCAGGAGTATCGACGCGCGGCCCACTGATCGGACGGGATCAGTCGGGAACGTCGGGATCAGTCGGGAACGTCGGGACGCCAACGGACCTCGAGGATGTCGAGAAGCGTCGACGACTCCACCCCGGTGACGACATCGGCAAGAAAGATCTGCGCACCCCGCCGTCGTCGGCGGGCACCCGCCGGGCGGTACACGACGGTCACGCCACTGGCCACCGCGGGCCGTTCCGGTCCGGTCGGACGGATGCTGACGATGTCCTCCCACCGAACCGACACCGTCCGGCGAAAACCCTGGGTGACCGTCAACCGCTCATCATCGACGATCACCTCCACGATCGTGTGGTGCGGCGCGAACAGCACCACCGCCAGGCCGAAGACACCGCCGCTCCCGAACACCGCCAGCGCGAGAATCCCGAGCACGAACGCGGTGTGCGGGAAGGCGCGTCCCGCGGTCGTGTCGGCGAATCCGTCGGCGCCGCTCAGCAGGAGCAGCCACACCCCGGCGAGGACGAACGCGCCGCACGCCACGAAGTAGGAGACCACGGCCCGTCGAGGCGTTCGCATGGTCCAGACGTCGTCGAAGGCCGCGGAGGTGTCCTGCCTCGCCGGCCGCGCGATGAGGAGTAGCGCGAGCCCACCGGCCAGCGCCATCCCGATGCCGACGGCCGGGTAGGGCACCGGGACGTCGAGTTTCCAGATCACGGCGACAGTATTCCGCAACGTCATCCCGCAATGTCATCCCGTGACGTCGACGGACCCCGGCCGGGCGTGCATCCCCCGCGACCTCTCGATATCCTCGCCCAGATGTCCACCCGAGCGGTTCTGAGTATCGTGATCGCCTTCGTGGCGATGGTCGTGGTCACGCTGATCGTCGCCGTGTGTGTGCTGGTGTCGACCTTCGGCCGGGCGCGCGTCGCGGCGCACGAACTGCGGGTGTCGATTCCCGATGACGCGGAAATCGTTGTGGCATCCCCCAATTGGTTCGAATGGCAGGGCTTCTGCTCGACGCTGGCGTTCCTGGTGCCAGACGGGGAGGTCGACGGTTACCTCGGCGCGCGTGACCTGTCGGACGCGAGTCCGCATGAGGGACGTCGGATCGAGACCTGCGCGGCGTCGGCGGACCCGTGCACCGAGTTCGACGCCGCGGGCGACCTGGAGCCCGTCGGCATCACCGTCACCGACACCTACGACAACGGAACCCATGCCGAGACCGATCGCGACCTCACCGCCATCCGGGGATGCCGGCCGGGCCAGACCCTCATCGCGTGGAGCGCCGGATACATCTGACGGATAGACCATGGTGAACCGACGCGGGAGACGCCCACCACCCCCAACCCGCCCAACCACCCCGCACCCACCCATTACAGTGACCCCATGACGATGCACGTGGATGCCTCCAACCCCGAACTGATCACCGTTGACGTCCCGACGCACTGGTACAACCTGGCCGCCGAGCTCGACACGCCGATCCCGCCGCACCTGCATCCGGGCACCAAGGAGCCGGTGGGTCCGGACGATCTGGCCGCGTTGTTCCCGTCGGGTCTGATCGCCCAGGAGGTCTCGGCCGAGCCGTACATAGAGATCCCCGAACCGGTTCGGGAGATCTATCAGATGTGGCGGCCGTCGCCGTTGTTCCGGGCGCGTCGGTTCGAGAAGGCACTGAACACCAAGGCGCGCATCTACGTGAAGTATGAGGGCGTCAGCCCGGTCGGCAGCCACAAGACCAATTCTGCTGTGGCGCAGGCGTATTACAACTCGATCGACGGCGTACGGAAGCTGACCACGGAAACCGGTGCCGGGCAGTGGGGTAGCGCGTTGGCGTTCGCCGGTGCCCAGTTCGGTATCGACGTCGAGGTGTGGCAGGTCCGCGCCTCCTACGATTCCAAGCCGTACCGCGGCTACCTGATGCGCACCTACGGCGGCACGGTGCACCCGAGCCCGTCGGAGCTCACCGAGGCCGGACGCGCCATGCTGGCCAAGGACCCGAACACCACCGGCAGTCTGGGGATGGCGGTCAGTGAGGCCGTGGAGGTGGCAGCCACCCACGACGACACCCGCTACGCACTCGGCAGCGTGCTCAATCACGTTGTGCTGCATCAGAGTGTCATCGGCGTGGAGGCCGTCGAACAGCTCGCCGCCGTCGAACCGGGCGGCGCTGACATCGTCTTCGGTTGTGCCGGTGGCGGTTCCAACCTGGCCGGGCTGTCGTTCCCGTTCCTGCGGGAGAAGATCCACGGCCGCTCCGACCCGCGCATCGTCGCCGCCGAGCCGGCTGCGTGCCCGTCGATCACCCAGGGCGAGTACCGGTATGACCACGGCGACGTCGCCGGACTCACCCCGCTGCTCAAGATGCACACGCTCGGAATGGATTTCGTTCCCGATCCGATCCACGCCGGCGGTCTGCGCTACCACGGCATGGCGCCCGCGCTGAGCCACACCGTGGAGCTGGGACTGGTTTCGGGCGTGGCGATCACCCAGCGCGACGCGTTCGCCGCCGGTGTGCAGTTCGCCCGAACCCAGGGCATCGTGCCCGCACCCGAGTCGACGCACGCGATCGCCGCGGCGGCCGCACACGTCGCCGACAGCGACAAGGACGAGGTCATCGTCATCGGTCTCTCCGGGCACGGACAGCTGGATCTGCCGGCCTACGCGGAGTTTCTCGACGGCAAGATGTGAGACCGGCCGTGATGCGCACCGCCGGAATCGATCTGGCGGCCGCACCGGCCAAGACCGCGGTGGCGGTGATCGACTGGCGGATTCGACGGGCCCGCCTGGTCGATCTGGTCATCCCGGCCGACGACGCGCGGATTCGTGCGGTCATCTCGGGTGCCGACCGCGTGGGCATCGACTCGCCGTTCGGCTGGCCCGACGACTTCGTCGACTTCGTGAGCGCCCATCACCGCGGCACCACACCGACCGGACGCGGACTCGACGACGTGGATCGGCGACGCCCACTCGCCCTGCGCCGCACCGACCGTCACCTCATCGAGATCGGAGCGGGACGCCCGCTGAGTGTGTCGGCGGATCAGATCGCCCACGTCGCGTTCCGGTGCGCCGGGCTGCTCGCCGACCTCGGTGTGGCCGATCGTGTCGACGGCTGGGCGCTCGAGGCGTATCCGGCCGGCGCGTTACGCCGGTGGGGTCTGCGCTCCCGCGGATACAAGCGGTCGGCGAACCGCGCCGTACTCACCGAACTGGTGGTGGACCTGCGCACGGCCGCGCCCTGGCTCGATCTCGGCGCCCACCGTGCGGTGATGGAACGCGACGACGATGCCTTCGACGCGGTGATCACCGCACTCATCGCCCGCGCCGCCGCACTCGGCCGGACCGAGCCACCCACCGACGCCGACCGCGACGTCGCCGCGCGGGAGGGCTGGATTCACCTGCCCACCTGCACGCTCGCCGACCTCATCGACGGCTGACAGCGCCCGCCGCCGCACTGACAGCGCCCGCCGCCACGTTGACAGCGCTCTGCGCCCGATCCACTGCCCTCTCCCGGTAGGGTCGACCCCGATGTCGACGAAGAAGCAACGCCGCGCCAAGCGGAAAGCCAAGCAGGCCGAACGGGCGTCGAACCCGAATCGGGTGGTACCGCTCTTCGACTCGAGCCTGTCTCCCGCGTTGCAGGGTCGTTTCGCCCAATGGCTCACCGAGAGGGTGATCCCGGACGATCCCGACCAGGTGGCGATGTTCGTGCGACGTGTATCGCTGGCTCTCGATGACTTCGCCGACCAGCGGCCGGGATTCCGGCCGGACGCCTGGACACGTGCCGACGTCGACGGACTCGAGAGCATGCTCGCGTCGATCGGCGAGGAGTTCGGACCCGAAGCCCGCATCGCGACAACGCTGCCCGTCACGAGCTTCCTCGAGTTCCTTGTGGAGTCGGATCTGTGGGCCGGAACCGACGAGGTGGCGACCTACGCGATAGAGCGGCTCGAGCAGGTCTTCGGACTCCGGTATGTGGGCGCCGACATCGCTCCGGTCGACGAGGACGAGGAGCGGGCCGCACTCCTGGCCACCGGTGTCCTTCAACGCATCACCGCGTTCCTCGACTGGCTCGGCGACGGTAAGCCGGTGACCCAGACCGGGTGGCTCAAACTCGCCGCGGCGCGGGACCTCGCGACGGCATTGGACGTCCCGGTGTATGAGCACCTCCGCAGTATGGGTGACCACCCGTATCTGTCCGGGATGTGGAACTACCTCAAGGTGCTGGACCTCGTCGACGTCGGCAGCACCAGGGCGACGCCCGGTCCCCGGGTGCCGGAATGGACCGATCAGTCGCTGGACTTCCTGCGGTCGGCGCTGGCGACCTGGGTCGGTGGACGTCTACCGAAGCCGAACGCTCTGGCGTCTGTCAGGTCCGACGTGGGTGCGCAGGTCATCGGTGTGGTGATTCAGGCGATGTCGTCGTCGCCGGTGACCGATGCCGACATCGACCGGTGGCGCGACGACGAGATCGGTGCCGACCTCGGGTACCTCGTACGCGAGTACCTCTCCGCGTTCGTGGCGGAGGGCTGGCTGTACTACGTCGACGGCGCATACGTGATCCCGGAAGGACTGCGGCCGGCCGTCGTCTCGGCCATTCCGGAACCGCCCGACCTGCCCGACCTGCCGGCGATCGGAATGCTCACCCTCCGTGTGGAACTCGAGTACGTACAACCGGCGGTGTGGCGAACAATCCGGGTACACAGCGACACCATGCTCGGCGAGCTGCACGAGATGCTGCAGGTGATCTTCGACTGGGAGGATTCGCACCTTCATCAGTTCGCGGCCGGCGATGCGGTGTACATACCCGGTCATCAACTCCCCGATGATCTCGACAGCCGCGACAACACCGAGAACGAGGACCTCACCGCCGTCGGAGACATTCTGCGGCGCAAGGGTGATCAGGCCATCTACGAGTACGACTTCGGTGACGGATGGACTCACCGGATGACGGTCGTCGACCTCGACGAGGACGAGGACGACGACGCGAAGCAGGGCGTTGTCGAGGGTGCCGGCATGGCCCCGTTCGAGGACGTCGGCGGTCCGCCGGGATGGGAGCACTTTCTTGCCGCGGTGAACACACCCTCGCACCCCGAACACCAGAATCTGCGGCGGTGGGCCGGGATTCCGGCCGGGGTATCGGTGGACGCCAAGGTCTTTGACGTCGGCGCCGTCAACCGGCAGCTGGACCGACTCGGCCTGCGCTGAGAGCGGCGAGGTCAGTCCAACGCCAGCCGCATCAGCACCCGCGTAAACCGGTTGAGCACCGACGTGGTGTCGGCGGCATACCGAAAGCCGGCGCGCTCGAACATCATTCGCGTGCCGACGTAGGCCATCGTCAGGTCCACCCGATCGGCGCCGTTGTCGACCGGGTACGCCTCGACGGCCGGCGCCCCGTTGGCCCGGGCGAAATCGACTGCGCCACCGATCAAGTGCGCGGTGATGCCGCGTTTGCGATACCCGGGACGGACGCGGATGCACCACAGTGACCAGACATCGAGATCGTCGACATGCGGGATCTTGCGGTTGCCCGCGAAGGTGGTGTCGGCGCGCGGCGCGATCGCCGCCCACCCGACCACCTCGTCGCCGTCGTAGGCGAGAACCCCAGGGGCAGGCGTCTTCTCGCACAGTTCCCGCACATACTCACCGCGCTGCCGGCGCTCGAGGGATCGGTTGAGGTTGTTGGGGATGCGATAACTCAGGCACCAGCAGACGTTCGCATCGGGACGTTTCGGGCCGACCATGGTGGCGACGTCATCGAACTCCGACGCCGGCCGCACCACGATCGACATCACTTCGCTCGGCTCAGGCGAGGTATCGCGTCGCCGGACCCACCGCGTCGCGTGGTGTCTTGCCCTGGAACCCGTCGCCGATGGCCCGCAACTTCCATTCGGCGCCTTCGCGATTGATGGCCGCCATCACCACCCCGGTGAACGGCATGCCGCCCTGCAGGGTGAAGCGGGCCAGCTCGGTGCCGATGGTCTCGTCGACGAGGCGGCAGAAGGCGTTGTCGACCTCCTCGAAGGTCTGACCCTGATACGACGTCACCGTGAACACCAGATTGTCGATGGCCGGGTGGATGGCGGTGAGGTCGACGTAGATGATCTCGTCGTCGCCTTCGCCGGCGCCGGTCAGGTTGTCGCCGGAATGCCGGATGGAGTTGTCGTCACTGGACAGATGCCCGTAGTAGACGACGTCGGCGAGCTGCCCGCGACTGAACATCAGCACCGACGCATCGAGGTCGATCTCGCGTTGCCGGCCCCCGAAGAAACCGCCACGTTTGATTTGGTCCCACCCCAGGCCCATCCGGATGCGGGTCAGCGCGACACCACCGTCCTTGCGCAGCGACACCTTCTGTCCCTTGCTCAGGTTCACGCGCCGATTCTTGGTGAGACTGATCTCGCCGGGCGCCGAGGCCGCGGGTGGAGCAGGTGGCGCGGGTGCGGGTGGCGTGTACGGGGGAGGGGGCGGCGCGGCGGCCGGTGGTGGGGTGTAGGCCGGAGCCGCCGGTCGTGGGGTGTACGCGGGTGGGGTCGGCGGCTGCGCGGCCACCGGCGCGGGGGTCGCCGCGGGTGCGTCATCCACCGACACGCCGTGATCGCGGATCAAGTCGGCGAAGCCGCCGGCGTAGCCCTGCCCGACGGCGCGGACCTTCCAGTCACCGCCGCGGCGGTACACCTCGAGGGCGACGACCACGGACTCGCTGGACAACCCGTCGATCGAGTAGGTGAACAACTCCCGGCCGGAAGCGTCACCGACGTGCGCGACGGGCGCCGCGATCCGACCGAAACTCGACGATGCGTCATCGAGGGTGATCACCGCGCGCACGGCGTGGATGTCGGGTGGCAGCCCGGCGGTGGACACCCGCAGCACCGGGCGGCTCGTCGGGTTCTCCAGCACCACGCCCGGTCCCTGGGGCTGGTTGTAGAACACGAAGTCGGCATCCGTCCGTACCGTCATCGCATCGGTCACCAGCAGTGCCGAGAGGTCGGCGGGCGCCCCGACGTCGATGGAGATCACCACGTCGCCTGCGGGCAGCGGTGCGTTCTGTCCTTTGGTGAGTACGGTCATACCTCGATCTTCGCATTGCCGATCACCGCGGCGTCGGCGATACGCGCGGTGAACCATTCCAGGATCTCCTCACCGGCGAGTGCACCGGTGGTGTCGGTGACGGTGAGATGTGGTTGTGTCCAGCCGATCTGCTCGAGTTCACCGTGCCGTGGCCGGATGGCGGCGTCGGCGTACTCCAGCAGATCGATGTCGAGGCGCCCGTCACCGGCCGCGTACACGGGAGCGTCGTCGGCCAGTGTCCCGTCGGCGACGAGTCGCGCACGGACCTCGGCCAGTGCCGCGGACTTCGTGACGACCTGCGGGAGGGCGTAGATCTTGCGGCCCTGCTGCGACACCGTCCACGCCCGCTCGGCACACCACTGCGACCAGTCGGGCAGGAAGTCGTCCGGTTGGCGGTCGAGGTCGACGACGATGTAGCAGAACAGATCGTCGGCGGTGCGCATCGAGGTCACCCAACTCTCGTCGATGCGGGCCTCGAGCGCGGCCACCACCTCGGCGAGACCGGCCGCCGACGCCGCGACCCGCCGGTCGACCTCCGCACGCCACGCCGGGTCGTCGGTGCCGTCGGTCAGGATCCGGCCGCCACTGGAGACGACGGCATGACGAAAGGGACTGCCGGGCAGCTCGATACGTGTGAACTGTGTCGGTGTCCGGGTGGTCACCGGCACCACCGGCGCCTGGGAGGCCAACGCCACCAGCAGGTTCCGGGCCGCCGGCGTGAGATAGGACAGGGGTCCGCCGTTGTAGATCTCCACGCAGACCGGATCGAGCGAGGCGAACTGCTCCTCGCCCATGGCGTGACGCGAGAAGATGAGGGTCCGGTCGAGATCGGTGGCGATCAGGCCGTTCACGCATCCTCCTTGATCAGCCCGACACAGGAATAGGCGAGATCACCACGTACCTCCACCGGCACCCCGCGTTCGGCGGCCAGGACGCGGATGTGGGCATGTTCGTCGAGGTCGGCCTCCCGTACCAGCACCATCCACGGAACGCGGCGCAGCAGCACCCGGGTGGTCTCTCCCACACCGGGTTTGACGAAGTTCACCGACGAGACGCCGTACTCGTCGCGGAGGCGTTCCATCGACTTCCATCCGGACCACTGCGGTGTGCGATCGCCGTCGCGGATCGCCGCCAGCGTGTCCCGGACGCGGGGCGCGACGGCGGTGAATCTTTCGGACACGGTGTCCAGGAACAGATTCGACACGTCGAACTCCGCCAGATGCGAGTAGAACTTGGCGCCGTGGAACTCGCCGGGGCCGATGTGATCGGCGTTGAGCACCGTGCGGGACACCAGCCCGGACACCGTGGAGTTGAGGCAGGCCGACGCGATGAGGAAGTCGTCCCGGGTGCCGAAGGTGGTGGTGCACGAACCGGGGTCGGCCAACACCGCCAACTCGTCGTGCAGTCGCGCGCCGCCCGCGGCGGCGTACGCGGTGAGAGCTTCGGTGAGTTCCCGCTGGATCGCACCCTTGCCGGTCCAGCCGTCGACGAACACCACCGACTCCGGCCGATGCCGCCCGGTGATGTGATCGAGTGCGACGGTGTCGATTCCGCGGCCCCGAACGATCGAGATCGTGTAGTGCGGGACGTCGACGCCGTAGGTGTGAGCGATCCAGCGCCGCATCAGGATGCCGATCGGCGTGCCCGCCCGCGCCAACGACACCAGTGTCGGGACCCGATCGCGTTCGGCGACAACCAGCTCACTGACCACGCCGACCGCCTCGGCCAGCCGGTCCGCCGACCCGCGCAACGCCTCGTGAAACAGGTCCTGGTACTGCGCGCCCGGCTGATACTCGACGGGCAGCGACTCGGCGTAATGGGCTGCGCCGCTCTGGATTCGGCGTTCCCGCTCGGCGAGATCCCCCTCGAGGGCGACGTGGGAGAGGTCCTTGAGCAACCACGTCACCTCGTCGGGAGCGTAGGAACCGAAGCCCGGGCCGTTCAGCGGTGGGGTGAGGGGTGGCGGGGTGAGTGCGGTCATTCTCTCGGACCGCCGGTGGGGACGACGGCGACGATCACGTCGTGACCGGCGGCGGTGAGCACATCGACGACGCCACCCGGTTCGCGGAGCAGGTCGGTGTCGGCGGGCGCGTCGATGACCAGCACCACCTGCGGCAGCACCTCCGACTCGGACGCGGTGAACGGCGAGACCAGGTTGTAGACGAACCGTGGCGTCCCCGGGTCGGATTCCGGTGCGGTGAAAGTGAATCCGCGGCGCAGCGGGTAGCCGTCGACATCACGCACATAGGCGGGAGAGCGGGTGGTGGTCTGGTACCGCGCCGACACACCGGAGTCCTCCAGCGCCTCCGCGAGGCACAGCGGCAGATACATGAGTTCCTCGTGCCCGACCACGACGACGTCGCCGGACGGATCGATCACCTCGCGAATCCGTTCGGCGGCAACTGAAATCGCCGCGTCGAACGTCGCCGCGTCGGAGCGCAGGAATCCGTGCCGCCCGCCGTCGGGAAGGCCATCGGGCCACGGTAGGTGCAGTGTCGTCACCTGGCCACGGTGGTCGCCGACGGGATTCAACGCGCCCGGTTCGAGAGCCCACACCTCGTCGACGATGCTGTCCGGCAGCAGGATTCGTGCCTGGGCGAGCGAGACCTGATCTATCCGAACCCCCATCTCGGTGGCCGCCGCGGCGATCGTGGCGCGATGGGCGTCGGTGCACATGTCGACCAGCGACGCCACCACGTAGTGCGTGCGCGGTGCGCGGTCGTGCAGCGCGGTGATGGCGCGCAGTGCCGTGGTTCCGGTGGAGATCTCGTCGTCCACGAGAATCATCGGCGCGTCCGTATCGGTGGTCAACAAATCGGTGTCGGCGGGCTGCAGCAGGTGCGTGGTGGCATGCGAGTGGCCCTCCTCGAAGGTGCCCCACGACGGCACCCCGGTGGCCTGCCGCCGGGTGGAATGAATGTAGGCCCGTGCCGAGATCCGTGCGGCCACACAGTGGCCCAAACCCGTTGCGGTTTCGGCGAAGCCGAGCACGGTGGCATGTGACGCCGCGTCGGCGCCGACCGCGGCGATCACGGCGTCGCCGAGGTCGTCGGCCGCGGCCCGAACCGCGCTCGGTGGGGTCGGGATGTGTTTGCCGAGCACCGTCGACACCAGCAGATGTGCACGCCGACGATTACGCCGCAGGCCGACGATGATCAGATCATCGATGGCCCACGGACTCTGGGCTGTGCTGTGTCCGTGTACCTCGACGCCGAACTGCTCACCGACCCACGAGACGGCGCCGGCCGGGGTGGTGGTGGTGTTCACGCGGCGTCCAGGGCGGTCAGGAGATCGACGAAGCTGATCCCGGAGTTGGTGACGCCGAAGGCGGCGGCGCGGTCCATCACCCGGGTGGCCCAATGACGGTGCGGTTTCAGCTCGTTCATCTTGTTCCGGTACGACGACGCCTGTGCGCCACCGGTGTCGGCGGCCAGGATGTCGAGGGCATCGTGGTACTCCTCGTGGGTCACCGAGCTCAGGGCGTGCACCGGCGCGACGTGCGCCGGATGGATGACGGTCTTGCCGTGCATGCCGTTGGCCCGGTCCAGGGCGATCTCGCGCAGCAGACCGTCGATGTCGCGGCTGACCAACTGCTGACGGAACCACACCGCGTCGTGATCACGGAAGGGTGTGTGCCGCAACGTCGGAGCGAATCGGCGTTCGTGATCGGCGAAGTACTCCCACACCGGTCCGGTGATGATGTGACCCGAGGGGTCGCTGCGGCCGAGGATGTTGACGATCCCGGCGATGGCGTCGGCGGCAACGCGGACATCGTAGATGGTGAGGTCACGGTCGCGACGGATACCGAAGAGCCCGCACATGTCGGTGGCGCCGATCCGGACGGCCAGCACGTCGTCCCGGTGTGCATCGAGAGCCGTTGCGATCGCCGCCAATTCGTCGTCGCGGGTTTCGCGGTGGACGAGTGCGGCGGACTCGAGCACCGGCATCGCCCACAGGTGTCGGCCCAACGTGACGCCGGCATCGTGGACCGCTCGGAGCGCGGCCTCGGCGTCGTCGGCACCGAACTTCGGAATGACGAAGCCCGACAACACCTCCGACGATCCGAGCAAGGCGGTGAGGGTGCCGATCTGAGCGGCGGTCCGGACACGGACGAACAGCATCATCGCGCCCGCCGCGGTGCCCTCGAGATCATGGAGTGCGCGGACCGCGGAGGCGATCGCCTCCGATTCCTGATGGTCGGCAACGGCATCTTCGAGGTCGATCACCATCGACAACACGCCACCGGCGTATCGGCGGGTGATCACCTCGGCCAGGTCGGGTCGCGTCGCGGGTACATAGAGTGTCGCTCCCAGCGCGACCGCGAGCCGGCGGGTGGACCATGTATCCGACAGCGGTTCGGGCCGGTGCATGAACAGGTGGTCGTGGACCTCGGCGGTGAGGTGATGGAAGTGTGCGGGCCCATCGGGTTTCGACGGGCCTGCGGACGCGTTCACGTCCTCGGGTGCTGCCGCGGTCATCGTGCCGCCACCTGTCCTCTCATGCGGTCGACGATCTCGGCCACCCGTTGCTCCACAGCACGCAACTGCGTCAGGTAGGACCAGTAATCGGGGTGAACACGCTCCAGCGCCCCCCGCGCCCTCGAGATCCGGTCGGCCTGAGCATCGAGCACCGAGCCCCATTCGTCAACCAGGGACTTGTCGACGGCGAAGTGTTGGGCGTCACGTAGCCGGAAACGCACCTGCCGTTCCACCGCGGTCGGATCGGATCGGACCTCACGCAGCAGGGTCAGGCGGTCGCCGACGGCGTCGACGGCACCTTCGGCGGAATCGAGGTCGTCACGGGCCGCCTCGGCATCGGCAATCGACTGGTCAGGCGCGCTGGTGAGGTGAGTGCGGGCGTCGGCGAGGTGTGCGTCGGCCGCCTCGAGGTGGGTACGGATCACCACATCGGAGTTCTGCAGGTCCGTCGAACACTCGGCGCTGAACTCGCGACGCAACGCGGACAGCAGATCGGGGATCTTCTCGCTACGGGTCCGGATGCCGCTGCGCCGGGTATCCACCGACCGGATGACCCGAGTGGCCCGCTCGGAGAAGCCGGGCGCGTCCATCAGCGCGGCCTGCACCCGCTGGCCGGCGGTCACCAACGCGGTCCCGGCGGCACGACGGTCGCGGATGCTCTGGGCCCGTTCGAACGCCGCGATCGCCGACCGCAGGGAGTCGGCGGCGGTGGTCACCACGCGCAAGCCGAGCAGGTGTGGCGGCGCGGCCTCCAGCGACCTCGCGGCCTGCGTGGCGGACTCCCGGGCGCGTTGATCGAGGACCCGCAGTTCGGTGGCGGTGTGCCGTGCGCGATCGAGTTCGGTGGCGTGGACGCGGCCGAACTCCCCCATCTGGGTGTTCACCGCGCCGAGAGCATCGGTGCAGCGTGTGAGCTCGTCGAGACGGGGCCGGGGATGATTCTGGGTATCCGAAGCCGTGGCCGCCGTGGACAGCCGGAGGTACTCGGCGGTCACCTGGCCGTAGTACTCGCGCAATTGCGTCCACTCGTCGAGGATCCGCGATCGCGGGTCGAGTTCGGCCGCGATACGCACGGGCGAATCGATCTCCGAGAGGGTCTGCTCGGACGCGAGGAACGCCGATGTCATTCGGGTTGTGTACTCGCCGAGATCGGCATTCACGCGTGAGCTGCCCCCGAACCATCTCCGCGCAAACTTCCTGGGCACGTAGTCGATGCTATCGACTAACTTCTTTCCCAGACGCGCCGTGCTGTGGGCGGCGACTTCCGAGGAGGGCTCGCGAATGCAACTTGTGCAACGTTCGAAACGGGTCGTGGAGGCCCGTTTGAACAACACCGCGGTCCGGGCATTGTCCGGATCGATGGTGGCCTACGAAGGGCAGATCAACTTCAAGTCCGCCGGTTTCGGTGGCGGCGACGGTCTGCTCGCTGGGATCAAGCAACGCGCGACCGGTGAGGGCTTGTCGTTGATGGAGGCGTCCGGCACCGGGGTGGTGTACTTCGCCCACAACGCGGCCGAGACCACCATCATCGAACTGGCCGGGGAGACCCTGCAGGTGGAGTCGCAGCAGTTGATGGTGATGAACGGGAATCTGCAGACCAACGTGACCTTCGCCGGTGTGCGCGGTGCGACGTCGGGGCAGGGCTTGTTCACCACCACCGTCACCGGGCACGGTCAGGTCGCGTTGCTCTCGCAGGGCGGTCCGCTCATCCACCTGGAGGTGAGCCCGCAGTTCCCGCTCGTCGTCGACCCCGACGCCTTCGTGTGCGCGAAGGGCGCGTTGAGTCAGTCCTTCGTCACCGACGTCAGCTGGCGCAGCGCCCTGGGGCAGGGTGGCGGCGAGGCGTTCTCGTTGCGTTACGACGGCTCCGGCGTCGTCTCGATCCAGCCGGCGGAACGGTAGGGGAGGGTCATGTTCACCAAGGTCAACAGCAAGGTCGTCTCGGTCGACATCAGCCAGAGCGGGCCGATCGTGGCGCGCAAGGGCGCGATGCTCTTCTACACCGGGAACGTGTTCTTCCAACCGCATCAGCTCGCCGGAGCCGGCGGCGGGTTCGGCATGTCGGGGATGGCCGGCATGGCCGGCCGGATGATGGCGGGCGAGCACGAGTCGACGATGATCGCCCAGGGCCAGGGAGTGGTGCACTACGGGTTCCGCGGTATCGAGGTGCAGATCATCGACGTCGGGCAGGTCGGCGGGACGATCCGGGTCGAGGCGTCCCGGACACTGGCCTACACCTCGAATCTGCAGGCGTCGGTGGTGTCCGTCGCGTCGCTGGGCGGCGGCGGTGGCGGCGGAGGCGGGGGTCTACTCGGATCGCTGCGGTCGGCGGCGGCCGGTGCGGTGACCGGTCAGGGCATGTTCACCACGCAGTTGTCGGGTCCCGGGCAGGTCGTGGTCCTGGGCCACGGTGGGGTGTTCGAGCTTCCGGTGGCGCCCGATCGTCCGGTGGTGACCGTCGACCCGCAGGCCTTCGTGGCGTCTGCCGGGCAGGTCAACACCACGCTGCGGTCCACCGTCAGTTGGCGCAACATGGGCCGAACCGGCGGTGAGGGAATGCAATTGGAGTGCGCCGGGCACGGCGTCGTATTCGTTCAGGCATCCGAGGAGAAGTTGTGAGTCAGCTCAACACCGTCTGGAATCCGATGACGCTGCCCGCCGACGACAACGTCCCGGACAACGATTACTCCTACGTCATCGAACTCAACAAGCCGTGGTTCATGTCGAAGGGCGCGATGATCGCCTACTACGGCCAGATGAACTTCACGTCGCTGCAGCACGGTCTGCAGGGGCAGTTGCTGCACATGGTGGCGCAGCAGTTCTCGGCTCCGCTGCACCTCGGTGACTACGTCGTGGTCGAGGGCAACGGCAAACTGGTCATCGGCGATCGCGGCTACAACATCAACTCCTATGACCTCGAGGACGGCAACCTCACCATCCGGGCCGCGAGTCTGCTTGCCTTCGAACCGAATCTGTCACTGCAGCAGTCGATCGTCCCGGGATTCCTCACCCTGATCGGCACGGGTAAGTTCCTCGCGTCCTCCAACGGCCCGGTGATGTTCGTGGAGCCGCCGGTGCGTGTGGACCCGGAGGCCCTGGTCGGCTGGTCGGACTGCCCGGCCCCCAGCCACCACTACGACCAGGCCTGGGTGAACTCCTTCATCGCCGCGGCCGGACACCGGATGGGCATCAACTCCGGTGAGGAGCGTCAGTTCGACTTCACCGGCGCCGGAACGGTTCTCATCCAGTCCAGCGAGAAGGTGATGAACGACATGTCGATCGTCCGCACCATCCAGGGCCACCTCCCCGGCCTGTCGCAGCCGGGCCTGATGCAGATCAACCAGCAGATCACCCAACAGTTGGGTCAGCACCAGTAGCGACGGACCGATCCGCCGGCCGAGCTGTCCCTGATTTCGCCGGTCGAGCCGCCCATCTCGCCGGTCGAGCCGCCCATCTCGCCGGTCGAGCCGCCCATCTCGCCGGTCGAGCCGTGGCGAGCCCCCAGGGCGAGCCGCGAGTCGAGACCTCGCAAGGCAAGGCTGGAACTCCCCACCGCCACAACAGTTTCTGCGGCAGTACGGCCCAGGCGCTCCGGTGCGTGGGCTGCTTCAGGAGGTGTCGAGAACGTCCTGGAGCATGGCGCCGAGGACACGTGCGCCTCGGTTGCTGGGGTGCATGCCGGCGGCATCCATCTCGGGTCGCTCGACCTCGGGCTCGACGCGGCCCATACGGATGAGGTGCTGACGTGCCTGTCCTTCGGTGACCGTGCCGCGGATGCGGATACGGGTACTCGAGGCACCATGCAGCGTGCCGGCGGTGCCGGGATCGTCGGGATCAGCGGTGACCTCGACGTCGGGCGAGTCGTAGGCGTCCTCGAGCTCCCCGGTGCCGGTGACACCAGGTTCGTCGCGGTGCTCGTCGCCAGTCGCGGCAGGCCCGTCGGGTGGTCGCGGTTCGACCGGATCGGATTGGGCTGCGCCCGAATCGTATTCGTCGACGACTGGTTTGGGCTGATCGCAGATGTCGGCATCGTGGTCGTTGTCCTGGTCGACGCTGTCGATGCTCGAGGAGTCGGCGGTCGGAGCCTGATCGGCAGTCGAAACACCACGATCGGACGAGATTTCGGCATCCACGAACGACGACGCGGTGTCTTCGGCGTCGGGATCGGCCGGTTCATCGATGCCGGTATCCACCGACTCGAGTTCGCCCTCCGCGTCAGCGTCAGCGTTTACGCCTTCGACATCGACCACGTCGGCATCGCCCGCTTCGGTGTCTGCGGGTTCGGTTGCGCCGGAACCACAATCGGCACTGCTGGTGTGCTCGCCGTGGATCTGGTCGCGGATCTGGTCGAGTTTCTGCTCGTAGAGTGCGGTGATGTCGGGGTGGTCGTTGACGATCTTCGGGTTTTCCGGCATGCCGGGTGCGGCGTTGAGTTGCCACCAGCAGCGTCCGGCGAGCGGTCCGTCTTCGTAGATGCCGGTGGTGTACTGGCCGGGGTTGGGGCCGACCATCCGGTTGTGCGGCCCGCACGCCGGGGCCAGGTCGGTGATGTCGGTTTTCCCGCCGTTGGCCCAGTCTTCTTTGGCGTGATGCATTTCCGAGTGGGAGGCGGGTTGCCCGCAACCGGGGAAGGAGCACACTTCACCACCGGTGCGGGAGAACGACGCGATCCGCTGCTCGGTGGATGCCAACCGCCGGGCCCGCCCGAGATACAGGGGGAGGTCGATGGCGTCGGAGAACACCGCCAGGTACTGCTGCACATCGGTGGGGTCGGTGACCTCACCCAACGCACTCAGCAAATCCGGAATAGGAATGGTGGATCCAGAAGCGGTGGTGGCATATCCGGCCCCGGCCAGCAGATCCGTCACGAACGCTTTCGCGATCAACGCGACCGGCAAACCCCGATGGGTTTTGCCGAGCACGCCTTCCTTCATCGCCGACACCAACAACACGTGCATCGCATCAAGATTGCGTTGCGCTTGGCTGCGGTCGTCACGTTTGACCGCCGCGGCCAACACGTCGGGGTCGGCATCCCCGATCGCACCGGTCGGCGATTCCGGATCGTGAAGATTATTCATCCCGGGTTTCGCCCACGCATCCAGCATGGAGTCCCACAAGGCGCGGGTGACCGGCGGGAGGTGCCCGTTGAGTTTCGCCATCCCATCGACACGGGACTGGTTGATCCACAGGTTACGACGCTGTTGGCGTTCCTTCTCCTCCACCAACTGCCCGTCGGGGTCGAGGTGCGCCAAGATCCGGGCACCCATCGTGGTGATGTCGGCGGGGATGTGTTCGGTGGCTTTCTCCCCCAAAGTGGCTTCGGCCGCGACCTTCTTGTCATGCGCGACGGCGCCCGGGATCTTGTCCAATGCTTCCAACGCCGCCGACAGGTGGGTGTGACCGATCAAACCCTTCTCATAGGCATCGGAGAGGGTGGGGTATTTCGGTTCCTCGGGTTGCCCGGTCAGCCCGTGGAATCGTGCGGTGGCCTTCATATGCGCGATGCGCATGGTGGGTTGCGCGATCCGCAGATCATAGTTCAGGAAGTTCGACAGGCTGACTTTGCCGACTTTGCGGTGCACACTGCGATCAGAAATTTCCAGGATCGCCCGGTCACCCTGAAAGTGAGTACGGGTCGCGATCTGTTCGGACAGTTTCGCCGCTTCGATGACTTCGAGGTCGGAGCAGGCGGTCATCGGAGTCTTGGCCAGCTCGTCGAGCAACGCGTTGATCTGGTGCATCAGCTGCAGTGGTTGTGACATGGGACTGTCGGTGGTGTCTGTCATGCTGATGTCACCTCCCCCGAGAAGACCGTTGTGGCGTATGTGTTCTATTATAGCCACTTTCTACGTGAGTCGCAAGTGTTTTCTATCCACAGGGTGTGGATGGCTCAATGTGGTTGGTGTGATTGAGGTTTCAGCGTCGGCTTGCGAGGTCTCGACACGACCTTCGCTAGTGCTCCGGTCGGCTCGACCCGTTGTATGCCAATCTGGGTGTGAGTCACTTCCGAGGAGGAGGTTCACAACATGAGTATTAGTGCTGGTTACACGATCGCTGAGATCACAGCCTATGTCCGGGAGTATCTGGAGTTGCCGCG